>JAJYLN010000023.1 GCA_021787665.1 bacterium
ACGATCACCGATGAAGCGATACAGGAATATATCAAGCAGCAGGAAGGGGAGCAGGTTGCCGATGACAGTCAATTTCAAATTGACGGGTCTCCGAACCTACCGCCTTCAAGGCGGTAGTCATTCAGTAGTCGATTATAACTTATTGCATATCCTGCATTGTTTCGAGGTGAAATGACCAGATAAGCAGGGCCACAGTAATTATTATTCGGTGTGGATGCCTCTTGGTTTGTGGGACATCCAGTCATTAAAACCAAACATACTATTATGTTAATAATAGCGACTCTTCGCATGCCTCATCACTTTTTGTGTCGCTTTGCATATTTCGCCGCCTTTAAGAGGAAGGTTACCGCGGAGCAGAATAGGGGTCAAGTCTTTATTTATGACATTCCTTGTCCTCCTTGGTAACAATACTGTATGGCAAGGCCTTTACGCATACAATATCCTTTTGCAGTGTACCATATTACAGGTCGCGGCAATGAGAAAAAGGCAATATTCCGAAACGATTCCGACAGAGCGCTGTTTCTGAATATCCTGGCTCAGGCGGTCAAACGATATCACTGGTTGTGTCATGCATATTGTCTCATGGACAACCATTATCATCTGCTGATTGAAACCCCGGATGGTAATATCTCAGAGGGGATGCGACAGCTCAACAGTGTCTATACCCAGACATTCAACAGACTGCACAAGCGTGCGGGTCACCTGTTTCAGGGAAGATATAAAGCGATACTGATACAAAAAGACAGTCATCTTCTTGAAGTGATCCGCTATGTGGTAGTAAACCCCGTACGGGCAGGTCTATGCACCAACCCGCAACACTACCCATGGAGCAGTTACACTGCAACTGCGGGTATAACAGACAAACACGCATGCTTGAGTACAGAGTGGATACTGGGACAGTTTCACAAGAATAAGGGACAGGCAGAGAGGCGATACAGAGCATTTGTAAAGAAGGGATAGGCAATATTCTCTGGCAAGGGTTACAGGGGCAGAGTCTGCTCGGGGAGGACGATTTTGTAGAACAGCTAAAACCATATCTTCGTGAGAAAGCAGACATTGAGGAGATACCCAAGGTGCAGTGATACACGGATAGGCCAGCATTGGGAGAGCTTTTCAAGAGCGGAGAGAAGTTAAATAGGACCAAGCGGAACAAAACAATATATGATGCAGTGATGCTGTACGGGTACCGTCAGAAAGAGATTGCCAACATACTCGGATTCGATTACTCGACGATAAGCCGGTTATTGAAGAATTGGAATGATCAAAAGTAAAGACTTGACCCCGTTGTTGATCCCGTTGTCTTCCAATACATGTGTCAAATGTGTAGGCTTGACCCCTATATTTTCCTGGCTACTATTTGCGGGCATGGCATCGATGTGAACCAATAGCAGGTTACCACAAAAAGACGGCCCCGCTAAGCCGGCGGGGCCGTCGGGATCTGATGTTTGGTCTGGTGCCGAAAGGGGCGCTATACCCGTACCAGGAGCTTCGTCTTCACGACCTCTGCCGCCTTCCTGCCGGACAGCAGCATGGCCCCGAAGGTAGGTCCCATACGCGGCAGACCATAGGTCGTCGAGACCGACATGCCGGTCACGATCAACCCGGGGAACGCTTCTGATGTGCGCTCCACCACGCTGTCCTCTGACTCGTCCACGTCCATGGGTCCCATGCCCTTTGTCTTCAGGAGCCCCCTCTCCTCGAGCTTCCTCACGGCGACCGCATCGTGACCGGTGGCGTCGATAACGGCCTTCGACTCGATGGCGACCGGATCGACGCATGTGATCTGCCTCGGCATAGCAGATACCGGGGCATAGTTTATGACCGCACCGGTGACCCTGCCCTGTTTGACGATGAGGTCGTCGAGCTGCGTCAGGCTCAAGAACTTTACGCCGGCGTCGCACGCGTGCGCGATAAGCTTCGAGGTTGCGTGCGGTCCGTCCGCCACGTAGAGGCCCTCGACGGCCTCTTCATAGGGTACCCCGAGTTCCTCGAGAACCTTCTGGCCGGGGGCGCGCAGCGTCACCTTGTTCATGAGATAGCCGCCGATCCAGAACCCGCCGCCCAGGTAATTGTTCCGCTCTATGATCAGCGTTTTTAACCCGGCACCTGCAAGCCCGGCTCCTGCAGTAAGCCCGCTCGGTCCCGCGCCCACGATGACCACATCGCACTGTGCGTACTCCTCGAGCTGCTTCAGATATGCCCCTGTGATCGCCCTTGTTATGTCTGCCTCCGCAACGGAGGCAAACAGGCCCTGTTTCTTTTCCATAGAAACCTCCAGATTGTTATTTCCCGGGAAGGTGCCGGATGGCTGAGGCCTGCAGGACACGACGTTGAAAAACATCGAGAATACGCATGCTCGCTCCCTGCGCTGGTATTGTCCAGATCAGGTTCATAGGGTTTATCCCTTCAGGATTCTCAGCTTCTTACAGCTCCCCCGGATAGGGATATTCAAGCATGCGTGGTCCGGCGTGTCAAGTGCCGGAGAGGTAGCCTCTTTAATAATCCGTAAGACGCCCTATACTTATAGCATGGTCAAGGGAGGCGGTATGAACAGGAAGATAGAATACGCAGGACTGGTGATCGCGTTGCTCGTGGCTTCCGGATGCGTGCCGGCAATTCCCGGGAAGGTGCTCTCCAACGTGGATAGGTCCATAACCTTCGGGATGTTGAATGCAGACCCGTCGGCTTACAAAGGCAAGATGGTCATGGTGGGGGGCTCGATAGTCAAAGCCACGAACGAAAAAAACGGCTACACCCGGCTCGAGGTCATGCAACTCCCTCTGGACACCGACGAAGAGCCCATAACAGGTGACAGGTCGTATGGCAGGTTCATGGTTCTTTGCAAGGGCTACCTCGAGACCAAGATATTCAGCCCCGGCAGGCTTGTCACCGTTGTAGGGACGGCCGGTGAGGTTCAAAAGGGGACCGTGGGAAAGATGCCGTATGAATTCCCTGTCATAGCGTCGACCTACCTGCGTCTGTGGCGGGTGCCGCGCCGGCCGATACGGTTCGGCTTCGGGATCGATTACGGGCCGCCGCCACCGTGGTGGTACTATCCGTATCCATACTACGGGCCGTTCTGGTACTGAGAGAGCGCTTTTTTTGCTCAAAGCCTGACAGCGTACACAGGCGAGGTGGTAACGGTCAGTTCGTATGCTGCGCCCGTGCTTGACGGGGTGAAGGTCGTACCGGATAGGTCATAGAAGGCGAGGCCGCTTATCGGGATGGGCACGGTCTGTGGAAGGGTGCCGTGCGGGGAAAAGAAAACCCAGACCTCCTTCATATTGGCCGGCGTGGTAAAATACATTGCCCGCGCACCCCCGCTGAGCTTGAACTTCGAAGCAACATCGGAATTGAATGTTGTACCGGAGAGCAGCGAGGTCATGGTCTCCAACGCTATGAAGGCCTGCTTTGGCTGGGGCGGCGTCGAGTACGAGGGCGCCGTGATGTAATCGAAGAGGCCAAAGTAGCACTCCTGAACAGGGAAAGAGCAACCCGATCCATCGATAAAGTCATACCAGTACACGCTATCGATACCTTGCTCGACAGCCTCGAGATACTCGCGCACCAGCCACCGCGCCTGCATTGAATCGTTTACCGGCGGATAGGTGGGCCATCCGACCTCCGTTATCCACAGAGGCTTCGATAGGTTGTGCTTCTTCATGACGGCTTTGACGTTTTCGCACATCTGATCCAGCGAGAGCTGCGTCGTTGATCTGAAGTCCGGTGCCACCGAGGGAGGGTAGTTCTGGTACGGGTGAAATGCCACGGCATCGATATACTTACCCATGTCCGGGTACAGATCCAGCACGGCATCGATAAACGTGTCCCCGGTATAGTTCAGCCCGTACGCCTTCATGAGTACGCCGCCGAACGCCACCTGTGCATCCGGGTCTGCGGACTTTATTGCCTTGGATGCGTCCTCCAGCAGCAGGCCGTATGCCTCCGGGTCGGGGGCCGGCGGCCAGAAGCCCACGCCAAATGCACCGGTATTCTCCTCGTTCCAGATCTCGTACAGGTGTATCTCTCCTTTGTAGTGCAGCGCGACCTGATATGCGAAGTCGGCGAATGTCTGCGGGTTGTCCGGCGGGTACGAACCGGAGCCTGCGGCATCGGCCCACGCGTTGCCGTAATCGAGTATCGCATCGAGTTGCAGGCCGTTGCTGAGAACCGCATGAACAAGGTTGTCGTAGCCGGTAAAATCGAATCCTCCCTGCTGCGGCTCTATCTCCGACCAGTTGAAGTCCGTCCGTACGAGCAATACACCTGCGGACTTTAACTGCTGAAGCTGGAAGGTGCAGGCCGCCCTATCGGTTGCGTTGGATGGATCCTCGCACATGCCGAGGTGCGTGGCTATCCCGATCATCTGTGAGAAGGGCGGATACGTGGCTGTAGCCACGTGCTTCGGTGCAGAACAGCCCGCAAGGACGAGCAGAAGGACGGGAATGTATAGGTGAATCTTTGCCACGCTATAGGCATAGCAAGATCGCGCGTTCGTGTCAAACCATCACAGGGAGATCGCCCCAGTCTTATGGAAAGAGACGGACCATCAGTGCCTCGATGTCTTTTATGGCGATCGCCTCGATGCCCTGTACGGTTACCCCCTTCATGCCGTTGTCCGGCACGTACGCCTTTTTGAACCCGAGTTTCTGCGACTCCTTCAGTCTCTTCTCCATCATGCCCACCGGGCGCACCTCTCCGGTGAGGCCGATCTCTCCGATGAATACCGCATCCACGGGCACAGGCTTGCGCCGGGAGCTCGATGCCAGAGCAGATACGACGCTAAGATCCGAGGCGGTCTCGTCTATGCTCACACCGCCGACGACGTTCATATAGATATCCTCAGCGCCGAGGTTGAGCCCGGCCCGCTTGTCCAGTACGGCAATGAGCATGGACAGCCGTGTCTGGTCGATGCCTACGGCGGTCCTGCGCGGCATGGCGAGGTAACTGTGGCTGACGAGCGATTGGATCTCCACGAGCAGTGCCCTGGTGCCTTCGATACCGGGGAAGACTGCAGAGCCCTCCTTGCGTGCCTGCCTGTCGGAGAGGAATAGGGCGGACGGGTTCCGCACCTCGTTCAGCCCCCCTTCCAGCATCTCGAACACGCCTATCTCGTTCGTGGATCCGAACCTGTTCTTTATGGCACGCAGGATCCTGAAGTTCATGCCCCTGTCACCCTCGAAATAGAGGACCGTGTCCACCATGTGCTCGAGCAGCTTGGGTCCCGCTATGGCACCTTCCTTCGTAACATGACCTACGATCACGAAGCTCACCTGGTTCTGTTTCGAGTACCGCATCAGCGTGTCCGTGATTTCCTTGAGCTGTGCCACGCTGCCCCTGGGGGCTGCGGTCGTAGGGCTTTCCATGGTCTGGATGGAGTCGAGCACGACCACGTCCGCACCGTTCTTCCCGACTACCCCGAGTACGGCGTCGAGATCTGTTTCAGCGAGCGCTTCCATGGATTCGTCTATGCCGAGGCGCTGGGCCCTGAGCCTGAGCTGCTGGAGAGACTCCTCGCCGGTAACATAGAGCACCTTTTGTCTGTCCTTCAGCAGCCCGTTCATGGCCGTGAGGGCAAGGGTCGACTTGCCGATCCCCGGGTCGCCCCCCACGAGAATCAGTGCCCCGCATACGATGCCGCCGCCGAGCACCCGGTCAAGCTCGCCAATGCCGGTAGAGAGCCTATCGTAGCCCCGTGTCGCTATGGCACCGAGTCTCGTGCTCTCCGCATGCCGGGACTCCCCCTTGCCTTCTGCGGCATGCACGGCCTGTACGAGGGTATTCCACTCCCCGCAGTTCGGGCATCTGCCCAGCCATTTCGGTGAGGCGTAGCCGCACGATCCGCAAACGAACGAAATATTTTTCGCTCCGGGTGTCATAGCTTTAAGCACGTTCGGGATCTTAAACCCTTATGTATCGTTATACCAGATAGCATGCCACTTCGTGTCCGGGGGACACCTCTTTCAGGAGAGGCTCCTCGTCTCTGCATTTGTCCATAGCTGCCCCGCACCGCGGGTAAAACCTGCAGCCCCGGACGTACGCCGGAGGTTCTCCGGTCTGCTGGGGCGGGCGGCGCTGCCGGGAAGGTATGCTCGAGAGCAGCAGCCGGGTGTATGGATGGAGCGGCCCGGCGATAAGCTCTTTTTTGGGTGCGAGCTCCACGATCCTTCCGAGGTACATGACCGCGATCCGGTGCGCAATAAATGCAACGGTCCTGAGGTCGTGCGATATAAACAGATAGCTCACGCCCTGCTGCTCCTGTATCTCCCTGAAGAGGTTCAGGAGCTGCGCCTGGATGGAGATGTCCAGGGCCGATACCGGCTCGTCCGCGACGATAAACCTGGGGCTTATGGAAAGGGCCCTCGCTATGCTTATCCGCTGCCGCTGGCCTCCGGAAAAGGCATACGGGTACTTGCTGTATGCGGAAGCAGGCAGGCCCACGAGATCGAGAAGGCTCAGGACGCGCTCCCGTATCGCACGCCTGTCGCCGGTCCTGTGCACGCGCATGGGATCGGCTATGATATTGCCCGCCTTCATCCTCGGGTTCAGGGAGCTGTACGGGTCCTGGAACACTATCTGTGCCTGTGTCCTGAACTGCTTGAGCGTCCGCCTGTCGGCGCGCAGCAGATCGATGCCGTCGAAGACGACGCTGCCCCCGCAGGGCTTCACGAGGAGCAGGAGGGCCCTTCCAAGGGTTGACTTGCCGGACCCGCTCTCGCCGACGAGCCCGAGCGTCTCGTGCTCGTCGATGTGCAGGGTCACTCCATCGACGGCCCTGACCTCGGAGCGCCTCCGGAAGGTCCCGGCGTTCGTGTAGGAGACCTTCAGATTATGTACCTGTACAAGGGCCATACAACCTCAGTATACTGGAACCGCTCCATGAAGCAAACGTGTGCCTGTTCTACGTATTGAATATGCTTATGCGGGGGAGACCGGCGAGGTCGTTTATGGTCTTTGCATACCGCAGACCGGGGCGCTTTTCCCCGGTGTACAAGTCCCGGAAGTATCCCGCATGCGTATCGTCGTGTTCCATAATGAGCATACCTTTCCTGTTGAGAAACCCGTCCGCCTCTTCGATAATTTTCCGAATGACATCCAGCCCTCTCCTGCCACCGTCTAAGGCATTTGCAGGCTCCTCGAGCACCTCGGCCTGCAACCGCTTCATCCTCTCGTGGGGTACATACGGCGGGTTTGAGACGATCAGATCGAAGGTCATGGGCCGGGGGAGTGCGGAGAACAGGTCCCCGGTAAAGAACCGTACGCGCTGCCCCAGCCGAAGTATCATGCTGTTCTTCTTTGCAAGCCGGATCGCTGCCCGGGACAGATCGGTCAGGGCAATGTGCGTCCCGGTACTCATCCGCGCGATGCCGAGTCCGACGGCGCCGCTGCCGCAGCACAAATCGAGAACCGTCGTATAGCCGTACGCCTCAATCGCATGCAGGGCCGTCTCCACGAGCAGCTCGGTCTCCGGTCTCGGTATGAATACGCCGCGGGTGATCGAGAAGTTTATCCCCATAAATTCCACGGAGCCGGTGATATACTGGAGCGGATAGTTTGCCGCCCTCTTCCGTATCGCCCGCCTGAGCCTGAGCATCTGTCTGTCCGACAAATGCAGGTCCGGCTCCAGTGAGAGGCGCTCCACCGGCAGGCCTGTGATCCATGCGATCAGGAGTCTGACCTCCCTGAAAGGAACGTCGATGTTGTACGCCGTCACGAATCTCCGTATCTGTCCGTACAGCATGCTTGGCCGGGGCATGCGTCACTTGTCGGAGGCCGCAGCCCTGGAGAGCTCGTTGGTCCTGTAGTACTCGGTAACCGCGTCGATGAACTCGTCTATATCCCCGGACAGTATCGAGCCGAGCGTGTGTACGGTATAGTTGATCCGGTGGTCCGTGACCCTGTTCTGCGGGAAGTTGTACGTCCGTATCTTCTCGCTACGGTCGCCGGTCCCGACCTGGCTCCGCCGGTCCTGCGCCCTCTCCGATGTCTGTTTATCCCTGCTCATGCTCAGGAGGCGAGACTTGAGGATCGTCATCGCCTTCATCCTGTTCTGGTACTGGGAGCGCTCGTCCTGGCACACGACCACCATGCCCGTGGGCAGGTGGGTAATCCGTATGGCCGTTTCGAGCTTATTGACGTTCTGTCCGCCATGACCGCCGGCCCTGAAGGTATCGATCTTTAAGTCTTCTGATCTGACTTCGATCTCCACGTCATCGGCCTCCGGCAAAATTGCGACCGTGGCAGTCGAGGTGTGGATCCTTCCGCTCGCCTCGGTCTTTGGCACACGCTGCACCCGGTGGACGCCGCTCTCGAACTTCAGCCTGCTGTAGACCTTCTCGCCCTCGATAAGGACGATGACCTCCTTGTACCCGCCTATGCCGGTGGTGTTGGCACTCAGGACCTCGGTACGCCATCTCTTTTTTTCCGCGTACTTCAGGTACATCCTCAGCAGGTCGCCGGCAAACAGCGCGGACTCCTCTCCGCCGGCGCCGGCCCTGATCTCGAGCAGGACGTTCTTCGCATCCAGCGGGTCCTTCGGGAGGATGAGCTCCTTCAGCCGGGCCTCGATGGACTCCCGCTGCCTCTCCAGGGACTGCAGCTCCTCTTTCGCAAGCAGCTTTATGTCTTCGTCCCCTGTATCGAGGAGCTGCCTGGCGGACCCTATCCCCTGCTCGATTTCCTTGTATGTCCGGTACGCCAGCGCGAGCGGCTCTATCTCGTTGCGCTCCCTGATGTATCTGGTGTATTCCTTCGGATTATTGAAGACCCCCGGCTCCGTGAGGAGGCCGCCGAGCTGGTCGTAGCGCTGCAAGACCTTCTCGATGTTCTCGAACATCTCACAGATTCCGGTAGAAGGCCCGTACCTCTTTCAGCTTACCGCAGTAAAAATCGCCCTCCGGGCAGGGGCCGGAGATACATGCCGGTCCTGCTTTCCTGAATATTACCGGTGCTGCCGGCCTTGCGAGCCTGAGCATCTCTGCGGCCATACCCCGTATTTCCCACTGTGCCCTGAGACACGTCCTCAGCCGGAAGAAGTGCAGGAGCTCCCTCGCGTTCATCGTCACGATAATCCTCGTGTTGGCCGCGTTCGGGAGGATATACCTCGCGTCCTCCGCAGGTATGCCGCTCTCCAGCATATCGAGATACAGGGCGAGCGCCTTCTTCGACAGCTCCGTAAATCTGGCGTCCATCTCCGGGTCTTCCCTGATGCTCTCAGGGACGATGAAGGCGGACTGCCTGTCCATCCTGGTGTATCTCTGACTTTGCTGCGAGTACGAGGCCAGCCTGTGTCGTACGAGCTGGTGGGTGGTCACGCGCGATATGCCCTCGATCCCGAAGGTGAAAGAAGCGTGCTCGAGTACGGAGTGGTGGCCGGACCTCAGGATGCCTGCGATGAGCCGCTCTATCCTTTCCCGGGTAAGCTCCTCGCGCAGTTCCTTGACAGCATGCTTCGAATAACACAGCCGCGCCGCTACCGCTACGGTCCTGTCGGCGTCACGTGTATGATTGAGTAGCAGAACCTCCATTCCCTGTCCCCTTCCGGACATCGTGTCCGACCGCCCCGGCTAAAGAGGGTTTACTTTGCCGGTGATGCTTTCTTCGTAGACTTCTTGCTGTACTTTCTTCGGTACTTCTCGACCATGCCGGCCGAGTCAACGAACTTCTGCTTGCCCGTAAAAAAGGGATGACAGCTCGAGCAGATCTCTACGGTATAGCTGCCCTTCGTGGACCTCGTTTCTATGACATTGCCGCACGCGCACTTTATGGTCGCCTTCACATAGTTGGGGTGAATGCCGTTTTTCATGTTGCCTCCAGCACCTTAATCAAGATCAACCTTGTTCATTGAGTCAAGGAAATCTTTGTTCGCCTTTGTTTTGGCGATCTTGCCGGTCAGGAACTCCATGGCTTCCACGACCCCCATGGGCTGTAGTACCCTTCTGAGAATCCACACCTTGTTGATGATGTTCTTGTCCAGCAGAAGCTCCTCTTTCCGTGTTCCGGACTTGCTGATGTCCATGGCAGGGAACACTCTCTTGTCCGCGAGCTTCCTGTCGAGGACAATCTCCATGTTGCCGGTACCCTTGAACTCTTCGAAAATGACCTCGTCCATGCGGCTCCCGGTATCTATCAGCGCGGTGGCTATGATCGTGAGACTGCCGCCTTCCTCTATATTCCTTGCAGCGCCGAAGAACCTCTTGGGCCTTTGCAGCGCGTTGGCGTCGACACCGCCGGAGAGCACCTTGCCGCTCGACGGGACGATAGTGTTGTGTGCCCGCGCGAGGCGGGTAATGCTATCGAGCAGTATGACGACGTCCCTGCCGTGCTCAACGAGCCTCTTCGCCTTTTCCAGTACCATGTCCGCCACCTGTACGTGCCTCTGTGCCGGCTCATCGAAGGTGGAGCTTATGACCTCGCCCTTGACCGACCTCTGCATGTCCGTCACCTCTTCAGGCCGTTCGTCTATCAGCAGCACGATAAGGTGGGCTTCAGGGTGGTTCTTCGTTATGGCATTCGCGATGTGCTGCAGCAGTATGGTCTTTCCTGTACGGGGTTGTGCTACGATAAGCCCCCTCTGGCCCTTGCCGATAGGTGCAAGGAGGTCAATGATCCTTGTGGACATCTCCGCGTGATTGTACTCGAGCTTGAACTTCTCTTCCGGATAAAGCGGTGTAAGGTTATCGAACAGGATCTTGTTCCTCGCCGTCTCCGGGTCGTCATTGTTGATGCCTTCGACCTTCACGAGCGCAAAGTACTTCTCGCCCTCTTTCGGCTGGCGTATCTGCCCGGTGACGCTGTCCCCGGTCCTGATACCGAACTTCCTTATCTGTGACGGCGACACGTAGATGTCGTCCGGGCCCGGCAGATAGTTGTAGTCCGCCGATCTCAGGAAGCCGTAGCCGTCCGAAAGAATCTCGAGCACCCCTTCGCCGTAGATCACGCCGTTATTCGCACTCTCGACATTGAGTATTCCGAAGATGAGCTCCTGTCTGCGCAAGCTCATCGCGTTCTCGACATTCAGTTCTTTTGCTATGTTAGCAAGCTCTGCAATGGATTTCGTCTTGAGTTCTTTTAGGTTCAATTGTGTCCACCTTTTTTATGGGATTGTTTCGCAAGGGAAGAGAGACTCTTACCTTTGACAGGATCGATCATACTACCTTCTGAAGACAATTGCAACATTTATTTGAGTGCCGATTTGCAGGTCACCCGGCGGTCACCGACCTTAGGATGTCTACGAACTCCAGAAAACCGTGGCCCTGCTCTTTCGACAGGATCCAGCGGGGCCGATGCCTCATCACATCGAGATAGCCCCGTATGTTCGCGACACCAACGGACAGCGGGAAGAGGTCTCGATCGAACAGGGACTCATCGTTGGCAGAGTCGCCTATCGTGACGGTGCTTCTGCCCCGGGTCACTGACTGCAAAGTTGTGGCCTTGCTGTACGCCGGGGACAGCAGGTGGGTCTGCACGGAGCTTACCGTTACCGTAAGACCGTAGGAGCGCGCCATGTCCCCGAGCTTTTCGAGGGCGTGTTCAGGGATAGAGCGGTTGTCGATGGAGCGGTCCGTCAGCCTGAACGGGTTGTCCTGCGCCTGCCTCATGCCGGGGAACGCCCGCAGCATCTCCGCGAAACACCTGTCCAGCCTTGTGGTATGGTCCTGCGGTAACCTGACCGGCACGATGTCATGGTCCGTTATGATGACTCCTCCGTTCTCCGCAATGACCGTCTCCACAGGCAGGTATTGTGAAAGCGTGGTGCATGCCCCTCCGGAACGTCCGGTATCGAGGATGACCTTTCTGCCGGTCCTGTTGATATACTCGATCCCCTTTATGACGTCCGAGGTGAGCAGCCCGTCTATCGTGAGTGTATCGTCGACATCGGTCGCTACGACCTCGACCTTCGCCAAACATACCTTGAGCGCTTCGAGACTGTCCATGGTCATCGCCATACCTGTCATAGATAACGTGTTACAACAGATTGCCTTTTAAGTAAACAAATGACATCTGTGTCTGTGAGGAGGTGTGTCATGAAAAGGATAGGGATCCTGACAAGCGGCGGCGATTCGCCGGGCATGAATTCGGCATTACGGGCGAGTGTGCGGGCAGCCCTGGCACTCGGCTGGAAGGTCATCGGTATACACCGGGGGTACTCGGGCCTGATCAACGAAGAATTCCAGGAGCTCGATTCAAGATCCGTTAGCGGCATCCTTCAGTTCGGGGGCACCATATTGCAGACCGCCCGATCGAAAGAATTCTTCCTCGATGAAGGCAGGAGGAAGGCGGCAGACATCATCAGGAAAAACGGCATAGATGCCCTCGTCGTCATAGGGGGCAACGGCTCCCTGACGGGTGCCCTGAAGCTCCACGAGCTCGGGGTGATCACGGTCGGCATACCTGGGTCGATAGATAACGACCTGTACGGGACCGATATGGCGATAGGCGTGGACACAGCGCTGAACACCATCATCCAGGCGGTCGATAAGATCAAGGACACGGCCTCGTCCCATGACCGGGCATTCATCATCGAAGTCATGGGCAGGGAGTCCGGCTACCTGGCGGTCATGTCAGCGATGGCGAGCGGAGCGGAGTTTGCGATAGTGCCGGAAGTCCCGTATGACATCAAGGTGATTTCCGAAAAGCTCCGGCGGCGATACGAGGAGAAGCGCTCCAACAGTATCATCATCGTAGCGGAGGGGGCCACGAGCGCGTACCAGATTGAGAAAGAGCTCCGGGACGAGGTAGGTTTTGAGACGAGGGTAACGGTCCTGGGTCACATCCAGAGGGGCGGGTCACCCACCGTATTCGACAGGATCATTGCATCGCAGTTCGGCTACTTCGCTATCGACTTTCTCAAGAAGGGCGGCAGCGGGAACATGGTCGGCCTCGTGAATGACAACATCGTTTTTACGCCGTACCAGGAAGCGATCAGCAAGGTGAAGCCTATCAAGAAGGAGCTCCTCGCGATCATGGAGCTCCTTGGTACCTAGGCTTACCACCCGCCATCCTCTACGTACCTCCGTATTCGTAGCCGGGTACCGTCGGTGGTGATCCGAATTGCGCCGCTGCGGTCTGTCCTCAGCACACAAACTCTCCTCCGGAAGAAGCGGCGCAAGACGACCTTTGCCGGGAGATGAAACCTGTTGTTCTCCCCTGCGGAGATGACGGCGATGGCCGGCCTGACCGTGTCGATAAACCGTCCGGTACTCGAGGTCTTGCTGCCGTGGTGTGCTACTTTCAGGATCGACGCTCGCAGCACGCCGTGCCCTCCATAGGCGTCCACGAGGAGCTGTTCCGCCTTCTTCTCGATGTCGCCGGTGAACAGGAAGCTCACACGGCCGTAGGCTATCCTCGTCAATACCGGGTAATTGTTTGCGTCCCTGTTCGAGCCCGGGTTGCATGCCTCGTGCGGCACGGAAAACAGCGTGACATCGACACCGCTTATGCGCCTCGACAGCGCTGCCGTCGTAATCGTGTGAACCGCTACACCTGAGATCCGGATTGCATCCATAAAGTCTCTGTAGATCGCCGTATCCGGCCCGCAGTCGCTCCGGTAGACCTCTCGTGCATGCAAATGCCTGATGACGAAGCCGAGACCGCCTATATGATCTACCTGCGGGTGTGAGGCGACCACATCGTCAATGGAAGTTATCCCCAGAGACCACAGGTACCTGGCAACAACCGACTCGCCGGTATCGTAGCTGCCGGTAAGGCTACCGCCTCCGTCGATCAGCATGGTCCTGCCGTGTGGGAACTCTACCAGCGCGCTGTCGCCGTGTCCGATGTCGAGGAACGTTATGGAGAGGTCTTTGCCGGAGTGCGTCGTATACACATGGTATCCTACAGCGGCGAACAGCGCCGTAGCGAGCAGCGTGACAAGGACCGCGGCCAGCCTTGGTCCTATCCTCTTGACGTTGATCACTACCAGGACGATCGCATAATAGAGGACCAGTTCCGGGATCGAGGGCGTAGGGACCCGTATCGAGGCCAGCGGTATGCGTGAGATGCGCCCTATTACCCCGATACTCCCCTGGATTAGCCACGAGGTCAGCGCGAAAAGTTCGCGGGGTATCCCTTGCAACGCAGGGGGGAGTGAGATGCCGGCTACGGAGGACAGCAGGGACAGGGGCAATACGCCATAGCCGAAGACCGGTATAACGACGACGTTCAGCAGGATACCGAGCAGCGGGACTGTATTGAAGTAAAAGGCGAGCAGCCCGGCAAGGCCAATCGTTATGAAAAGGCTCACCAGGAGCATGCCCAGTACCGCCCTCACGGCCCTCGGCAGGAGCGCTGCCCGCTGCAGGCCTGGTATCGATGTCATTCTCTCGATGAGTCTCGTCATCGCAGGCATAAACGCGATGATGGAGCCGACCGAGACGAATGACAGTTGGAACGAGATGCTGTAAAGAGCGCCCGGCTCCATGGCAAGGATAAGAAAGGCGGCGACCAGGATGCCGATCCACCGCGACTGATGCCTGTCGGCGAGGAAGATGAGGCCGTAGACCGTTAGCATGATGCTGCTCCTTATAACGGGTGGGTGTGCCCCGCTTATCAGCAGATAGGCGATCATCGGAATCAGGGACAGTGACAGTGAGAGCTTCGGTATGTTTGCGTGCAGACACAGGTACCTCGACCGGGACAGGAGGAGCTTGAAAAGCAGGTAGGCGAGGTGCGTGATGATACCGAGATGCAGGCCGGCAACGATGAGGATGTGGATAATCCCGGTCGACGCGAACATCCTCCTTACCTCCCGGGATATACGGCCCTGGTCGCCTATGACGAGCGCGGTGATGACGCCCCGTGCGCCCTCATCCTGCACGTGCTCGTCTATCGTGCGTCTGATCCGGCGCCGGGAGGCGTCGGCTGCCCTGAGCACCCGTGTGCCCGGCCCGGTATGCTCCTTAGGATGTTTCCCCGTCAGAAAACCCGATCCGCTCCCGTACGCGACCAGAAAGATACCGCTCCTCCCGAGTGCCTGCCGGTAGTCGAAGGAACCGGGGTTTTTGTAATTCCGCGGCCGCCTGGGTATCACGGATACGGTTACGTAGTCTCCTCTGACCGGCAAGAACGTGCCTGTTGCGGGGATATCGCTGCCGGTAATAAGCGTGAGGTGGAGAAGGCATCCGTCCATGCCGACGACCTTGCCGTCGAGCCTGTCCACCTCCAATACCATCTTCTCCATTCCCGGCGAAATCGATACCGGTCTGTCCACCCAGCCCGACAGGGATATCTTTCTGCTGTGCCGGCGGGACAGGATCCTGGCCGAACAGCCGTCGGTCCTGTAACTCAGAAGGCCGGCACCGAGGAACGCGAGAAAAGATGCAAGGAGTATCCATACCTTCCTGTCCCTCACCCATACGAACGAAAGGGCAAGGGGAGTCAGCGCGAGGGCGTAGGCATAACCGGGTATGCGAAACGCGTGATCATGCAGTACGATACCCACCGCGAACGCAATGAAAACAGGCAAAAGCCCCATGCCTGTCCATAATACTATTTCTATGCGTATGCAAGCGATATCTCCGTTTCATGGTGCGTCGGCAGGTCAGGCGAGCCACCGATGCTCTCTGTACCACTGGACCGTGGCCTTCACGCCGTCCCTGAACAGGGGATATTTGAGCTGGTACCCGATCTCTCGGAGTCCGGAGGTGTCGTAGATATGGTCACCCTTGAAGTACCCGAGCCAGTCTTTGTCGAAGCGCGGTTTCAGGGCGGGCTCGAGACTGTTCTTCTTGCAAAGCCACGACCACTTCTTTCCTACGTCTGCGTTGAGCCGATTGAAGATGAAGTCAGGGAAGTGGGTAAATAAGCTGATGCCGATGTTCCAGAGTATCCGCGGGACGTTCACCTGGAAGCCGTAGCTAAACTGCAGGGCGTCGAGGAGGCTCTTGTAGAACCCTTCCACGCCTTGGGGCTCTGTGTCCGCTATATTGTATATCTTCCCGTTGACGATGTCCGGACGTCTCGCTATCTGTAGGACGGCGCCCACGACGTCGTCTACATGCACATGGTGGTTCTTATACGTCGTTGCCAAGACCGGCAGCCTCTTCTTCCTCAACCCCAGCAGTTCGAAGATCGAGAGAAACATCGCATGACCATACTTGCTTCCCGGGCCGTACACCAGCGTGGGCCTTACCGCGGTCGCACACAGGGGCCTGTCCTTTACCAGGCTCCAGAAGAGCTGCTCGCCTTCCCACTTCGTCTTCTCATAGTTGTTCCTGGGATTTTTGGGCGAGTCCGTCCTGCACGGTATCTCGGCCGGAAGGCCGTATACCCCCACCGTGGAGAAATGGATGTACTGTTCCACAGTATGTTTTAACGCGGCATCCACGAGGTTCTGCACACCGTCGACGTTCGCCGCCCTCATGAGTGCAAGGGGAGCACCGAGGTCGAAGACCGCGCCTGCGGCAACGACTATATTGACGCCGGCCACAGCGTTCAGGACCGCGTCCCTGTCCTCGAGACGTGCGGCCACGGGTTCCGCGCCCAGGGCGGCCGGCTCCTTCAGGAACTCCGCGGCTATGTCCATTGCCCGGACAGAAAAACCGCTTTCGATAAACGCCCTGGTGAGCTTCTTTCCTATAAAGCCCCCGGCGCCGGTGATTAAGACCTTCTTCTCCATGTGCCCCTCCCGAGAGTCAGACCCGCCCTCAACCCTTTATTTTTTGTCCCGTATGTCCTGGGTGTTGTACCATGCCGGCTTGAATGGAGCAGTTTTGTCCTTCAGCGTGATGGGCCAGAGCAGCCCGCCCTGCGACTTCGACCTGCCGAACAGACTGAGCGATCGCTCGCCACCCCAGATGAACCACAGCGGATAAGAAAGCACATAGAAGATACCGACCGTGGCATTGACCGATACGACCATCCTGTCCGTAAACCATGGGCCGCTGATGACACCGAGGTTCGACAAGACAGCATTGAGCCAGAACAATAGTATCACGAGCAACCCGGACAGGACATAAGCGTCCGGGTGCTTCTCGCGCAGGTATTTCGCATACGCATAGGCGGATACCAGACCGACGATGATGACGATCGGTACATCGAGTATATATATCCTCATAGCCATCCCCTTTCTTTACACCACGTGATATAGTCCCACATACCCTTCCTCGGGTCCTGGTACGTGAACCTGAAGCCGAGCTTTCTGAGCTTTTCGTTTGAAAACCAGTACTGGTGTGTCATATATTCCACCATGGGCACGTCCACCTTGGGTCTCTTTCCCTGAGCCCTCGCATGAGCATCGATGCCCCGTACGAGCTTCAGGCCTACCTTCGTGAGGACCTTGTATACGGGCCACCACATCGGTATCCGGATCACCCTTTCCATGCCGAGCGATCGGTAGATGAATTCGATCATCTCCGTCTGGGTTATACAGTCGCTCAGGACGTTGTACGCCTGTCCTACTGCCTCTGGCTTCTCGGCGGTGAACAGGGCCGCGTTTACCAGGTCCTTCACATGGACGGACGGGAACATGAGCGTATGTTTCTTCGGGTACCACGAAATGACGAAACCCATACCCATCTTCTCTACCCCGTACAGGATATGATACACGCCATACCTGTGCCGGGGTCCGTAGATAGGCGCTGGTCTGAGCACGGTCAGCGGCAGGCCCTTGGCCCTGTGGAGCTCCCACAGAACCTTCTCCTGCTCCATTTTCGACTTCGAGTAGAGGTTCGGCGGGTCATAGGGCTCGTCCTCGTCACCGGGGAGCTTCTTCGTTTCTCCGTACACGCCGTCCGTGCTCCAGTGGATAAACCTCCCGACCTTATTCTCGAGAGCGAGCTCCGCGAGGTTGCGTCCCCCGTTGACGTTCACGTTGTAAAGGACGTCCCACTTGGCGAAATAATCGTACAGAGAGGCGATATGGAACACCGCATCGTACTGCCTCGTCTTGAAGAGGGGGGCCATGGTTTCTTTCTTGGTAAGGTCCGCCGGGATGAACTGTACCCCGAGTTTCGAGATGTATTCCTCGTAGTGTACAGGATGGAGGTCGCCCTCCTCGCAGTAATACTGGGCGTGCTCTTCCTTCTTGAGGTCCGTCGCGACAACGTCCCACCCGCGCTCCTTCAAGAGCTCGACCATGTGCGTACCCGTGAAACCACACGCGCCGGTTACAAGAGCCAGTTTCGTCATCATTCCCTCCTGCAAAGTTTTGACATTTTTATCAATACCGGCAAGCGCTGTCAAGGAAATATGTCAGATGGTCCGGTACTGCAATTTTCAAGAGACAGGAACCGGGAATGGACTTCCTTCATGTTATGGAAAAAACGTGCGTGATCTGCTAAACAGATCATCTATGGAAACCTACCGCAAAGAATTATGGTTCGACGTGCTCATCGATAAGATCGGAGGCATAGGCGTCGAGAGGTCTTATGCGAAGGACGGATGTATTTTCAATGAGGGAGAGAGCCCCCGATTGATGGGGTTGATCATCGAGGGGAGGATCAAGGTCGTCAAGCATTCCCCGGAAGGCAAGGACGTTATCGTACGTATCATCGAAAAGGGGCAGATATTCGGCGAGGTGGCCGTCTTCGACAACAGGCCGTACCCCGCTTCAGCCGTCGCCATGGTAGATACAAAGGCATTCGTACTCGAGAGGCATAAGCTCACAGAGCTGCTCAACCATGAGCCACAGATAGCGCTCGACATCATCAACGACCTTGGAAGGAAGCTGAGGGACCTTATCGATACCGTCAAGAACATAGCGACGGAGCACGTGGACAGACGAATCGTATTTACCTTCCTGAAGATGTATGAGGCGAGTGCCAGCCCGGTCCTGAAGCTGAAGAGGCAGGATGTCGCCGAGATGTGCGGTACGACTGTCGAGACTGCGATACGGGTCACGAGAGAACTGGAGAAGAGCGGCTACATAGCGACGGACCGCGGCGAGATTACGCTGTCGAATATACCTGCACTAAGAGCCTACGTGGAGAAGTAAACGACCGCGGCCATAGACGAGACGGTGGCTTCTGAAAAACCACCTCTTACTTTCTGTTCAGGACAGTACCCTGCCCAGTAGGGCGACCAGCAGGACCGCCATGCGCAGGCTCATAACGCCGTAAAGCCTATGACAGGAGGGATAGCACCGGCGATCGAGCCGGGCACAGACGCGAACGCGCTCTTCCTCTTAATATGCAGGTACACCGCGTTGTACCAGAAGACCGCGAGCAGGCCCATGCATGCCGAAGAACATGATCTCCGAGAATATGAACAGCTACATGCCGAGCTTGCCGCCGGTGGCGCCGTCGCGCACTCCCGAGGGGGCGACGGTATACTCTACTCGAGCGTGACCCCGCCCACGGGTCGGCGGGCGCCTTTTTACCTCTGTACAGGGCATAGATTAGGTTGGCGAACATGAGGGTAAGCGCGGGCACACAGCGAAGCTGGGTCGGGCGACCTCTACGATTGACCTGTTCAATGCCAACGAAGAATCCACGCTCTTCCACAAGAGGACGGACCATGATAAGGAGGAGGTGGCTATACTTATATCACGTGAAGTGCTATTACTGACTTCAGGATACACGTAACCATAGATAAATAAGGGAACGAGAGAAGGAGGTAGTGGATTTATGACAGGTGAAAGGAAGTGCGCGATGTTCGTGGATTTCGAGAACGCCTATGTAGGGTATGTCGATTTCTATGGGAACGGCGACAAGGCCCTGGACAATCTGCTAGACACGCTCAAGCGGATAATAAAGAAGCACGGGGGCGAGAGCCAGAGCCTGCTGATAAAGAGGGCGTACGCCGATTGGGAAAAGCTCCACGAGAAGTCGGACAGCGATTTCCAGCGGCCTCTCGCTTTTCTGGGGATAAAGCCTTCCTACGTGATGAGCAGCTACCGGAAGAACAGCACGGACATCGTGCTGTCGATGGCTGCTCAGGAAGTACTGCTGACCAAAGAGGACTTTACGGACTTTATCATCATAGGTGGCGACCGGGACTACATGCCCATCGTCGCTATACTGAAGGAGAACGGCAAGGCGGTAACGGTGTACGGCAGCAAGGAGTCGACGGCCGGCGACCTCATAGAGATTGTCGGCGAGGCGAACTTCTTCTACCTGCAGGACATGCTGTCGCAGCCCGGCGAGGTGGCGGACGATGCCGGGCCGGAAGCGCAGAATGTCCCGGACGTCCCCCAGAACAATGCGAAGGGGCGCCAGCGCGGCGCCTCCCGCAGGCGATCACTCCTCCCGGAGCACCTCACCGAGGCGAACTTCAGGAAGACCGTCAGGTTGATCCAGGATGCGGAGGAGAGCTATTCGAGCAAGGAGATATGGCTTGGTCACTTCTACCGGAAACATATGAACGAGGCTTTTGCGAACCTCTCCGACGAGCAGAGGAAAGAGATCATTACCCGGCTCGAGCACGACGGTATTTTAACGGTGACGAACACCGGGTCGCGCTCGATCCTGCGCCTGAACAGGGAGCACCCCAGGGCCAGGAAGCTGATGGAGCCGTCCGCGGAGAGGAAGTAGGAAGCGGACCTGTCCCATCGTCGATCTTGGAGGGGAAGAAGTTTTCGACAATAACTTCTTCCCCTGTCACAGTTTCCTTTTTTCTTGACAAAGGAAAGGAGTGCTACTTAAATGTCGTGAGTTCTGAATCGTATTATGGGCGAGTACAGCTTTATAAACATTGCAATATATGCAACGATCGTGATAGGCTTTGCGGGCCTCACCGTCGTGCTCTCCGCGCTCGTCGGCCCCAGCGTAAAGTCGAAAGAGAAGCTCTCACCCTACGAGTGCGGTGTCGAGCCGGTCGGCAACGCACGAATCAGTTTCCCGGTGAGGTACTACGTCATAGCGCTGATGTTCCTGGTCTTCGACGTCGAGGTTGTCTTCATGTACCCGTGGGCGATCGTAGCACGGGCCCTCGGCGCTTTCGGCATGTACGAGATGGGTATCTTCATCTGTATCGTGCTCGTTGGTTTTGTCTATGCGTGGAAGAAGGGGGCCTTCGAATGGGATTAGAGGAGAGGCTCGGAGACAGCGTCCTTACCACGAAGCTCGACGCCCTGATCAACTGGTCGAGGAAGAACTCCCTGTGGCCCATGCCCTTCGGCACCGCGTGCTGCGCGATAGAGTTCATGGCCGCGGTGGGCACGCGGTTCGACCTCGCGCGGTTCGGGGCGGAGGCCATGAGGTTCTCGCCCCGGCAGTCGGACTTGCTCATCGTCGCGGGCACGATATCCGTCAAGATGTCGCCCGTCCTCAGGAAGATATACGACCAGATGGCTGAGCCCAAGTGGGTCGTATCCATGGGGTCCTGCGCGACGTCCGGAGGTATATTCGATTCCTATCCAACGCTGCAGGGTATCGATACGATTATCCCGGTCGACGTCTATGTGACCGGCTGTCCTCCCAGGCCGGAGGGCCTGATAGACGGCATCATGCTGCTCCAGGACATGATCAGGCAGGAGTCCGTACGGAGACCAAGGAAGTCACTGGTCGTAGGCCAATAGAGGAACAAGGATATGTCAGAGCTGATCGACAGTATAAAGGCCAGGTTCAAAGGAAAGATCGTCTCCGTGCAGGAAGACTTCAGGCCGCGGTCCATAAAGGTCCTGCCGGGGGACCTCGTTGAGGTGATGACCATGCTGAAGGGCGAAGAGCCCTTCAGGTTCGATCAGATACTTGATATCACCGGCGTCGACTTCCTGAACCGCAAACCGCGGTTTCTGGTCGTGTACATCCTGATATCGACCGAGAAGAACCGGAGGCTGATCGTCGAGACCGACGTGGACGAGTCGGAACCGGTCCCGAGCCTTACCGGGATATGGTGCGGCGCAGACTGGTTCGAGCGGGAGCTGTACGACATGTTCGGCATTCAGGTAACAGGTCACCCGTGGCTCAAGAGGATACTCATGTGGGACGGGTTCGAGGGCCATCCCTTACGGAAGGACTTTCCGGTGCGGGGTACCACACCCAGGGATCAGCGGTATGCTCCTTGGGACCAGAGAAGAACAAGGGAATATTGATGTTCAGCTTTGAGAGAAAGCGGAAGGACACGATGGTCCTGAACATGGGGCCTTCGCACAACGCCACCCACGGCACCCTGCGGATCGTGCTGGAGCTCGACGGTGAGATCATCGTGAATGCCTCGCTCGAGATAGGGTATCTTCACCGCGGCATCGAAAAGATGGCCGAGCACAGGACATACAACGGCTTTATCCCCCTCACGGACCGGATGAACTATGTATCTCCGATCATGAACAACGTCTCGTACGCGCTGGCAGTAGAGAAGCTGCTCGGCATCGAGGTGCCGAAGAGGGCCCAGTACATACGGGTCATCATGAACGAGATAACCAGGATAGCCGATCACCTCGTGGCTATCGGTACCAACGTGGTCGATATGGGGGCACTGACAAACTACTTCTACTTCTTCAAGGAGCGGGAGCGGATCTACGACCTTATAGAGAAGTCCGTCGGCGCGAGGCTGACGACGACCTTTACCAGGATAGGGGGGATCGCAAGGGACGTGCAGCCGGACTTTGCCCATGATGTCAAGGTCCTGCTCACCGAGATACCGAAGTCGATCCGCGACGTGGACAAACTCCTGACAAAAAACCGTATATTCATGGACAGGACCATGGGCGTCGGTGCAATCACGCAGGAGCGGGCCCTGGAGTACGGGTTTACCGGACCGGCACTACGTGCTACCGGGCTCCCGTGGGACCTGAGGAAGAAGCAGCCATACTCGAGCTACGAGGACTTCCAGTTCGACGTGCCGACAGGCGAGAACGGCGACACGTACGACCGGTACCTCGTGCGGATGGAGGAGATGCGCCAGAGCCTCAGGATCATTGAGCAGGCTATCGACAGGCTGCCCGACGGCCCGGTGAGCGTGGATGACCCGCACATCACGCTTCCGCCCAAAGAGGAAGTCTACAATACCATGGAAGGACTCATACATCATTTCATGCTCATCATGTATGGTATCAAGGCAAAGCCGGGGTATGTGTACTTCGGTACCGAGGTGGCCAACGGCGAGCTCGGATTCTACATCGTGAGCGACGGGGAGCAGTACCCGTACCGTCTGAAGGTGAGACCGCCGTGTTTCGCCCTGTTCCAGGCGTTTCCGGAGATGGTCCGGGGCCGCCTTATATCGGACGCCATTGCGATACTCGGGAGCCTCAACATCGTGGCAGGGGAGCTCGACCGATGATCCAGTTCACGCAGGAAGCCATGAGCAGGGTCGAGAGGCTGAAGCGGCAGTACCCGACAAAGGACGCGTGCCTGTTGCCGGTACTGCATATTGCGCAGCGGGAGTTCGGCCACATCTCCCCGGAGGTCATGGAGTATGTCGCAGGGCTTGTCGGCGTATCGCCTGCACGGGTCTACGGCGTGGCGACCTTCTACACCATGTACAACAGGAAGCCAGTGGGCACGTACCATGTGCAGGTGTGCACGAACATCTCGTGTCATCTCGAGGGCTCTCCGAAGATGCTGGACACGCTCAGGTCCGTGCTGGGCATAGAAGAGGACCAAACCACGCCGGACAAGATGTTTACGCTCAGCACGGTGGAGTGCCTCGGGGCGTGCGGTTTCGGACCGGTCGTTCAGATCAACGACGACTACTATGAGCAGGTCACGGAGCAGGGGATCAAGGACATAATCAAGGGACTGAGAAGCAAGTGATGGAACAGATACTCTTTAAAGGCGTGGAAGGAGCGAAGCTCGCCGATGTACAGAGCTACCTTGCCATCGGCGGCTATGGAGCGGCACGGAAGGCCGTGGGCTCCATGACCCCGGGCCAGATCATCGACGAGATGAAGAAGTCCGGCCTCAGAGGCAGGGGAGGGGCTGGGTTCCCGGCAGGGATGAAGTGGGACTTCGTGCCCAAGGACTTCAAGGGCCCCCGGTACCTGTGCTGCAACGCCGACGAGGGAGAGCCGGGCACGTTCAAGGACAGGGAGATACTCGAGAAGAACCCGCACCTGCTCATCGAAGGCATGATCATAGCGTGCTATGCGATCGGCGCGGAGCTCGGGTTCATTTACATACGCGGCGAGTTTGTAAAAGGCGCGAACGTCGTCGAGGCGGCCGTGCAGCAGGCACGCTCGCAGGGCTTCCTCGGGGATAAGGTGTTCGGTACGGACAGGCGGGTCGATATCATCGTCCACCGTGGCGCGGGCGCCTACATCTGCGGCGAGGAGACCGCCCTGATAGAGTCCGTGGAGGGCGCTCGGGGAAACCCGAGGGTGAGGCCGCCGTTCCCGGCCGTCGTCGGCGTGTTCAAGAAGCCCACGGTCGTGAACAACGTCGAGACGCTCGCGGCGGTCCCGTCCATCGTTAACAACGGCGGCGAGTGGTATGCGAAGATCGGCCTCCCCCCGCGGAACACCGGGACGAAGCTCTTTGCGGTGAGCGGCCATGTGGAGAAACCGGGCGTGTACGAGCTGCCGATGGGCATAACCCTGCGGCAGCTCATCTTTGAGCATGCGGGCGGGATAAAGGGCGGCAGGAAGCTGAAGGGCGTCATCCCGGGCGGGTCGTCCACGCCGGTGCTTGTCCCGGAGGACATCGACGTCAGTATGGATTTCGATGCCCTTGCGAAGGCCGGCTCGATGTTGGGCTCCGCGGCTGTCATCGTGATGGACGAAAGCGTCTGTATGGTCGAGCAGGCGCACAGGCTTGCGGAATTCTATGCGCATGAGTCGTGCGGGCAGTGCACACCGTGCAGGGAAGGCACGATCTGGCAAGTAAAGATACTGGAGAGGATCGAACACGGGAACGGCAAGCAGGGCGACGTGGAATTGCTGGGGAGGGTATCATCGAACATTCTCGGCAACTCGCTGTGCCCGCTCGGCGATGCCGCGGCGATGATGGTAAACGGCTTTTTGAAGAAGTTCAGGAACGAGTTCCTCACACACATCAGTGCCGGCAGATGCGCGGTGAGATCTGTGGCCGGAGGGACCGGGGCGGGACAGAAGGTGACAATCAATGCCGACCTTTGAAATAGACGGAAAAAAGATAACGGTCGAGCAGGGTAAAACGGTGCTTGAAGCCGCGAGGGACAACGGTATCGAGATACCGTACTTCTGCTTCCATGAGTCGTTCAAGAGCGGTGGGTTGTGCAGAATGTGCCTCGTAGAGATTGAGAAGATGCCGAAGCTCCAGACCGCATGTACCACGGTAGCGACCGAGGGTATGGTGGTGAAAACGACCACGGACAGGGTCAGGCAGGCGCGCAGCGCCATCCTCGAGTTCATCCTCACGAACCATCCGCTGGACTGCCCGGATTGCGACCAGGCAGGCGAGTGTGTCCTGCAGGAATACGCGCACCGGTACGGCCCGGACAGGAGTGCCTTTACTGAGCCGAAGCAGCTCAGGGAGCACATAGCGCTGAGCGAGCTGATAGCGTACGACCCGGAGCGCTGCATCATGTGCGAGCGGTGCGTACGGTACTACCGGGACATCGTTGGGTCTGAGGAACTCGCCGTCATGTACCGTGGCGCTCACGCGGAGATAACGACATTCCCCGGCAAGCTGTTGACGTATGGATATGTGGGCAACATCGCCGACCTATGTCCTGTCGGCGCGCTCACCACGAGTGATTTCAGGTTCAAAGAAAGGGTCTTCAACCTCAGGGCAACGGAGACCGTGTGCCCGCTGTGCGAGGCCGGGTGTCTCATCTACGCGGATGCGAAGCTGTACACGGTATACCGGGTGCGCTCGCGTAACCCCATGGTCCGGAGCATCCATGCACACGAGAACAGGAACGTTACTTCGTTCTACCCGAAGCCGTACATAGACGCTATCTCCCGCAGTTCATATATATGTGATGACGGAAGACTGGGGTACAAAAAGCTGCTGAACGATAACCATCGTGCGATACCTGCAGGACCCGACAACAGGCTCGCGTCCGGGAATAATGACTGGAGCAGCATCATCGCCTTTGTTGCGCAAAAGATAAAACAGTCCGGCGCGAAAACGGCAGGCATCATATCCCCGTTCGCTACCAACGAAGAGGCGTACGCGTTCATGTATATGATAAAACATGCGGCAGGTGGTAGCGCGATAGGCATGCTCAGGTTCCCCGAGGCAAAAGAGTACGTCAGTGCAGGTAAACTGAGGCTGCGCAGGGGCATGCAGGCACCGAACGCTAACGGTATAGGGCAGATCGCCAAGGCATTCGATATCCGGCTCCTTTCTCATGACGAGGTCATCGGTTCAGGGCCGGCGTTCCTTTATATCCTCGGCCCGTCGTTCGATCAGATGGACCCGCTGGTGGACAGGCTGGGCGCGATACCCTGCGTGGTTGCGCAGGACTTCAGGCCGTCGCGCCTCACGGAAAGGGCGCACATCGTCATGCCGGGTATGAGCTATGCGCAGAAGGACGGGACGTACACGAACGGCGAGGGCAGGGTGCAGAGATTGCGGAAGGTCGTCCGGACGGAGGGCGAGGCCAGGGACGATCTCTCGATCCTCTCGGACATCATCGCCGGCATAACCGGGAAGCGGATCGGCGGTTTCGATCAGGTGCTCGGTACGCTCATGAAGGAGGTGCCGTCCTTCGCATCTATCGACTTTGATGGACTCACCGGTGACGTGGGGCTGAGGAAGGCTGCGGGTAGACTATGGTAGACCATGTAACCGTACTCATATACGCGCTGATGTGCGTCGTCGTGTTCGCGGTCCTGCTGACGACCGTAGCGTTCCTCACGCTCGCGGAAAGAAGGATAAGCGCGTTCATGCAGGATAGGCTGGGACCGAACAGAGTGGGGCCGTGGGGACTCTTGCAGCCGGTCGCGGACGGCATAAAGTTCATCATGAAGGAAGACATCGTGCCGCGCGAGGCGAACAGGCTGCTCTATATTGTCGCGCCCCTGATGACGATAGTGCCGGCGCTGCTCACGTTTGCGGTTGTGCCATTCGGCCATGACCTGTTCCTCCCCGGCAGGGTCATAAACTTCCAGATTGCGAATTTCAACGTCGGCATACTCTATATCTTTGCTATTGCGGCTATGGGCATATTCGGCATCATTATCGGGGGATGGGCCTCGAACAACAAGTACTCGCTTCTCGGAGGGCTGCGGTCCGCGTCGCAGTTCATAAGCTACGAAATCGCCATGAGCCTCGCGGTGATAGGCGTGCTCATGGTCTACGGCTCGCTGAGACTGAACAACATTGCGCAGTATCAGGGCAGCCTCTGGTTCGGCTTCCTCCCGAAGTGGGGTATTCTGGTCCAGCCGCTCGGTTTTATCATCTTCATCGTCAGCGTGTATGCGGAGACGAACAGGGTCCCCTTCGACCTGCCGGAGGCCGAGGCCGAGCTCGTGGGGGGCTATCACACGGAGTACTCCAGCATGAAGTTCGCGTTCTTTTTCATGGGGGAGTACGCGAACATGATCACCGCATCAGCGCTCCTTGCTACGCTCTACTTCGGGGGCTGGCAGGTGCCGTACTTGCATAACATCGGCTTCATCTTCCCGGGCATGGGTATGCTCGCCATGCCGCAGTGGCTCGTCGCAATCATAGAGGTACTATCGTTCGCGGTGAAAGTGGGGTTCTTCCTGTTCCTGTTCCTCTGGGTGCGGTGGACCCTGCCCCGGTTCAGATTCGACCAGCTCACGGACCTTGGGTGGAAGGTCCTGATACCGCTGGCCCTGCTGAACGTCGTTATAACCGCGGTGCTCATCGTGCTGAGGGTACTATGACCACGGGCGACAGAAACAAAAGATATGGGCTGAGGGAAGCGGTCTACCTGATTGAGATAGTCAGAGGGCTCGGGGTCACCATACGGCATTTTTTCAGGAGGCGGAAGTTCGCAATGAACTACCCGGAGGAGAAGCTGAGCATCGTCGGCAACACGAAGCAGATCATCAAGACGATGGATAAGGACGCCCAGAGGCTCTCCGAAAGGCCGGAAATCGTCATGAACGCCAGGGGCAAGCACAAACTGCTGTTCGATGGCGATCTGATCAGATGCGTTGCGTGCAAGATGTGCGAGACCGTGTGTCCGTTCTTTGCAATATACATAGAGCCTGAGGAGTCCCGGGACCCGAGGAAGGAGAGGGCCCCGAAGGTGTTCGAGCTCGACCTCACGCGCTGTGCGTACTGCGGGTACTGTGTGGAAGCATGTCCGGAGAACGCCATTACGATGACGTCGGATTACAGCCTCATCGCGAAGCAGAGGCCGGAGCTTGTGCTGCAAAAAGAAACATTGAAGAGGGTTATAGAATGATAAGCCACGTGCTGATCGCCATAATCTCCGTACTGCTCGTGGCGGCGTATCTCGCTGCAGTGCTCGCGGGCAACCCGGTGTACAGCGCACTTTCCATGGGGATAGCGTTCTTTCTCACCGCCCTCCTGTTCGTTCTGCTCGGTGCCCCGTTCCTGGCGGCCGTACAGGTCATCATCTACGTCGGTGCTATGCTCGTGCTGTTCCTGTTCATCGTGATGATGTTCGATCTCAACAAGTCGTCGCTCACGCCGGTCAGGTTCAAGCCATCCACTATTCTCTCGTATTTCCTCATCATGCTCGTCCTGCTGACGGGCTTCTTCGTGGCGAGGTCGGTGGTAAGGATGCCGTCGGGCTTTGCGATCACGGGCTTCGGGTCCGCAAGGAACATAGGGTTCAACCTGATGCATTACTATCTGCTTCCGTTCGAACTCGCATCGTTCGTCCTGCTCGTGGGCGTGTTCGGCGCGATAGCCTTTATCAAGAACAGGAGGGGAACATGAACTATCAATTGCTCTTCGTCCTCAGCTTTGTGCTGTTTGTCGTGGGCATGATCGGCGTGGCCATGCGTCGTAACGTGATCATCGTGCTCGTTTCCCTCGAGCTCATGCTCAACGCGGTCAACATCCTGTTCGTTTCGGCGTCCAAGTACCTCCATACGCTGGATGGCCAGGTGTTCGTCATCATGGTCATAACCATAGCGGCCGCGGAAGCGGCCATAGCGCTCGCCCTCGTCGTCAGGCTGTTCAGGACGATGGGCATGGTAAAGATAGACGACCTGAAGAGGCTGAAGTGGTGATGCGATGGAGCTGAACGTCCTCCGGTACATCGTGCTGTCTCCCCTGATAGGCTTCCTCATCAACGGCATCGGCGGGAAGAGGCTGGGCCACAGGGCGGTGGGGTTGGTAGCCAACGCGACGGTACTGATAAGCTTCCTGATAGGCGTGTACGCCTTTACGGTCCTCCTGAGCATGCCCGTCAATGAGCGGCTCCTCACGGACACCGTCTATACCTGGATCAGTGCCGGCGCGCTCACGATAGACGTTAAGCTCATGATGGACCCCCTCAGCGTCGTGATGGCCCTCGTGGTATCCGGGGTCGGGTTTCTGATCCACGTTTATTCCCTGGGGTACATGCACGAGGACCGTGGCTATGCGCGGTACTTCTCGTTCCTCAACCTGTTCATGTTCTCGATGCTTCTGCTCGTCCTCTCATCGAACATCGTTCTGATGTTCGTGGGCTGGGAGGGCGTGGGGCTGTGCTCGTATCTCCTGATCGGCTTCTGGTACGAGAAAGACTCCGCGGCCAATGCCGGGAAGAAGGCGTTCATCACCAACAGGATCGGCGACTACGGGTTCCTGCTGGGGCTGTTCCTGCTCGCATCATCGCTCGCGTCAAAGGGCGTACTATCGCTCGACTTTACGGCCATGGCGGGCCACGTAGCGCTCCTTTCGCCCGCAGTCCTCACGGTGATCGGGGTGCTTCTGTTCGTGGGAGCGACCGGCAAGTCCGCTCAGCTCCCGCTGTACGTATGGCTGCCGGACGCGATGGAAGGTCCCACGCCGGTCAGTGCGCTGATCCATGCCGCGACGATGGTCACGGCCGGGGTGTACATGATAGCGAGGATGAACTTCCTCTATGTGCTCGCGCCGACCGCGCTCGAGGTCGTTGCAGTCGTGGGCGCGCTCACCGCACTGTATGCAGCGACCATCGGACTTGTGCAGAACGACATAAAGAGGGTTCTCGCGTACTCCACGATCAGCCAGCTCGGATACATGTTCATGGGTGTCGGGGTGGGTGCGTTCAGCGCAGGGATCTTCCACCTCATGACCCACGCTTTCTTCAAGGCCCTCCTGTTCCTTGCGGCCGGCAGCGTAATGCACGCGCTCTCCGGCGAGCAGGACATGAGAAAGATGGGCGGACTGAGGACGAAGATACCCGTGACCTACGCCGTGTTCCTCGCAGCGGCGCTCGCCATAGCCGGCATACCCGGGCTGTCCGGCTTCTTCAGCAAGGACAGCATCCTTGCAGCGGCGTACGGCTCCGGGCACACGGTCGTATGGCTACTGGGCTTCATCACCGCGCTGCTGACCGGGCTGTACATCTTCAGGCTCATGAGCATGACCTTCTACGGCGAGAGCAGGATTGACGAGCATACGGCGCACCATATCCACGAGTCTCCGAAGGTCATGACCGTACCCCTCATCATACTCGCGGCGTTGTCCATCATCGGTGGCTATGTGGGCGTGCCCCGGCTGCTCGGCAACATCTTCGGCTGGCACGATTCGGATATGTTCGTCCATTTCCTCGCCCCGGTCTTCCCTGTGGTGCCGGCGCATAAGATGCCGGTCGCGGTCGAGACGTGGCTGATGATCGGCTCGATCGCAATGGCAGTACTGGGCGTATTCGCCGCATTGTATGTCTATGTAACGAAGCGGATGCAGCCTGCAAAGAGCGCCGCACAGGCGGTGCCGGGCCTGTACAGGCTGCTCCTGAACAAATACTATGTCGATGAACTGTACAACGCCGTCATCATCAGGCCGCTCATGGCCCTTTCCAGGTCGTTCCTCTGGAAGTTTTTCGACGTGTGGATCGTTGACGGCACAGTGAACGGCTCCGCCTATGTCACGGAATGGGCGTCCGCGAGGCTCAGGAAGATACAGACCGGCGACTTCCAGGTATACGTGACGATCTTCCTGATAGGCGTGTTCTCTGTCCTTGCATACTTTGTTTTGAGGTAGGATGAGATGGACTTTTTGAGAGAAAACATACTTTCCGTCGTAATCTTTCTCCCGCTCGCCGGGCTGCTGGCCGGGGCGTTCATAAACAGGGAGAGCAAGTCTGCCCTGCGATGGCTTACGCTCGCGGTGGCCGTGATCGAGTTCGCCGTGTCGCTGCTCCTGGTGGTATGGTTCGACCCGTCTGCCACCGGCATGCAGCTCGTCGAGCGGTACACCTGGATACCGGCATACAACATCGAGTACCATGTAGGCGTGGACGGCCTCAGTCTGCTGCTGATACTCCTGACGACCTTCCTTACCCCGCTGGTCCTGCTCGGATCGTGGACGTACATCAAGAAACAGGAGAAGGACTACTACCTGTGGTTCCTTGCGCTGGAGACCGGCATGGTCGGCGTGTTCGCATCGCTCGACCTGATCCTCTTCTACGTGTTCTGGGAGGCGATGCTCGTCCCCATGTACATCATCATCGGCGTGTGGGGCGGCCCGCGGCGTATCTATGCGGCGGTGAAGTTCTTCATCTATACGATGTTCGGCAGCCTCCTCATGCTTATCGCGATCATCTATCTGTACTTCGCTCACGGTTCTCAGACCGGCGCATACACCTTCGACGTACTGAAGCTGTACGGCACCTACCTGCCGGCCAGCGTGCAGGGATGGCTCTTCGCCGCGTTCGCCCTGTCGTTCGCGATCAAGGTGCCCCTGTTCCCGTTTCACACATGGTTGCCGGACGCGCACGTCGAAGCACCGACCGGGGGCAGCGTCATACTTGCGGGCGTCCTGTTGAAGATGGGGACGTACGGGTACATGCGGTTCGCGATGCCGCTGTTTCCGGCCGCGGCAAACGCGTTCCTTCCCTACCTGGCCGTTCTCGCGATCATCGGCATCATCTACGGCGCGCTTGTCGCGATGATGCAGCCGGACATCAAGAAGCTTGTAGCGTATTCCTCGGTGAGCCATCTGGGCTTCGTCATACTAGGGCTCGTGGCGCTGAATATACAGAGCGTCGATGGCGCCGTCCTCCAGATGGTCAACCATGGCCTATCGACCGGGGCACTCTTCCTGCTCGTGGGCATGCTGTACGAGCGCAGGCATACCAGGGAACTCTCGGAGTTCGGGGGCATCGCGAAGAAGATGCCCGTGTTCGCAACGATATTCATGATCGCGACCCTGTCTTCCATAGGGCTGCCGGGACTCAACGGATTCGTGGGAGAGTTCCTGATACTCATAGGCTCCTTCTTCGCGAAGCCGGCGTACGCCGTCTTCGCGGGTACCGGGGTCATCCTCGGCGCCGTGTACATGCTGCGGACATATCAGAAGGTATTCTGGGGCAGGACGACGAATGCGGCGAACGAGGGTCTTAAAGACATGAGTCCCCGGGAGATTATCGTCATGGTACCGATACTGATCATGATCGTCTGGATCGGTGTCTACCCCAAGCCCTTCCTCGCTATCATTCAGAGCGCGAGCAAGTCGTATATCCAGTACGTCAGGCCCAGGGCTGCGGCACTGCCTGTGTATCGGCAGGGACCCGCCTTCCGGACGCCAGAGAGGTTAAAATAATATGTACGAAGGCCTTACCTATTCGACGACGTTTTCTTCTATACTCCCGCAGGTGATCATCGCCGCAGCAATTGTCGTGTGCGCGATGTTCGACGCGTTCGTTGCGTCGAAGAAATGGCTGGTAGGAATCATTGCGTTGCTCGGGCTCGGCGCCGGCATCGCCGCCTCGATGTCTCTGTGGGGACAGAACATCGTCGAATTCTCGAACATGCTATCGACGAACGACTTCTCCCTTATCGTCTCCATCACGGTCATGATCGCCGGCATCGTGAGCGTGCTGGTGTCCCTGCGCTATGTCGACGCTATCGACGGTGAGTCAGGACATTACTACCTGCTGCTTCTGAGTTCGGTGCTCGGGATGCTATTCCTCGTGTCGGCGATGAACCTCATCGTACTGGTGCTCTCGCTCGAGCTGATGAGTCTGTCCGTGTACCCTTTGGTTGGCATGACCTACGAGCGGCAGGCGAGTCTGGAAGGATCAATGAAATACCTCATACTCGGGTCGTTTGCCACGGCGTTCCTGCTGTACGGCATCGCACTCGTCTACAGCGTGATCGGGACGACGAACATGTACGCCATAGCGAGAGTACTTGCCAGCAGGCGGGATCTCGCGGTGAACGTGGTCATGATGGCGGGCATCGCCCTCATACTCGTTGGCTTCTCGTTCAAAGTCGCGCTCGTCCCGTTCCACACGTGGACGCCGGACGCGTACCAGGGAGCGCCCGCGCCGGTCACCGGTTTTATGGCGGCTGCGGTCAAGGCGGCGAGCTTTGCCGCGATTATAAAGCTGGTCATCGTCGTCCTGAGTTCGTACCATGTCCCGGTGTCCGGTGCCCTGTGGTGGCTGAGCGCCGTGACGATGTTCGCTGGTAACATCATCGCGGTCCTTCAGAAGAACGTGAAGCGTATGCTCGCGTACTCGAGCATAGCGCACGCCGGGTATGTCGTGGTTGGTCTGGTGCCGGGGAGTGCGTTCGGCATGTCGTCCGCGATCTTCTATCTCCTCTCGTACACCTTCACCGTCACCGGCGCTTTCGCGGTGATCACGTACCTCGAGAAGAAGGACGGTACCGGCAACGACCTGTCGGACTACAGCGGCCTCTCCAGGAGCCACCCGGTCCTCAGCCTGATCATGTCCGTGTTCATGCTGTCTCTCGGGGGTATCCCGCCCACGGCAGGGTTCATGGCGAAGTTCTACGTGTTCGGTGCCGCGATCCGGTCAGGCTACGTGGGGCTCGCCGTGTTCGGTATCCTGACGAGCGTGGTTTCGTTGTACTATTATCTGCACGTCGTATATGCGATGTACTTCGAGGAGCCGGAGCACGCGACCGATGTCCCTGTTGCCGTGGGGATATCCACGGGTATCGTGATAGCACTGTGGGGCGTGATCCAGCTCGGCATCCTGCCTTCCGACATCATGGACCTCGCGATGAAGTCCGTCCAATCGCTCATACACTGATGGTCGGGAAGGGAACGTCACGCTGCTGTACGGGGCAAAGGACGATACACACCCAAACGTCGTGGCACTGAAAGAGTACCTGCGGGCGAGGTATAAGATCTCAGGGATACTTGTACGTGTTTACGGCTGACCTGCCGGGAACTGGGGACCTCCGTAGGGCCAGTACTGCGGGCCTGCTGCTATGCCGACCCACTTGGTTACCGTGCCGTCAGTCGTGTTCGCCACCCATACGTTCCCGTAAGCGTCTATTGCAACGCCGCCCGGGCCATTACCAACGGCATAAGCTGCAAGCAGTATGCCATTCGGGTTCAGCTTTAAGACTGTGCCGGTAGAATCATCGGTGACCCACACGTCGCCTACCCGGTCTATCGCTATGCCCTTGAGGTTTGCACCGCTTGCTGAGTACATGAGCACCGGGGCATTCGATGGGTTCAACAGATAGATGGAATCGACGTCCGTTACCCATGCGTCGTTGTTCGGATCTATGGCAATGCTCCCCGGGCTCGGGTTGTTGGTCTTGACGAAGTCATATTGACCGTTCAAGGGGGTGCCGGTCGATCCATCGATCATATAGACGTAGCCGCAGCCAGAGAGCCATACGACGTTGTACTGGTCGATCGCAACGGACTCTGCGCAGTTCGAGTTAAAAGACGTCGTCGAGCTGGCAGGGTATTTCGTGATAGTGTTTGTCCCGATCTCCGTTACATCGCTGTAGTACGGGGGCGTGAGGGAGTGGGAACCATTGTCCCCGACCCATGCATTGCCGGCGTAGTCAATCGCTATGCCGTACGGCGCTACGCCGGTATCGAAGTGGCTCAATGAATTGTTGGAGGGTGTCAGCTCGTCGACGAAATCGCATGCATAGTTGACCGCCCATACGTTCCCATAGGCATCGATAGCTATGCCGTAGTAGCCAGTTAACGAGCTGCCGCCGCTGCCCGTGCATGAGTCCAGGGGCATCTGTCCCATCAGGGCTCCGTTGGGGCTGAGCTCTCCAAGGTCGCCTGCCTCCCCGAGTACCCAGATGTAGCCGGAGGAATCGATCGCTATACCGTCCGCCGCTGTCACTGCGGAATAGGTGTAAGCCTCCGGACCTCTGTGCTTGGCCGCCGGCGCGCACGATGCCGCCCCGAATGCGAGAACAAATGCGAGTGCCGGGATGCCCACGAACGTAAGGGCCGTTCTTCTCATAATCGTATCTCCTTTCCTTTGTTATTTACCGGTCATTTCCGGGGTCTTCTCGTTAGTTATGGTTTCCTCTCCCGTTGCCATTACCGTTTCCCCTGCCATTGCCTCTGCCATTACCATTGCCGTTTTCATTATTCCCCTCGGACTGATTGGGCGACGAGGACGATTCGACCTTCTTTGCCTGACCGGGCGGTATGAAAGGCCGCGGGGCCGGGGGCTGCTCGATCTTACGCGCCTGACCGGGCGGTATGAAAGGCCGCGGGGCCGGGGGCTGCTCGATCTTACGCGCCTGACCGGGCGGTATGAAGGGCCGCGGGGCCGGGGGCTGCTCGATCTTACGCGCCTGACCGGGCGGTATGA
>JAJYLN010000024.1 GCA_021787665.1 bacterium
GCTGACCCACCTACTCGGTACCTTCCGACAATAGGATGCATAGTTGCCTGCTTTCGCAAACCGTTCTATCGGCCCTGTCTCAAGCATGATCGTTAATCCAAGCACCTTGCCAACACCGTGTATCGTTGTAGCAAAAACGGTAGCAGGGCAAGTAGAGGGAGGGCACGAAGGTGTCTAACTACTTGAAATCTAAAAAGGCGGCATCCGGATTTGAACCGGAGATAACGGTTTTGCAGACCGCTGCCTTACCACTTGGCTATGCCGCCGAAGAAAATAAATAAGCGGGCGATGGGATTTGAACCCACGACTTTCGCCTTGGCAAGGCGACGTTCTAGCCACTGAACTACACCCGCTCGATAGTATATTTCCTTACCTGGAATAATTGAGAAAGTCAAGCCAGCGAGACCCGTGTGTCCCGGCGGGCCCTCACGGCTTTTTGATGACTGTGTCCTTCAGCCACACGGCGTCGTCCTTGTGTGGGCAGTCAATGTTGTAATGGATGCCCCTCGATTCCCGGCGCATCTGTGCACACCGTATCGCGAGTTCCGCAACCGTTGCTATATTGCGCAGCTCGAGCACGTCCCTGTTGACCTTGAAGTGCCAGTAATACTCGTTGATCTCTTCCCGGATCATCTCGATGCGTCTCCTCGCGCGCACCAACCGCTTGTCAGACCGCACGATGCCGACATAGTTCCACATGAGCCTCCTAATCTCGTCCCAGTTGTGCGAGACGACGACCATCTCGTCGCTGTCGACCGCGTTGCCGGACGTCCAGGAAGGTGTCGTTTCGTAGGGTAGCGTGTCTCCGAGGTAAGGCTCGGTTATCTGTGCCACCCTGTTGGCGAAGACGAGCCCCTCGATGAGGCTGTTGGACGCGAGCCTGTTGGCGCCGTGCAGGCCTGTACACGCCGTCTCGCCAATCGCGAACAGTCCGCGTATGTCCGTCCTGCCGTCAAGGTCTGTTACGACGCCTCCGCACGTGTAGTGTGCAGCCGGGACTACGGGTATCGGCTGCACCGTCATATCGATGCCGTATTTCAGCAGCGTATTGTAGATGTGGGGGAACCTCTTCCTGGTAAATTCCCGGTCCAGATGTGTTACATCGAGCAGGGCGTGTTCATCGCCGGACTTCTTCAGCTCGCTGTCGATCGCACGTGCCACGATGTCCCTCGGGGCGAGCTCCTTCATGGGATGGTATGCCGCCATGAAGGGAGTGCCGTCCTTTCTCTTCAGTATACCGCCCTCGCCCCGCACGGACTCCGAAATCAGGAACGACTTTGCCTCCGGATGATAGAGGCAGGTGGGATGGAACTGGATGAACTCCATGTTCGCTATCGAGGCGCCTGCCCTGTATGCCATTGCGATGCCGTCCCCGGTCTCGGTGTCCGGGTTGCTCGTGTAGAGATAGACCTTGCCGGCCCCGCCGGTTGCGAGGATGACGACCTTAGCCAGCACCGTCTCGACTTCCCCGGTTAGGGTGTTGAGAACATAGGCCCCGAGTACCCTGTCCTGCGTCTTTCCTGTACCGAGTACCTTGTTGATCGTTATGAGGTCGATAGCCATGCGGTGATCCGAGACCCGTATACCTCTGTCCTCAGCGGCATGCATGAGCGACACCTCTATTTCCCTTCCGGTCAGGTCGTCGGCGTGCAGTATCCTGCGCTTGGTGTGGCCACCCTCCCTGGTGAGGTCAAAGACGATGTCATTGTCGATCGGGTCCTGCGCCTTGCTGAAATGCACCCCGAGGTCGATGAGCTCCCTGATACGGTTCGGTGCGTCTCTGACCACGACGCCTACGGCGTTTGTGTGGCACAGCCCGTCCCCGGCGATCATGGTGTCGTTGATATGCTCCTCGAAGCTGTCCTCCGAGGAAAACACCGATGCGATTCCTCCCTGAGCGTAGTATGTGGCTGACTCATACTTGTCCAGCTTGTTGATGATCATAAGCCTTCCGAGCTTGTGGGACTTTATGGCATAGTACAGTCCGGATACGCCACTGCCTATCACGAGTATATCGGTTTCCACCACGGTCATACTGTCTCCTTCTGTGAGCACGGTCGTTCTTCGCTTCGCGATTGTATAACGGCAGCGGTGCATGTCAAGGACATACAAAAATCTCTTTCTTTTCTGTCCATAATCTTCTATACAGCGTGAATCTGGAACTAAGGAGACCATTATGCCATTCAAATACGCTGACCGGCTTGGCAAGCTGCCGGAATACCTGTTCGCGGAGCTCGACAGGATCAAGTCTGCGCACATCGCCAGGGGAGAAGACATCATCGATCTCGGGGTGGGAGATCCGGACACCCCTACACCGCAGGAGGTGGTGGAAGCACTGATATCTTCGTCCCGGGACCCGGCTAACCATACGTATCCTTCGTATTCCGGTATGGACAGGTTCAGACAGGCAGCGGCAGCATGGTTCAACAAGAGGTTTGACGTGGGACTCGATTATAGGAAGCAGATAGTGTCCCTGATAGGATCGAAGGAAGGCATTGCGCACTTGCCTCTCGCGTTCGTGGATCCCGGAGACACGGTGCTCTACACCGAGCCCGGCTACCCGGTATACTACGCCTCCACCGTGTTCGCCGGAGGGGTACCCTATGCGCTCCCCCTGCTGCCGGAGAACAGCTTTTTGCCGGACCTCGATGCGGTCCCGGACAAAGTACTCGAAAAGGCGAAGATGCTGTTCATCAACTATCCCAACAACCCCACGTCCGCGACCGCGGACAGTACGTTCTTCAAGAAGGTCATAGGCTTTGCGAAGGAACACCGTATTATCGTCGCCCACGACGCCGCATACTCCGAGATCTATTTCGGCGAGAAGACGCACTCCATCCTCGAGTACCCCGGGGCGCAGGATGTCGCGATAGAGTTCCATTCTCTTTCCAAAACCTTCAGTATGACGGGGTGGCGGATAGGCTTTGCGTGCGGGAACGAGGGGCTCGTGGCAGGGCTCGGCCGGGTAAAGACCAACATAGATTCAGGGGTCTTTCAGGCCGTGCAGTGGGCGGGCATAGAGGCGCTGTCGCTCTCCGACAGGCTTACCGGACCGCTACGGGAACTGTACCGGCAGCGCGTCCGTATCGTTACATCGTCTTTATCGAAGGCCGGTCTGGAGCCGTTCAACGGTAACTCCACATTCTATGTTTGGACGAAGCTGCCGGCCGGTGTCGACTCCGTATCGTTTACGGAGGCCCTGATAGAGCGTGCCGGCGTCGTGGTCTCTCCCGGTATCGGGTTCGGGCCATCAGGCAGGAATTACTTCCGGATTTCCGTCACGAACAGCGATGACCGTATCACGGAGGCCTGCGAGAGGATCGCAAAGGTCATACGGGCCCTATAACCTTCCACACTACAGGTCCACGACCCTGAACTTCAGCTTGGTATTGCCAACGGTGATAATGTCGCCGTTCTTTATCTTGGTGCTCGTGACGCGCTGGCCGTTGATGTAGGTCCCGTTCGTACTCGCAAGGTCCCGTATGAAGTAGGTGTCCCTCGACCACGTCTCGACGACAGCGTGCTTTTTTGAGATATTGATATCGTCTATAATCAGGTCACCGTCCGTTCTCCCTATGACGACCCTTCCACTGAGGAACTCGAATACGGTGCCTTTTTTCGTCCCGTCAATGATGTCGAGGTAAACCTTTTGCTTGTAGGGCAGCTTGAACTCCACGTCGTCCGGCCTCTCTATCCATGTGGTGCCCTCAAGGGAAGATCCCTCCTTCAAGAGGATGGTGTTACCCTGGGCCTGCACCGCCCCGGGGGCAGCGTCCGGAGGCACGGTCTCCTTGCACGACGGACAGACGATTCCTGCTTTGCCGGCAGCGGTGGCCTCGAAGCTGTTGTTACAGTGTGGACATCGTATGAGCATATAATATCACCTCTTTTGTCTTTTGTTAAAATGGTGCTTCCTGAAATTTGAAGTGGCTTCTTCCATGATCGTGTCCACGTTCGATATCTCCGAAAGCACGTTCCTTTTGGCCGGCGTCAGATCCGTTTCGGAAGGCCCTGAGCCATCCGCGCCAGCTCCGCGTTGTGCGAAGCGAACATCCCGTTCCTTTCCTCTTGCGTCAGCCTGAACAAGGGAGCCTACGACGTCCGCTGCCTTTTTATAGCGCTCATTGGGGTCTTTGGAAAGGGTTTTCAGCAGTACCCCATCGATGTGGAGCGTCAGCGATGGATTATAGAAGCTCGGGGGCTTCGGCTCTTCGTTCAATATCTTGTACGTCACGGCGTGCGGAGTACTGGCAGCGAACGGCTTCTCTCCGGCGAGCATATAGTAAAGTATGATGCCGAACGAGAAGATGTCCGTAGTGCCGTCGATGTGGCCCCCGAGGATCTGCTCCGGAGACATGAACGAGGGGGAGCCTATGATTGCGGAGTCCTGCGTGGACGATGCGTCGAGCACCCGTGCGATACCGAAATCGGTTATCTTCGCGACGTGCTCTTTCGTGATGAGGATGTTGTCGGGCTTGATGTCCCTGTGGACGATGCCCATCGTATGGGCGTAGTCGATGCCGAGCGCTACACCGCTCATGATAGGGTGGAGTTCCCTCAGATCGAACTTCTGCTTCTTCTTCCTCAAGGATTCGAGAGACTCGCCTTCGACAAGTTCCATGACGACGAACGGCAGCGTCTCTTCCCCGTAGTCATAGATCGTTACGATGTTCTGGTGGTTCAGCCTGCCCGCAGACCGTACCTCGACCAGCATCCTCTTGGTCAGCTCCTCTCTCCGAACGGCATCCAGCGAATTTGCGATATCTATGGTCTTGAGCGCAACATCACGGTTGATCACAGGGTCGTGGGCGAGGTATACGACACCCATTGCGCCCCTGCCGATCTCCTTTTCTATTTCGTATCTTGAAATCTTTCTAACCGTCATGGTACCCTGCGACTATAGTACCTTTAACCTCCACCCATGTCAATCGTTGGGGATCTTGCCCACGGCGGTACAGCGGGCAGATCTGGTGCAGGGAAATCTCCGGCAGGGGCCTGCCAGTCAGGGCTTCGGACCGGCAGCAGCATCGCCCTTTTTCAGGGACTTCAGGTATGCCTCTCGCTTCAGGAGGGACGCATGATCCAACAGCGTGACTCCGCCGAGGTGGTCCATCTCGTGCTGTATCACGGTCGCGAGCAGCTCCCTCGCCTCCAGGATCAGCTCCTTGCCTTTCCTGTCGTAACCCTTTATGACGAGACGTGCGGACCTGTTGACGTTGATACGGAACCCCGGGAGGCTGAGGCAGCCTTCCTCTATCGAGGACTCTCCGTCCGATTCGATGATGACCGGGTTTATGACCGCGATGACCAGTCTCTTCTCGCCCTCCGAAGGCACGTCCGCTACAAAGAGCGCTTGGCTGTTGCCCACCTGGGTGGCTGCAAGACCCACGCCGGAAGCGGAGTGCATGGTCTCGTTCATATCGTCGATCAGTCTTTGCAGCGTGCCGTCGATATCCTTCACCGCAGCGGCCTTCTTTTTGAGTATACCCTCCGGGTAGGTACGTATCCTCAGCAGGGACATCAGGCCACCCTGTCGAGCAGATCAAGCTGCTTCTTTGACTCTTTATGCTCCGGGTTATGGACGAGCGCCTTGAGGAAGTAGCCACGTGCAGTCTTGTAGTCTTCCTTGTTCTTGTAGATGACGCCGAGATAGTAGTAATTCCGGGCTTCTGCGGTGTTGAGCTCGATGGCCTTCAGGAAGAGCTTTTCCGCGACCCCGATGTCCACGGCATGCCCTTCAAAGCCCATGCTCTCCAGAATGGCCTGGGCGGTATAGTACTCCGAGATGGATGGGTCGTTGGCGATTGCACTCTTGAAGGCCATGTACGCCTCCTTGTAGTTTCTGTCGTTGACGAAGGCCTTTCCTTTCTCGAAGCTCTCCCTCGCGAGAATGGGATCGCTCTCGGTGAACAGCACGCTCTTGTCCTGATCGTTTATCTCATTGATGTATTTTTCCCTCGTGGAATCTTTATAGAGAACCGTGAATGCCTCGAGTATGTTGTTGTACAGTTTCAGCGCCAGCGGCTTTATTTCCTTGAGCCCTGCATCGGCAAACTTGTCCGGGTTGTATTTCTTTGATAGCGAGGTGAACGCCGAGAGGATCTGTTCCTTGGAGGCACTGCTGTCGAGGCCGAGCTTTTCGAAGAGGTTCATCGTGGAGAACTGGTCGAGCTTCTGCTCGATCTCGGACATCAGTGACGAGGTCGCGACAGTCTCCTTCTTTTCTTCCCCCTGAATGACGAAGCCGAGAAGCTTGAGCAGGGCCACGGTCTGGATGGCCCTCAGCTCTCCCATGCCCGTATCTGCTATAATCTCGTTGAGCGTTCTGGTGCCGTTCATGAAGTTGTACGCCTTTTCACCGTCCGTGCCCTTGATGATGCTCAGGTCGTCTCCCATGCCGGACGCTGTCATAAGAACGGTGTTCGCAGAGCCTATGGTCTCCTTCAGCTTGTCCGGGCTCAGCTTTCTCTTGATGCCCTCGATCATCAGTGTCCACATGCTCAGGTCCAGGGTTATGACCTCATTGCTGAAATGGGCGTTCTCTATGAAGTTGTACTCAGCGTCGTCGAGCTCGAATATCGAGTAGATAATCTCCGAGACCTGCTTGATGACGAGATCGAAGAGCTGCTCCGGGGTGATAATACCCATGTTGACAAGGACTGTCCCGAGCCTGTTACCGGTCTTCATGACCTCCTTGAGGGCCGTATCGAGCTGCTCCTCCGTGACCAGGCCCAGCCTCAGGACCATTGCCCCCATTCTGTCTGACGGGGAGTTGGAGGCCGAGAAGATGGGCTTTCCCTTGGACACGTAGACTATCTTAACCTCAGTGCCGTTTGTAAGCCGGAGTATGCCGGTCGACTTGCCGGTGTAGAGGTTCATGAGGAGCTTCAGAAACGATATGTCTTTTAATCTGCCTTTTTCAATCATCCTCTAAATAATAAGCACAGCTCCGCAATCTATTCAATAGTTATTCTCTTGATTCTCTTACCCTTATGCTGTTTCCGTTTTCCGGACGCGACCTCCTTTATAGCCCACAAAAGCTGCACGCGCGGGTCTGAGGAGTCATTCCTGTCCAGCTTTGCAAGCTCGTCATCCACGATGCCGTTGATCAGATAAAGAATCTCGCTGGCGTCGGCCGGCGTTCCGCCGGAACGGAGCGGCTCTATGAGTCTGGTGATGATCACGTTCAGCATCATCTGCATCACCGTGAGAAGCGACGACAGAGACGAAGCGGCCGGTGAGTCATCGGGCCCTTCGATTACCTGCTTGATGAATTCCAGCAGCTCGTTGAGTGCCAGGACGTTCTCCCTGTTCGCGGTCAGGAAGTGGTACTTCGCGGACTCCAGCGATCGGGCCGCCCCGGACGACAGTCCCTTGTTTGTGCTCGTGCTCTTCATACGAAGGAGATCTTCAGCCAGTCGGCTTCTGTCGTTGCTTCTTTTATCTGCCGCGTCTGCAGCGCTCTGGGCAGGGTTAGGTTCCGCTGGAAGTTCTTTATCTTTATTATGAGCTCGTCTCCGCTCGTGAGCAGGGAAATGTCTTCCTTGTTTACGCCGGGGAGCTTTATCATGAGCATGAAGCTGTCTCCCTTCTTGGTTATCTTTAGCGGCGGTTCCCTGTTGAAGCACGTCGTGGGGTCCGCGTCTTCGAACAGTCCGCTGGCAAATTTTGACAGGGCGTCGATACCGACCATTTCCCGGTCGTACAGGATGGATTTGAATATCGGCGTCCCGTGGAAGAGGCGGGTGATGTGCTTTATGTGCTTACTCTGTATATCAAGCCAGTTGGACAGGTAGGACTCATTCACTTCCTGCGGGTAAATCTTGTTCACTACCACCGCATCCACGGTAAACCCGAACATGTTCAAATAGGTGTAGGCGCGCTGGGACTCGTTGATGACCATCTTCTCCGGGTTTACCACGAGCCGGATCGTGGTCGTACGGTTGTCCAGCAACAGCTCTTTGATCTTGATCATCTTCCGATAAATCTGCTCTATCGAGGCGTACACATCGTCCTTGGGGAACGGTATCCGGGTGAGCTTCTCCGCAGCGGGTCGTACGATCTTCGCAATCTTTCTGCCGATGTTGAAGAATTTGTCCATGTACCACTGAAATATCTCGGGGAAGCTCAGGAGCCTTATGGTGCTGGCCGTCGGGGCGCAGTCGATAATGGCCGTGTCATAGTCCCCTGCTTGCTGGAACTCGAGCAGCTTGAGCAGGCTGAACAGCTCCTCCATGCCCGGCAGTGTGGCGAGCTCTTCCGCCATGACTTCGTCCAGCCCCTGGCTCTCGAGGAGGAGCTTTATGTACGACTCTATCCTGCCCCAGTTGTTGGTTATCTCCCTGTAGACATCGATCTCCTGGCCGTAGAGGCCATGACCAAGCTCCCTGGTTTTGCTGCCTATCTGCGTGGCGAACGCATCGGACAGGCTGTGTGCTGGGTCGGTGCTGAGCACGACGGTCCTGTGACCCAGCTCTGATGCCCTGAGCGCTGTGGCAGCGGACACCGTCGTTTTGCCGACGCCGCCCTTGCCTGTGTAAAGTATCACGCGCATACGTATACACTAAGATTTTTAAACTCCGTGGTCAATGAGAATGTTCATAATCCGCATACCACGCTTCCCTCGGTCCGGGACCGTCTGCCTACCGTTGGACAAAGTGCCTGTCCCTCACCTGCCAGATGACGTAGGGGCTGTGTGCGACGTCTCCCTTGCTATCGAAACGGATCGCACCGAGCGCCGTGTCAAAGGTGTGGGCATGGAGGTACGAGACGAGCTTTCCGGGGACCGTTGTCTGTGCGCCCTTTATCGCGTCCAGCAGGATGTTCATCGCTACGTAGGCATAGATGGAGTAGGGCCCCGGCTCGCCGTAAAGCTTCCTGTAGCTTTCGATAAATGGTCGTGCTGCCGGGACGCTGCCGATGTCCGGGCCAAACGTGGCGTATACACCGTCGGCAGCGCTGCCGGCTATGTTGACGAACTCCGGGCCCATGATACCGTCCCCGCTCATAAACACCGCATGTATACCGAGCTGCCTCGCCTGTTTTACCAGCAGACCCGCCTCCGGGAACACCCCCCCGTAGTAGATTAGGTCGGGTTTCTTTGACTTGACGTCCGTGAGTACTGCCCTGAAGTCCTTGTCGCCCTGGATGATAGAGCCGTCGTAGACGGTCCTGCAGGTGCTGCTGAGATGGCTCCTGAATTCGTCTGCAAGCCCCTGGCCGTAGGTCGTTCTGTCTTGAATGATGGCTATCCTCGATAGCTTGAGGTCCCTGCACACAAAGTCGGCGGCGACCTTTCCCTGCTGGTCATCCCTCCCGCAGACGCGGAACACGTCATTGAAGCCCTGCTCGGTGAGCTGCGGGTTTGTGGAGCCGTGGGAGATCATAGGGATGCCGGCGCGGTGATAGACGGCGGACGCCGGGATCGAGCAGTTGCTGTTGAAGTGCCCAATGACGCCGACCACGCCGTCCGAGACGAGCCTGTTCGCAACGGCAACGGCCTGCCGAGGATCGTGCTGATCGTCCTCTACGACTGCCTCTATCTTTTTCCCGAGGACACCGCCGCTCCTGTTCCACTCCTGCACGGCGAGCTCTGCGCCCCTCCTCTCGTCTCTGCCAAAGACGGACTGATCGCCGGTCATCGGACCTGCAACGCCTATCCTGATGATGTTCGATTTGTGCGTGCAGGATTGCATGCAGCCGAAGGACAGGATTATTATCATGAGTCTTCTGAACATAGAGACCTCCTCCGGATCCCACGTTTACGGATTAAAGTACAAATAGTCAAGCGGGGACCGCTGTAAGACCTGTCGCAGCAGGAAGCGAGCAGCCCTTTGCGATACGGGCGTGGTTCCTCAACACAGGCAAAAAATGGTTAAAATTAAACTATTATTGTGATCCGTTCGGCTTTGTGGTAAAAATACCTTATAAATTAATATATTCTTTTTGTCATTTGTGGTACACTATGTGCACTATGACAGTATAGGAGGGCTTTTCTGTAAAGCCGTTATATGACACGCAGTATTTTGATTATCGATGATTCGCAGCAGGTGCGTAGCGAGATGAAGGACGCACTCGAGAAGGCCGGACTGTTTGATGCGTTTTACGAGGCGGGCGATGGAATCAAGGGCTTCAGGATGATGCTCACCAGCCCGCCGGACCTCGTCATATGCGACCTCATGATGCCGGATTTCGACGGCTTTAAGTTCCTGCGGCTGAAGACCGCGCGCCACGATTTCGATAATATCCCGGTCCTGATCGTTACCGGCAGGGACAATGTCAACGACAAGATCCGCGGGCTCGAGGAAGGGGCCCAGGATTACGTCCTGAAGCCGTTCAACCCCCTGGAGTTTGTCGCACGGGTGAAATCGCACCTCAGGATAAAGATCCTTCAGGACGAACTGAAGCACGTGAACGAGAAGCTGGAGACGCTCTCGAACACCGATGCCCTGACGGAGCTCTATAACAGACGGTATTTCATGAACATACTCAAGAGCGAGTTCGAGAGGTCCAAGCGCTACAGCAGGGCGCTTTCCCTGCTCATGATAGATATAGACTTCTTCAAGTCCATCAACGACCGGTGCGGACACCTTGCGGGCGATAAGGTATTGATCATGGTATCGAGGGTGCTGAAGACTGGCCTGAGGAAGATAGATACCTGTTCGAGGTACGGGGGGGACGAGTTTATTACGATGCTCCCGGAGACCGAGATGGCCGGGGCGCTCAGCGTTGCGAACAGATACCTCGGTCAGATGCACGAGCAGGATATCTTCGATTTCTGTGACGGTCTGCAGGAGGTGACGCTCTCCATAGGCTTAGTGTGCCTGCCCGACGAAAGCATCAAGACGATGGACGATCTGCTCACACGCGTCGACGATGCTCTCTACAAGGCAAAGAACGGCGGGAGGAACAGGGTCGCCGTATCCAGGGGACCCGGGTAGAAGCCCCCTGCCTTCTACGGCCCAAGCCTGCGATCCACAAAGTCATCCTGACCCGGCCCTCAGCGTCCTGTTCCCGTCGCCTTTGACAAAGGGAGGCGGGGTTACACCCGCAAGTTCCCCTCGCAGCCGGGGATGTATTATTCAAGGTACAAACCTCCATGTCGGGTTGACAAGGATAGACCCGCTCTATATAGTACGGGTGAGCGAGAACCATGGATTCGAGGGTTAGAACTATAGCTATAGATGGACTGAAGATCGGGGGCAATAACGGTATTGTCCTGATAGCGGGCCCGTGCGTTATTGAGAGTGAAGCGAGCGCTTTTGGCATTGCCGGGGAGCTGAAGGCTATTACTTCCCGGCTGGGGATCGGTCTGATATTCAAGGCATCGTACGACAAGGCGAACAGGACCTCGCTCGGATCGTTCAGGGGGCCGGGCATAAAGAAGGGCCTCGAGATTCTGGCGGGAGTGCGGGAGAAGTACGCGGTCCCGGTGATCTCCGACGTCCACAGCACCGAGCAGATTGGGCCGGCGTCGCAGGTCCTCGACGTCATACAGATACCCGCGTTCCTCAGCAGGCAGACGGACCTGCTCGTTTCGGCCGGGGAGACCGGAAAGGTCGTCAATATAAAGAAGGGACAGTTCATGGCTCCGTGGGACATACGACACGCGATCAACAAGGTAGAGTCTACCGGCAACCATAAGATCATCGTTACCGAGCGCGGCTATACCTTTGGCTACAACATGCTCGTGAACGACTTCCGCGTGATTCCTATCATGAGGGACTTTGGCTACCCGGTCGTGTTCGATGCTACACACAGCGTCCAGCTCCCCTCGGCAAGAGGCGATGTCTCGGGCGGACAAAGGCAGTACATCGAGATGCTTGCGAAGGCCGGAGCAGCCGTGGGGATAGACGGGCTCTTTCTGGAGGTGCACCCGCAGCCCGATACGGCCCTGAGCGACAGCGCCAATACCCTGCAGCTGGATAGGCTCGAGAGTCTGCTGAAGACCATAAAGGTGATAGATGAGGTCATCAAGAAAGATTGACGTCGTAAGGGAGGCGAAAAAGGTCCTGCGGATAGAGTCCGGAGCGATCGGCAGGCTCACGGGCCGGATCGGCAGGGAGTTCGTGGAGGCGGTGAACGTCATCCTCGCTACGAGGGGCAAGGTAGTGGTGACGGGCATCGGCAAGTCCGGGCTCGTGGGACAGAAGATAGCTTCGACCATGGCAAGCACCGGTACGCCTGCCTATTATCTCCATCCGTCGGAGGGCGCGCACGGCGACCTCGGCATTCTGGGTAAGGACGACATCGTTGTCGCCCTGTCCAATAGCGGGGAGTCGGAGGAGGTATTGAGGATCGTCCCGTTCGTGAAGAGGCTCGGCATAAAGCTCATAGCGATCGTAGGTACGAGGACCTCGACGCTTGCGAAGGGCGCGGATATCGTCATCCATGTTCCTGTAGAGAAGGAGGCATGCCCGTTCGGGCTTGCGCCCACGGCGAGCACGACAGCGGAGTTAGCGGTGGGCGATGCCCTTGCCGTGACGCTCCTTCTCAGGCGGGGGTTTACCAAGGACGACTTCGCCCTCTTCCATCCCGGCGGAACGATCGGGAAAAAGCTGCTGACCAGAATCGAAGACCTCATGCATACCGGGGCAAGCATGCCCTCCGTGTACAGGGACACGAAGATGAAGGACGTGCTGATGGAGATAACCTCGAAGCGCATGGGGCTCGCCGGGGTCTACGACAGGAAGGGCAGGCTCGCCGGCGTCATAACGGACGGAGACCTCAGGAGGGCGCTCGAGAAGTATACCAACCTCCTCGAGAAGAAGGCCTCGGACATCATGACGCTCAATCCCAAGCGCATAGAGAAACACTCGCTCGCAGTCAAAGCGCTTAATATCATGGAGACCTTCTCCATTACCTCGCTGTTCGTTACCGAAAACGGCGATAAGGACAGGCCTATCGGCGTTGTCCACCTCCACGACATACTCAAGGCTGGGATCGTGTAAGGTGAGGTTCCCCACCGCGCAGGGGACGTCCTATCCGGCTTTCCTGTACTCTTTATCCTTGTGGAGGGACCGGAGCGTCTTGATCGCCTCCTCGATGTGTCTCCTCGGCATGAACTGGGAAGAAAAAATGTGCCTGACTATCCCATTCATGTCGATGACGTACGTCGCTCTTCCCGGCAGTAGGCCGAAGGTCTTCTGCACTCCGTAGAGCTTCCTGACAGCGCCATCTTCATCGCTGAGGAGCACAAAGGGTAACTTGTTGCGCTCCGCGAACATCGCGTGTGACTCTTTCGTGTCCGAGCTGATACCTATCACCTCGGCATCCTGGTCCTCAAACGCCTGATAGCTGTCCCGGAACGAACACGCCTCATCCGTGCATCCGGGTGAGAAGTCTTTCGGGTAGAAGTACAACACGATGTCCTTCTTCCCGATGAAGTCTTTCAGGCTAACCTTCTCGCCGGACCGCGAGTTCAGCGTAAAATCAGGGGCCCTGTCTCCGACGCTTACTTTTCTTGTCTTCGATGCCATAGAGCACCTCCTTTTATTTCGCTGCTCATAGGGGCCACGGTCGTGGCCGGGCACAGGCTCCGGAGATTTCAACGGGGCGCGGCGCAGTCATGAGCTGGCCCGTAGGCGTTTTATTAAGGTAGGTACGGTGTGTCAGTAGTCAATACCTTTCTGGGGCTCGATGCCGCTGCGATAGGCGTGCTTGATCTCGTTTACCTCAGATACGGTGTGTGCCCTTTCGATGACCTCCGGGGCGGCGTCCCTGCCCGTGAGGATAAGGTGCAGGGGCCCTGGTTTGCTGTCGATTAGGCCGAGCACCTGCGGCAGGTCAACGAGCCGCAGGCTCAGCGCGTTGTTGATCTCGTCGAGGATGAGGATGTCGAACTTCCCGGACAGCATCTTCTCCCGCGCAAGCCCGATGGCGTCCTGCGCGTTCGCCCTGTGCTCCTCGTACGGGTAGGGGTTCCCCATGATACCGCAGAAGCCCTTGCCCGTGAGGTGCATCTCCACGTTCGGGGCGAGCCTTTTGATGCCGTCCATCTCGCCGGAGTACATATCGCCCTTCATGAACTGGATGATGCATACCCGCATATCGTACCCGGTGGCCCTCAGTGCCATGCCGAGCGCTGAAGAGGTCTTGCCCTTGCCGTTGCCGGTAATCACGACGATCAGACCGACCTTTTTCTTCGGCTCCAGTCTCTGCAATGCCACGGCTTCCATACTCATAGTATAGTCATTGAAATGAAAAACAATGCAGAAAGTTCATTTCAACCACTCAAAAAGACAGTGAAAATATACGACCATACAAGAATTCCTCACGTGGCGAAAAAGAACCAGACTTCCTATCAGAAGATGATAAAACAGCTCATCGACTGGTACACTTCCCATTATCAAAAAAGTGCGTGAACATACGATACAAATTCTTTCAGTATAGGGCATCAAAAAAATAAAGCCATGCGGAGGGTTTCGCTTAGTATTGCAACAAGTCTTGACGGCGGTTGAGCACGAGCGGCACGAGCTCCACTTTTCAAAGAGCTTAACGTTCTGTGGTCACGTAACGGGGTTTACTGAATAGCTACCTATGCGGCAAAGGAACGGGTCTCCGAATAGGATCTCCATCTTCCTGCAATCCGCGCACGTGCATTTCCATAGCTTCATGCATATTCTTTTCTGTTTCCTCGCGGGTACTGCCCGTGGCAACGCAACCGGGCAAATCCGGTGAATATGCTGAGTAGTTGCCGTCCGCTTTTTCAATAACTATCAGGAAACGATACATCTTACTCTACCTCCGTTACTTTTGCCTGTTTCATGATACTATGTCATGTCCCCTGTGCTACAACATCGTTTGGATGTCCTGCGATCGTTACACGCCCGGTCGTTATAGTATGTTCATAATAGCTATGGGTGCCCTTTGGCGTAAGTAAATACCAGCCATCCGATTCAATCAATTTTATAACATCACGGACCCTCATGTAAGGTAATCCTGTTCATGTTAAGCATGCAATCTCTGCAAAGTTTTCGCCCAGCAGCCTTTTTTGCACGCCCTTGTCAGGGAACAGTCTCTCTATTCTTTTCTTTATAAATCCGTAATCGAATTTCCCGTCTTGTCCGTAAAACCCGAACGGACCGTCCGTTCCGAACACGCAGCGCTCTACCCCCAGATACACAACCGCATCCCTTGTTATCCTGTCGCCCACGTAGCTCGTCTGGGAAAGGTCCACGTACACATTCTTGTTGTCTTTAATCTTCTTCCAGGTCTCCCGATACGCCGGAAAGCCTGCGTGTGCGAGTATAATCTTCAACCCGGGCACTACTTTTAAAAGACTGGAGAAATCCCCTTCTTCACCGAACCCGACATGGATAAGCAGGGGCCTACCGGCCTTTGCAAGCCCGCTTGCAACAGGCGCAAGATCCACGGGCCTATAGCGGTGCCAGAAGGAGTGCGCCTTGATGCCTATCGCGCCCGGCATATTTTCCCACCGCTCATATTCCTTCACCGGGTCGTTCTTACCTTTCGGGTTCACGAATATCCAGCCGAAAAACCTGCCGGGGTGTCTCTTCACGGCATCGAAGACCGGCCCGTTGTCCGGGTCCTTGTCAATCGCATAGGCCTTGCCGAGTAAGATGATGTCGCCCTGAGCATTGAAGTTGGCAACAAGGGACTTGCCTATGCCCCGCATGCTTTTATGTGTTAAAAGGAACTGTAAAAGTCCCACCAGAAAGGTCGAAGGCTCCTTAAAGGGCTCGACCATGCCTGCCATAAGCGCCACCTTATCGACCCCGCTTGCCTCCATCCTGCTCAACAGCTCGTCTGTCTTCAGCAGGCGCTCCTCAAGATGATAGTGACAGTCGATGATCATACAGCACCTCCTGTATCCGGATGCCTCAAGTATACAGCAAACGGTCCTGACAGGCAATTCAAGAGGAACCAAAAAATCTCATGGTCCAATAAGGACGTTTGCGTCCTGTCAGGCTGGGGGAAAGGGGATCAGGTGGGCAGCAGGGCCTGGAGCAGGCTCATAGGCCTGTGGTGCAGGAGCGAGGATAAAAAGCCCTCGGTGATCAGCCGTTCGGCTTCCTTGTGGGGTATGCCCCTGCTCTTCAGGTAGAACAGTGCCTCCTCGTCGACCATGCCGGAGCTGGCACTGTGGGAGGCAACGACGTCATCCTCATCTATCCAGAGGCTCGGAATGCCGTTGAACTTCGCTTGCTCCCCGAGCAGGATGGACTTCTCGGTCTGCTCCACCTTTGCCCGTTTCGAGCCTGATGCTATGTGCGTCAGGGCCCGGTAGATCACCTTCGCCTGGTTGAGCACTGCGGCACGTATCATCACGGACGTGACGGTATCCGGAGCAGCGTGGAAGGTCTCGTAGGAGATATCCTTCTGCGACTCTCCCACGCCGGTGATCACGCCTGTCATTCTGCTCTCAGCGTGCGCCCCGACGAGCAGGGAACGCGTGCTCATGGCTACGTCCGACTCGCCGATGTCGATGTTGTACCAGTCTACCGAGGCACCTTCCGCCACGCTGGCCTGCTTGATAGCGGTATAGAAGGCGCCCTTCATAGACCTGTTCAGGGTGACGTACTCGAGCCGCGAGCCGCTGCCTGCATAGACCTCAGCGTTGTCCGCGATCAGGTCCGTCCCGCGGCCTTCGACGATCCGCAACAGAACCAGATGTACGCCGGGGCCGAGTACGATGAGATCGTGATGCACGAGCAGGCCGCTCTCCTGGTCTGCCTTCACCAGCCCGACGATAGGCCCCCCGGGGCTATCGTTTGCGTGGATGGAAAATCCGCGCGCGTACGCCCTGTCCATCCGCAGATAGGACTCGTCCATCGCATGGAACTTGCCCCTTCCCTGCGTATCGAGCCTCAGCAGGTCGAAGACCCCGGGCGGCACGTGCCTGTTAGCGGCGTCGATTTCTTCCACGGACAGCGCTGCAGAATTGACGATGCCCTCATGGGAAAGAGAGCCGTCTATGTCGGCGATGACCTGTCTGCTGCCGAGCTTCTCCGCGATGTCTCTGCTATAGGCAGCACGGACCGGGGGCTTTGCCCCGGCAAGGATATTGAGTGCGTCAGGACTGATGGTTTTTGTGCTGAGTCTTTTCCAAGCAGGCAGGGAGATGCCGGTGGCGCTGGTGCTCATGTCCTCAGGCGCCCTTCATCTCGAGCTGGATGAGCCTGTTCAGCTCGACCGCATAGCCCATCGGCAGCTCCTTGGCAACAGGCTCTATGAAGCCCCGGACGATAAGGGCAACGGCATCGTCACGCGATACGCCGCGGCTCATGAGGTAGAAGAGCTGCTCTTCGTCGATCCTGCCCACGGTGGCCTCGTGTCCCACGGATGACTGCGGCGTGAACTGTTCGATGATGGGGATGGTGTCCACGCTGGACCTGTCATCGAGCATGAGGGACTGGCACTCGACGTGGGCCCGCGCGCCGGTCGCGTTGCCGGTTATCTTCACGAGCCCGCGGTACACGGACCTGCCGCCGTCCTTGCTGATGCTCTTCGCCGTGATACTCGCACTCGTGTCCGGCGCCATGAGTATGACTTTCGCGCCGGTATCCTTGTTCTGGCCCTTGCCCGCAAAGGCAATATTGAGGTGCTCTGCCCGTGCGCCCTTGCCCACCAAGAGGGATGCAGGGTAGAGCATCGTGACGCCGCTCCCCAGGGAGCCACCGACCCATTCCATGATGCCGTTCTCGTATACGAGGGCGCGCTTGGTATTGAGGTTATAGACGTCCGTGCTCCAGTTCTGTATCGTCGTGTACCTCGCCCGGGCGCCGTCTTTTACGAAAATTTCCACGACCGCGGAGTGCAGGGAACTGACGCTGTACCGCGGGGCCGTGCACCCTTCTATGTAGTGCACCTCCGCGCCCGGCTCTACGATGATCAGCGTGTGCTCGAACTGCCCGAAGGACCTGGTGTTCATCCTGAAGTAGGTCTGCAGGGGTATCTCGACCTTCACGCCCTTCGGAACGTACACGAAGCTGCCGCCGCTCCATACCGCCCCATGCAGGGCCGAGAACTTGTTATCGGTCGCCGGCACGCACTTCGTCATGAAGTACTCCTTCACGAGCTCCGGGTGCTCCCTGACCGCGGAGTCCATGTCTGTGAAGATCACCCCTTTGCTGTCCCAGGCCTTCTTGAGATTCGTGTAAACGGCTTCTGACTCGTATTGCGCCACGAGGCCGGCGAGGTACTTCTTCTCTGTCTCCGGGATCCCCAGCGCGTCGTAGGTCTTCTTTATGTCTTCCGGCACGTCCTCCCACCGCATTGCCTTGTAATCCTCCGGCCTTATGTAGAAGATGATCTCGTCGAAGTCGAGCCGCGAAAGGTCCGGCCCCCAGGTCGGCACAGGCTTGCCCAGGAAAATGCGGTACGACTCGAGCCTCTTCTCGAGCATCCATCCGGGCTCCTTCTTTTGCCCGGATATCTCCCGGATGATCTCCTCGTTGAGTCCTTTCCTTGCCCGGAACACGTACCTGGAGTCAGCGGGCTTGTCTATGATGCCTTCGGCCGGGTCTGTCACTGAAGCTCCCACTCAAGCCTCTCTCACCCACTCGTAGCCCATCTTGTCGAGCTGCTGGGCGAGCTCATAGCCGCCGGACTTGACTATCCTGCCTCCGACCATGATGTGGACGAACCCGGGCTCGATGTACTCGAGCACGCGCTGATAGTGGGTTATCAGAAGGAGGGAGAGACGATCTTCATGGATGAGCCTGTTCACGCCCTCGGCCACGAGTCTCAGCGCGTCGATGTCCAGGCCTGAGTCTATCTCGTCGAGGACCGCGAGCTTGGGGACGAGTACGGCCATCTGCAGGACCTCGTTGCGTTTCTTTTCTCCGCCGGAAAAACCTTCGTTGAGGTACCGGTCAAGGAATGACTGCGGTATGGACATGGCCTCCGCCCTCTTGAGGAGCGCCCGGTGGAACGCGAGTATCGGGACGTCCTTCCTCTCCTTCGCTTCTGCCGCTGTCCTGAGGAAGTTCTCCACCGATACGCCGCTGACCTCCATGGGGTACTGGAAGCCGAGAAAAATGCCGAGACGAGCGCGCTCGTCAACCGGCATATGCAGTATCGAGGCACCGTTGAACCGTATGTCTCCGCCGGTCACCTTATACCTGGGATGTCCCATGATTGCATAGGACAGCGTGGACTTGCCGGACCCGTTAGGGCCCATGAGGGCATGGACCTCCAGCGGATTTATGGTCAGGTCAAGACCATTGATAATCTTTTTGCCTTCTATCTCTACGTGCAGTGCCTCTATCTCGAGCAAGGGCATAGAACCTCCGACCTTTCGTATGATAGTCATTTATTAAAAAGACTTCAACAAGGCAAGGGCTTTTGTCAGGACTTAGTTTATCTTCTTCAGCAGCGCTTCGGCCTTTGGCCGGTCCCACCACTGATAATGCGCCGGCCATGCCGGGTGCTTCTCGTCCAGGATGTCCTGGAGTTCCTTACGCGCCTGTGCCCTGTCCCCGTCTTTGAGCAGGGTATGTGCCAGGTCGATCCGTGCAAGCGTAAAGTGGGGATCGATTTTCAGCGTCTCCTCCAGATAGCGTTTCGACGTAGCGAGGCTGCCGCCCACGAACCACGGCACCTCCCTGTAGAACAGTCCGAGACCGTCGAGGACCAAGGCGCTGTTCGGGGCGAGCTTCTGCGCCTCGAAGAGGTGGCTCTTTACGGGCTTGAGCATGATCATGGATTCCAGTATGCCCTTGAGCTGCGCTATGCGGCCGACGTTTGCGGCCCACCAGAACCAGCCATCCCACCTCCCCGGGGCGAGGTCTATGATCTGCTGTGCCGATGCCTTGCCCTGCTCGTAGGCTCGCAGCCTGTCACCGATGTGCTGACTGAATTCACCGAGGTTTGAATAGGACTCCGCGAGGATAACATACGCATCGACCTTGCCATCGATATTGTCCGGGTGCGCCTTGATATACTTCTCGCATAGCTGAACCGCCGTGTTGATATTTTCGATAGGGTCTGTCGCCATCTGGGAGATCCGGTACGCCTTCCTGAGTTCTGTGGAGACTGGCTCCCATAGCCTTTCCGGCTCGTTCTGGGTCGTCGACCAGTGGAGCTCGTCGCCCGCTGCAGGCGCTGCGTGTGCCAGGGATAAAGACCATGCCAGGACAGCGCAGATCACTACCCATAGCGTTGGAGCTCTGTTTCTTCCCTTTTTCGATATGCCGGACATCAACGCCCCGTTTGCAGGTATACGCAAAGCGGCAAGCATACAGCCGATCATAGGGCCCCTCCTTTCTTTGCAGAAGTATACCCATAGTTCTCCTGTCAAGGCAAGAGGCCCCTTCCTTTGATATGCCCGGCATCGCCGAAAACGCTTTCCTTCAATGCTATCATTTCCGCTGATCACGTGTTGTATAAGAGCCTGCAAGAATCATGCGGCGGAGGCGGCTGCTACTGCGGCAACTTGACAAAAAATGCAGGAATTGATTACATAAACGCTGCGGAGGTAATTGTATGACGGATATTTTTTCAAGGCTTTATAAGTAAAGAGGATAACGCCCACTATGCCTTCAGGAAAACAAAGCAGGAAGCAACAAAAAAAGACGCAGAAGGTCGTCATAACCGGCGTCAATAGCTTTATCGGCTCCAACTTATCGAGGCGCCTGGCGAACGACCCGCGATACCAGCTCGTCATCATAGATATAAAGAAGCCGGACTTCCTCGAGAAGGGAGTTAAGTTCTATAAGATAGACATCACGGAGCCGATGATAGACGGCGTGATCGCGGATATCCTGAAGAAGGAGGCCGTCGATATGGTGGTCCACCTCGCCTTTCTCTCCAGTCCTATCAAGAACACGACCCTGTCGCACGAGCTCGAGGTGATCGGCACCCTGAACATGATACACGCATCTTCAGCGATAAAGCTGAAGAAGTTCATTCTCAAGTCGACCACCATGGCGTACGGCGCAAACGCTACCAATCCGAACTTTATTACCGAGGAGCACCCCCTGAGAGCGGACCATGGCGTGGCATACCTGAGAGACAAGATGGAGGTGGAGCACATTGTCAGGAGATTCAGCGAGAAGAACCCCCGCACCGTCGTCACCGTCCTGCGGCCGTGTGCAACACTCGGCCCCACGATAAGGAACTTTCTGACGTCATACCTTGCGAGTCCTATCATCCTCACGATACTGGGGTTTGACCCGCTGTACCAGTTTGTACACGAGGAGGACGTCATCGATATGTTCAGGGTAGCCGTCGAGGGTGATTACCCCGGAGCGTTCAACATCGTGGGCAGGGGAGTCCTGCCGTTCAGCACCGTACTGAAGCTGTCCGGCAAGATAGGCATCCCGGCACCATACCCGATTGCGTACTCGATAGTAAGCATGATGTGGTCTGCGGGCCTGCTGCCCGTGCCGCCGGTGTTCCTGAACTTCCTGAGATACTCGTGGCTTGCCGATGGAGCAAAGGCAAAGAAGATGATGAACTTCGAGTCACGCTATACAACGAAGGACACGCTGGAAAGCTTCATGGGCACACAGAGGCTGAGAGAGCTGAGGCTCGTCGAGTAACACAAGGAGGGGGGGACTATGCCGAAAGAAAACACAACCATGCTGTCTACCGGGACAAAGGGCGCACCGCGTATAAAAGAGATAGTCGCGCCGGATACGGCCATTACGGTACGTCCCGTCAAGTTGTCGCCGCAGACAAAAAAGGTCAGGGTCATCAACCTCAAGAAGCAGAGAAAGACGAAGCCGGAGCAGTATGCTGTGGCGACTTCACGGGAGTTCTCCGCGCTGATGAAGGTCATCGAGGACAAGTTCGAAGAGCTCTCAAACAACTACGACGAGAAGTTCAAGTCCCTGATAGGCGATATCAAGAAGGAGCGGCGGAGTATCGGCCGGGATTTCTTGTCGGGAACGGCGGAGAAGGCACGGAACTTTGCATCCCAGTTTTCCACGCAGAGGATCAAGGAGCAGATATCGAGCATCGCCATGTGGGCAACGTCCACCGAGGTCGACGAATTCGGTCTCGATCCGATCTTCACGGCGAAGGCAAAGCCGCTCTTCGATTTTCTCCACGATAAGTGGTGGAGGGTGGAGACCATCGGTGTGAACCACATACCCTCGACCGGACGTGCGCTGCTCGTCTCGAACCATTCCGGGGGCATACCTGTCGACGGCGCGATGATCGTGACCTCCATATTCAAGTCGCACCCGGCGCAGAGGTTTACCAGGCCGCTCGTAGAAGACTTTGCCTATTATATGCCCTTCATCAACTCATTCCTTACGAAGACCGGTTCCGTGCGGGCATCGCAGGAGAATGCGGAGAGGCTGCTCGAGAGGGACCAACTCGTAGTGGTGTTCCCTGAAGGTCTGAAGGGCATCGGAAAGCCCTTCAAGTACCGTTATCAGCTCCAGCGGTTCGGTCGCGGAGGGTACATCAAGCTCGCGATGAGGACGCGTTCGCCCATCGTGCCGGTGGGGGTTGTGGGCGCGGAAGAGGCCTTCCCGATCATAGGGAGGATCGACTGGCTCGGCAAGCTCGTGGGTGCCCCGTATCTGCCGGTGACGCCCTTTTTCCCCTGGCTCGGTCCCCTCGGCGCGATACCGCTGCCGACGAAATGGTACATAGGGTACGGCGAGCCTGTTGACATGAGTAAGTACGGCCCGGATGATGTAGAGGACGACATCCTGATAAACAGGCTTTCCGAGACGATAAGGGATCAGATCCAGGAAATACTGAAGGACTTGCTCAAGCATAGAAAATCCATCTTTTTCGGATAGGCCGGCCATGACGACCAGCTTCGATGCTGTGATCGTGGGTTCCGGGTTCGGTGGATCGATCCCGGCGCTGCGGCTTGCCCAGGCCGGCAAGAAGGTACTCGTGCTCGAGCAGGGCAGGGTCTATACGGAGACGGACTTCAAGCAGACCTGGGACCTCAAGTACCTTTCCAATATCATGAATATCACCACGTCGGACGATTATGCCGTATTCTTCAGGTCCGGTATGGTGCTTGGCGGGGGCTCTGTCGTTTTCTCCGGGCTTATGAACAGGTCGCCTTCGGAGACCTTCCAGTTCGTCGATTACAACGGGTACAAGGTGTGGCCTGATGCCGTGAGCCGGCAGGTGCTCGACCCCTATTACGATAGGGTCGAGCAGATGATGTCCGTGCGTCAGGCGACATGGGAAGAGGTCTCGAAGACGGGCGGCATGTTCGCCCAGCTCATGAACAATGCCGGGCTGACCTGCGACAGGGCGCGTTTCCCCTATATCAACTGCAGGGAGTGCGGCTTCTGTGAGGCAGGCTGCATCTACGGCGTAAAGCAGTCGCTCATGAAAAACTATATACCTCAGGCGCAGGATGCCGGCGTCGAGTTCAGGACCGGATGCAGGGCGATGCAGATCATGCCGTCCGCTGCCGGGTACACGGTCCAGTATACCGGGCCCGACGATACGCTTACATCCGTGCAAGGTACCGTTGTCATAATCGCAGCAGGCGCGATATACTCGCCGGAGCTTCTCCTGCGCTCGAAGCAGTATCTCCCAAGTCTTTCTGACCAGGTCGGCAAGAATTTCAACAACAACGGCGGCTTGCGGTTTGGCATCGAGCTGCCGGACGGGCTTCCCTCCATAGAATGCTATAAGGGAAGGGACAGTGCGGCCGTTATGACCTATGCGTACTGGCACGACTATGGTATCACCATAGAGGCAGGGACATCGCCTGCCGCGATATTCGCCATCGATATTCACAGGCCGGGCGAATCCGGCTGGGGACTCGATTTCAAGCACTGGGCAAAGTCCGTGTACCCGTCGAAGCTGATCGTGGCAAATATCATGGGCCCCGTCACCGGCGAAGGCCTGGTGTATCTGAACAACGATATACCCGCCGTCAGTTTTCCTCTGACGAAGACCCTTGCCGATTACAGGGATAGAGTCATAGCACCCATCCAGGCGCTCACGAAGGCCAACAACGCGATCTTGCTCCAGACGATGGGCACCGGCTATATGTACTCCATAGACCACATGCTCGGCACGTGCAGGATAGGGGACGATCCGAGATATTCACCAGCAGACCCCTATGGCCAGATACGAAATTATCCCGGTCTGTTCGTCTCGGACTCGAGCTCCCTGCCGTGCAGCACCGGCGTCAACCCGTCAACGACGGTTGCGGCGAATGCAGAGCGGATAGCGGACTATATCGTGACAAACTGGTGATATACTATGGGCATAGAAACATTTTTTAACCAGGTCGCCAGCAAGGAGTTGGACAGACGTGAGTTCTTTACGTGGGTCGTCAGGGCTTCCGTCATGGTATCCCTGTTCGGCCTGATAGACCAGATAAGTTGCGGCTTCGTGCCGGGGGCCTCGCAGCAGCCGTCCACCTGTATGCAGCCGATGACGGCCGACGAAAAAACCGTGTACGCCTTGTGCGACACGGTATTGCCGGGCATGGCCTCGGACCCGACGGGCGCGCCCGGTGCCGTCGACGTGTGCACCGTAGACCTTATGTACGACAAGTTCTATGGCATCGCCCAAGACCTGCCCCTGGTACTGCCCCTTATCAATGCCGAAGCTCATAAAGAATACGGGAAGGACCTCTACGAACTGGACCTTGCCCAGAGGACTGCCGTTCTGAAAAACGTCGAAAAGATGCTTGGACTGGTGGGCCAAATATACATGTTCGTCAAGGGGCCGTTCTACATTGGCATTCTCAGCAGGGCCGGACTCGATTATATGGGTGACCCGGGGGCCAACCTCGGCTATGTCAATCAAGATTTCAGCTTCTACAGGCCCATGTCGAAAGAGATGACGTCCGATGGGAACCTGCCGTGAGAGGAGGGAATGTGGGCAAAAGAAATGGGATTGTTCGGTGCATCGGGGCCCTGCTCCTGGCGACCGGGGCTGGCTTTGCAGGCTGCCAGACCACCCGGACGGTGCAGTCGGGCTCGGTCAACTGCTATGACTGCCACAACCCGGTCCAGTTGAGCATGACTGTCTCGGACGAGTCATCCGGCATCAAAGAATGGATGCAGGCCGGCGGCGCCGGGCTTGTCATGGTGCCTGCGTATAATCCACCCCCCCTTTTCCTGTATGAGTTGGCATGGCCCCGGAGGGGAAGACACAACTTCGATCTGAACACGGGTGACTGTGCTCCATGCCACCCCGTGTACAACGGCGTGGAGAACCACAGCAACAGCGAGTATCCGGTACAGGTCCAGAAAGTTTTGTATATGGGCGGGGTTGACTGCGCGAACGGCTGTCATCCGTGGCTCCGGGGCCCTGTCCACAGCACCGGCTTCCAATCGAATGCAGGCACGACGCCGACATACTATGGTACGCTCGACCCGTACACGCTGCTGACCTCAGTTCAGACCGGCCATACGAGCATCTTTCTGTACGGCTTCAGGATAACGCAGGACGATGCTGATCTGGATATGCGTTATTTGAATGCCGGATGCGGGGGCTGCCATAACTGGGACGGTCCCCGGCACGGACACGTCGCCGAGTGTACCGACTGTCACGTCTTTGACCCGTCCATCACCGGTGGGCTGCACCAAAGCCATATAGAAACCATCAGCGCCACCCAGGCGCAGGTCGACCCGGCCGATGCCGGCATGCCGGCTTGTGCGTACTGCCACGGGTTTTCTGACACCACCACCGGACACGCCCTGTCGAATGCGTCCTGCTACAACTGCCACCTGAGCGGCCACCAGCCCATGGGCGCCGACCATATGCCGCAATTCTGGGACCCGAATGCTCCATAGAGCCCGCTGGTACCTGATCGGGCAAAAAGGAAGGGCCGTAATGCGAAGGGACACGCTGATGAGGTTCTTGTTCGTCGCAGCGACGATCATCTCGATCTCGTTACCCCGCGATCTTTACGCCGTAACGCTCGGCGAGGCTGAGGGGACATTCAATAATTATGATAAAGACATCTCTAACCTCCGCAGGTCCATTTACATGTTCGATCGGATCATCCGAGAGAGCAGGTCCCCGAAGGTCCTGTACAAGGCGTACTGGATGGAATCCAGGGCGTTTGCAGCGATGGGAGACCACCCGGCCCTTACCGGGACGGACGCAGTAAAGGACTACGAGACCGGGAAGGAGGCAGGCGCCGAGGCAATAAGGATCGACCGGAACGGTGAGAAGGGATATTTTTGGTACGCGGTGAACCTCGGCAAGCTCGGTCAGCTCAGGGGCGTGCTGCATGCCCTGTTCATGTTGCCGGAATTCGAGAAGGACATGGGCAGGGCGTACAGAATCGATCCGAACGATCCCTGGGTCCTGGTGGCGTACGGCGCGCTGTACTATGAGCTGCCGTGGGTGGTAGGGGGCAGTGATGCGAGGGCGCTCGGCTATCTCAGAAAAGCGCTGGAACAGGAACCGGATTTCACCGTGTCCATGGTACTGATGGGCAAGGTCTACATACAGGAGGGGGAGTACGCCAAGGCAAAGGCCATTCTGGAAAAGGTCGTGCAGTATAAGACGCCGGCTTCGAGGGCAGACTGGGTAATGTCCGACAGTCCGACCGCACAGGTTCTCCTGAAATCGATAGATAAAAAACGGTAGGTCGCATCGGGAAGGCAGCGAGACCCTTGACCTGCTGTTTTTGGCCCTCCAGGTGCGCATGAGGTTTGTTGTTATGCCGGCAGAGGCGTTTTTCGGCCGTTGAGTACGTCTTCAGAATGTACAGGGGCAGGATAGCAGGACTATCCTCATAACCACCCGTATAGGAATGGGTGAAAACACGCAGTCTCTGTGCGGCCGTGGGTAAAAACACCCATACCTGCCAGTCGTCTATGCGCTTGTCCAGAGGTATCGCCGCGGTAAGCTGGCACGATTCCTGATTTATCTATACCCGTGGACAGTCGCTTCAAGCCTTTATTATTGCTCACGATGTTCTGGTGCCTTATGGTGCCTCTTCTTGGTTGGAGGGAAGGCCGTGAATGGGGCACGGTAGCTTTCTCCTCGCTGACTGCTTTTGTTTTTTTTGCTCTTGCCGCTATGATTGGGCGTGACAGGATGCCTGCAAAAATTCCTTGGTCTATGCTGGCTGCTGGTATCGTGGGTGCGTGGCTCGCCGCATCTATACTGTACCCGAAGCTAGCGGCAGACGGACTCGCGGGGAGCGCCAAAATCCTCGGTCCCTTTTTTATCTACCCCGCCTTGTTTGTGCTTGCTCCAGATGAACGAGGCATGGAGGCGCTCACGTTAGTCGTTGCACTTACGGTCATTGTCATCGGCTCGGTCGATATTGCACAAACGGCGAGCCTTTTTCACTCCATACATTTTGATCCGTTCAGAACGACAGGCAAGACATCAGCCACCGGGCTGTCGGATGCGGGCGCAGAGTATATCGCAGGCGCCCTGCCTCTGCTCGTGAGCCAGTTTATCTTCGGTCAAAGGTTGCGGGACATCGTTGTCCTCAGCATCGCTATCATTGAAGGCGTTGTCTATGTCATCGTTTCGCATTCGATGGCCTCGTGGGCCGCGGTAGTCCTTGCGGGCCTTGCAGGGATCTGTTTGCTTGCGTACGTGAGAAGAAGGAGAAAACTGAGAATAAATCTGTCTCCTCTGTACATCGTGGGCATCGTACTTGCCGGAACCCTCCTGCTGTCCCTGATATCCAGCCAGACGCACAGCCTGATCGGGTCTGTCCTGTCCGTATTCGATGCCTGGCACCTCGGCAACAACAGCGAGTACGTCAGGATACTCACCACGATTGGTGTCCCTGGAATGCTGCTCTTTATAGGTTTGCTCGCTCTTATCGTGTATGGATTCTTGTCGGGTATAGAGAAGGCCGCAGCTGAGCACCTGCCCGTACTCGTGGGCGGACTCCTTGGCGTCGTCAGTTTGATCGTCATGGCCCTGTTCTCTTTTCCCTTCGGCGCACCCGGCACGGGCTTCTTGTTCTGGGTGTATGCCGGTATAGACGGCCTCTATTCGCCCGGCAGCCTTCGGGCACATCCCCCTCTCTGGAAGGCCCTGAGCTATGTGTTCGCAGTCCTGGGGCTTGCGGTGTTCTTTACGGCTTTTCGTATAGCGCTTGCCCGGGCCGAGTAGTAGTGCCCTAGGCGACGACCTGCTGTGGAATGCCTTTCAGCCCCTTGATGTTGTTTCTGCCTTCCATGTAGACGATCCGGGGCGCGTAATCGGCAGGTATCTCCTTCTCCGGCATATCGACGAAGCTCGCAATGATGACGATGTCCGATTTCTTGATCAGGTGCGCTGCTGCACCGTTCATACCGATGGTCCTCGAGCCCCTGGGGCCCTTTATCGCATAGGTCTCGAGCCTGTTGCCGTTGGTGACGTCCCATATCCTTACCATCTCGTACTCCGTTATATCGGTGAGCTCCATCAGTTCCTCATCGATGGTAATGCTGCCCTCATAATCCACGTTGGCCTGGGTGACCAGTGCCCGGTGGATCTTGGACTTGAGCATTGTCCTGTTCATTGTTCTTCCTCCCTGCAAAGTATTTCAAAGAGATGTTATCTATCAATCGTGTACTACCCACGTATGCCGCTACGACGATCCTGCTATGAGTCGATGCGACCGGCCGGGCAAGCAGCGTCTTTTCGTCGACGATTTCCACGTAGTCCACCTTCAAGCCGGCAGACGATATCTCGTCCCTGACCATACCGATGAGCGACACCGCGTTTGTATGCCCCTCGTTGAAGGCCGCTGCCGCTCCGCGCAGGCCCCTGGATATCGATGCTGCGCTCTTCCGCTGCGATGCCGTGAGATAGGTGTTCCTCGAGCTCATGGCAAGCCCGTCGGGTTCCCGTACCGTTGGTACCCCGATGATTGCCACGGCCATGTTCAAGTCCTCCACCATCCGCCGAATGATCGTAAGCTGCTGGAAGTCCTTTTCTCCGAACAGCGCCGCGTGCGGCATGACGATATTGAACAGCTTCAGCACGACCGTTGCAACGCCCCTGAAATGGCCGGGCCGTGTCCTGCCGCACAGGACTTCTGACATGCCGGCGACCTCCACGGAGGTCCGGAACGGCTCCGGGTACATGCCGGACGCATCCGGAAAGAACAGAACATCCGCTCCTGCACCTTCGGCAAGCATTTTGTCCCTCTCAAGGTCCCTCGGATACCGTGCAAGGTCCTCCTCCGGCCCGAACTGCATGGGATTTACGAACAGGCTCATGACGAGTATATCGCCGAGCTGCCTGCCTTCCCTCAGCAGGCTGAGGTGGCCATCATGCAGAGAGCCCATCGTCGGTACGAGGGCTATACGTTTACCGTGAGCCCTCGTATCCATGGAAAGGCCCTGCATCTCGCTTGGAGAGGTTATGACCTTCATCGTTCCTATTTGTAGGTGTGCTCCGGGCCCGGGAACACGCCTTCCTTGACCTCCCTGATGTATTGCTGAACCGCCAGTACGGAAGTCTCCCTGAGATGCGCATACTGCTTTACGAAGGTGGGCTGCCTGTCTCCGCTCAGTCCGAGCAGGTCGTGGAACACGAGCACCTGTCCGCTCACTTCCCTGCCCGCGCCAATGCCGATGGTCGGTATGTGCAGCTTTGATGTAATCTCCGCCGCGAGGGTGCCTGGTACGCCCTCGAGGACGACCGCGAAAGCGCCAGCCTCTTCAACGGCAGCGGCATCCTGGATCAGGGCATCTCTGCCACGCTCGTCCCTGCCCTGGACCCTATAACCGCCCATCCTGTGTATGGACTGCGGCGTGAGCCCTATATGTCCCATGACGGGGATGTCCGCATTGACGATAGCCCGTATGACTTCCGCCATATTCCTGCCGCCCTCCATCTTGACGGCCTCTGCGCCGCCCTCCTTGAGGAGCCTGCCGGCGTTCCGTATGGCGTCGCGCGATCCGGTCTGGTAAGAGAGAAAGGGCATGTCTGCGACAACGAGGCCGTATTCGACTGCCCTGACTACGGCCTTTGTGTGGTAGATAATCTCTTCGATGGTCACGGGCAGGGTAGTGTCGTACCCGTTGATCACCATGCCCAGGGAGTCACCGATGAGGATGATCTCGATGCCTGCCTGGTCCGCTATTGCTGCGGATGGATAGTCGTACGCAGTGAGCATCGCCAGACGCTCGCCGGCGTCGTATGCCTTCGCAATACTCGGTAGGGTGACTTTTTTTCTTTCCATAAAAAAACTCCGGCCGAAACGGTCGGAGTTTTCCAGAATGCTCCCTAGTATCTCCCCGTCTCGGTCTTTTACCCTACCTCAGAAGACCTCTCTTCCGGTGCAGGGTCCGTGGATCCAAGCGGATATATCCATGATACTACACAGCGTTCTGTGCAAAGTCAACACTATTTTAAGCGATGCGGGGCGTTGCGAGCAACGCCCCGCGAGCGAATACTCAAAATGTTACCATACAGGCATCGTCGGATTGGTGCCGGTAAGGTAGCTATAGATCCCGTACGCAGCGCCCGCAATAATCTTATTGAGGTTGTACGTGGTCGCCGGCACAAAGCTCTCTGTCCCAGATGCCGGGCACGATGTTGCAAGGGTACCGTCCGCGGCACCCTGCGGCTCACAGAACTCGAGCATCTGACTCAGATCGACCGAGAGCGCGCCATTGAACGATGGATCGCCGAATGAGACGTACGGGATCATCGCAGGAATAGTCACAGCGCATCCCGGACAGGTGAAGGAGTACTGCGGAGCTGTAATGCCGTCGCGCACGATGGCAGTAGTCCCGTCGGTGAAATGGCCGGTGTCGCCGGATCCATAATACCAGGGTAGGCCCGCTGCATTGGCCGGGGCGACCTCCGCCTCTACCTGGAACTCGTCTGCAGGGTTCAGCGTCGGGTAGTAGTTCCTCAACGGCTGCGGATTGCTGAACAGCTTGTAGGGATCAGCAGCGATCACGTTGGTCTTGATCGCCAGTGAGGGTATCACGGCATCGATGAGCACGTTGAGATCCTTCGGCTTCAACTGCGCCGGATCCTCGGAAGCGAGGTTGCCCCATACCATTCCCATAAGCGACTGTACGGCCGGCACGATCTTGTTGCTGACGAAGAAGGGGACTGTGACCGTCCCGTCCGGCGAGACAAACATGCTCGTCCTCTGAGGGTCATGGGACGTCCATTGCGATACGCAGTTTTTGCCGGAAGCCTCGTCGGTGCAGCCGAACTTGAAAGTGTCCAGACCATCGACGATGCCGTCATCGTTCGCATCGGTATACGCCAGCACCTTTCGCGGATTCCCACTGTCCTTCACGAGCGCCTCAGGCAGGCCCTGTGCTTCTTGTATGGCGGCCGCCATATCGCTGCCTACCCTTGAGAAATAGTACGCGCCCGGCTTCGGCGCACGGTCCGTGAATGCGAGAAGGTCCTGACACTGGGCAAGCAGGCCGCCCGCGAACCGTACGGCACCGAGGGGGTCCTGTTTGAAGTTTGTGATTGCAGGGTTGTTGTAATTCGCGCTCACCCAGCGAATGACGCATGCTGCGTCATAGCTGTGAGCCGAAAGAGCGTCGATAGTGGCCATCATGCTGTTGGACATGCTGCCGAGAACTCTCGCTTCTGCCGGCCCCCACTGGGTGCCGAGTGAGACCTTCATATCGATGCTGTTCTGGGTGCTACTGGCTGCGATTGACAGGTCCGGATGAAATTCGAGCGATAGCGTGGAGAGTGTGAACTCGCAGCTATTCGCTTCCACGACAGGCGTCCTCGATGCTATGTCGGTCAGGTCAGCAGTCAGTCCACTGAAGCTGTCCGCTATATCGTCGTCCAGCAGTCCGGATATCAGGTTGGTCACGACGGCCGTACCCTGATGGTCCACGACGTCCTGCATGTCTGCGAGGATGAGACACCACTGTGCGTTGCAGTTGTTCTTATCGAGGCTCAGTGCGGCCTGACATGAGCTTCTCGCTGTTGAAGGGTCGCTGTTGAGCAATGCATTGCTGCCCTGCTGTAAAAGGCCGAGCACCTTGGAATTCTGAGCTGAAGCGCCGTTGCCCGTATTACTCTGGCCGCAGCCGCCGATGACGATAGCGGAACCCATGAGTAACCCCGAGAAAAGAAAAAGTATCTTCTTATCCATACCCATATCCTCCCTGCACTCACGCATAGCACAGGAAAGGTAAAAGTCAAGAAAATCGAGCAAAACGTGAAGGAGGGAAACCATGCCTCTTTTTCCCGGAATGATTATGAATATACTCAATAAAGTATGGCTGTTGTTTACGAAGCGAAGCCAACAACAGACGAACTCATGGAGCTTTTTCCTTGTCGAGGGCTTCGATGAAAAGGCACCGGGAATCTTGTTCACCTGTTGACAGGAAAATGAAGGTGTGCGAAACCCATGATATCAGGTGAAAGGATTCTCTTTTATCTGAGGGAGGTTTGGGACATGTCATACAGAGAGGTCTTCAGGGCCGTTGCCGTTACCGTTGTACCGCGTGACAACGGATTTCCCACGGGCGCGGCTGATATCGACATGATGGCGGTCTTGCAGGACACGGTGCACGCGTTCGGCAAAAGGATCATACTCCTGCGCATCTTTTTCCACTTCATCGATGTCCTTCCCGTCGTTACCCTTTTCAGGCCGAGGCGGTTCAGGAACCTCTGCACGGAGGACAGAGATGCCTTCCTGCGGAGGCTTGGCGAGAGCAGGTGGGGCATAAACAGGATGATCTTTCTTCTGATCAAGGCCATTATGGTGATGGTTTTCTACAGCTCTCCGGAGGCGGAGAGACAGATCGGATTGAAGAGCGGGTGTGCAGCGGGGGACCGGTGAAGGAGATCAGGGAAAAGGCGGATGTCTGCGTTATTGGCTCCGGCGCCGGCGGGGCCGTGTGCGCTAAAGAGCTCCAGGAGGCCGGTCTATCCGTCGTCGTTATGGAGCAGGGCGGCGACTTCTCCAGGATCGATCCTGAAGAAGATCTTATTCAGGGCAGCATCAGGGTCCTGGCAAAGACCAGGGCATTCCGGGGCAATGTCGGCATGGGCAATCCCATGGTCCCCATTGCGTGGGGGAGCTCCGTGGGCGGGTCCACGGTGCTCAATACCGGGACATCGTGGCGGGTGCCGCAAAAGGTCCTCCGGGCATGGAGAGACGACCATGGACTCGAGGTGTTTACCGACGATCATATCTCCAGGCTCTCTGAAAGGGTCGAAAAGTTCACCAGCATAGGACCCGTGTCGGACGACATCATGGGTATGAGCGGTAAGCTCATGCGGAAAGGGGTTGCCGCGCTCGGCTGGAGTGGCGGTCCGGTCAGGAGGAATGCCAGTGGGTGCAGGGGATGCGGGTCGTGTGTCGTGGGCTGTCCGTACGACGCGAAGAAGGCCATGCACCTGAGCTACATCCCCCGGGCGATCGAGCTCGGCGCGAGGCTGCACAAGAAGACTCGCGCCGAAAAGGTGCTCATGCGGCGCCAGCGGGTAACCGGCGTGGAAGGCATACAGGTTGGCGAGGACGGCAGGAAGTGGAAGGTCACGGTAGAGGCGCGCGTCGTTATCGTCGCCGGCGGAGCCGTACCGAGCGCCGTGCTCCTGTTGAGGAACGGTATAGCCAACTCCAGCGGCCAGGTCGGGATGAACCTGAGGCTGCACCCGGGAGCGGTGGTTGGCGCGCTCTTCGACGAAGACGTCGAGTGCTGGAAGGGCGTCACGCAGAGCTACTACTGCGACGAGTTCCTCAGGGAAGGCATCATCATACTGGTCGGTGCGCTGCCTCCGCCGATCGGGGCGCTCATCGTGCCGGGCACGGGCGCAGCTCACAAGGGCTTCATGGCACGGTACCGGGGCTTTACGGATGCCGGTGCCCTGATCAGCGATACGTCGAGTGGACGGGTCAGGGCAGTGGGGCACAACGCCCTGATAACCTATTCGCTTGCCGACACCGATGTCCAAAGGCTGAAGAAGGGGTTTTCCGCGCTCGTAAAGATCTATTTTGCTGCGGGCGCCCGGTACGTGTTCCCTCTCGTCCAGGGAGGCGCCGCGCTCGAGTCGATACGGCAGGCAGAGGAGTTCATCGAAAAACATATTGCACGCAACTCCCTGCTTACGGCCAGCCTGCACCCTATGGGTACGGCGCGGATGGGCCGGAACCCGGCGAGCTCGGTCGTGGACATGTTCCTGGAGTCGCACGATGTGAAGGGGCTTTTCGTGTGCGACGCGAGCGTGTTTCCTACTTCCATTGCGGTGAACCCGCAGGAATCCATCATGACTCTCGCGACACACGCGTCAGAGCATATCGCGGCCCACATGGAGGACTACTCCTGATATGCCGTCGCAACGAATGAGGCAGGAAGATGGTCAGACAGTGGTGATAAAGCCTCTACTGCTTTTTCCTGTTCTGCCATATACGCCGGGAAGAAGTAGAGAGGGAGAAGGGTTTCGGGAGGCTTGCGATTACACTATAGCTGAAACGATGTCCTGTACCCTGCACCCGTTCAATAGATGGCGTAATATCTCGTTTTTCGGTGCTTCTTTTTATCGAGCTTCTTCATGAGCCCGCGCCGGTCATAGCTGAGACGTCTGTCATAACCCGTTCTTTTATCGATGCCTGTCCTTCGTTCGGTGTCCTGGCGCCGGTCGGTGCCGGATCTTCTGTCGGAGGCAACTGCAACGGTTGCAACCCTCCTCCCGGAACCAGTTCTCCGATCGCTGCCGGAGCGCCTTTCAGGACTTGATCGCCTGTCCCTTTCTGATCTTTTTTTATCTCTCGGTGATTTCGATACCATAAGTTCCTCCTTGCTCAGGGCAATAGTACATAACCGCAGAAACAGTCAACCGTCTGCTGTGCGGGGTCCCGGTAATATCCTGAAATACTACAGAAAGTGGATCAGGTACCGTATTCCTCCGATGGAGATCGATGTCGTTATTCCTCTGAAGTCCGCGCTACTGCCGATGGGCGAGATGCCCCTGAATACGGGTGAGCATACGCTCCTTGCCTGCGCCTGACCTGCTCATCCGACTAATTTTAAGAAAGAGTCCTTGACGTCCCTGAACTGCTTCTTTATCGTGTCGGAGGCAGAGCGGGGCATGTCCTTTTTCAGCACGATCTCACCCAGTATCTGCTTCAACTGGGGGATCTTCTTCCATGTCGC
>JAJYLN010000025.1 GCA_021787665.1 bacterium
CGATCACCGATGAAGCGATACAGGAATATATCAAGCAGCAGGAAGGGGAGCAGGTTGCCGATGACAGTCAATTTCAAATTGACGGGTCTCCGAACCTACCGCCTTCAAGGCGGTAGTCATTCAGTCTCCTCCCTTTAAAAAAGGGAGGCAGAGAGGGATTTTAGGGCTTCATCCCCCGGTAGAGTCCCTTTGTCCTCTCCGACGGCTCGATGCCGAACGCTTCGTCAAGGGCCGCAGCACACCGTCCGTACAACGATGCCGCCTCAGCGTAGCGCCCCAGGTGCCGGTAGATCGCCATAAGACGCTGGTAGAAGAGCTCCATCCTGTCGTCCATCTCCAGACCCTTCTGGTACACCGATAGCGCACCCTGCTGGTCCCCGATACCTTCGTAGTACCTGCCTGCCTGCTCAATAAAACGCAGGAACCTGTCGTGCAGCCTGTCCCGAAAGCGTATCGCCCACGACGACAGGTCGGCCTCGCAGAAGAAGTGGCCCCTGTACAGGCCAAAGGCGGCATTAATCGTGTCCTTCATTTCTGTCACCCTTGGCATGGCGACCTTGCCGGTCGCGACGGCGTCCATTCTGTCGAGATGGAACTCGAACGCAATCGCATCAACCCAGCACACCTTCGTGTTGAGGACGAGCCTGCCTGCCTGCGAGAGCACGGCGTCGTTGTGCCCGAGAAGCCTTCTCAGCCTGTGAAGGGTCGTGTCCAGCGCTTGGAGCGCATAGTCGCCCTCGGCATCCGGCCAGAGAGCAGAGCTAATCTGGTCAGGCCCGACAGGCCTGCCGTGGTTGACGATGAGGAACTGGAGCAGCTCCAGGGGCTTTACCTGCGCCTTTCTTGACAGCTCCACCGGTGCATCGTCTCTCAGGATCCTCAGTCCCCCGAGGGTAGAGATCCTCATCTGCCACGGCCAGTTCTCACACTGCATGGCGAGCATCCCCGGTACAAGCCTGCGCTTCTTGATGAGGCCCCTCACGTACTCACTGTTGATCCCCTGCTCGAGTGCCTTGACACAGAGCCGTGCCATGACAGAGGGCCTCCAGCCCGGGAAGTTGACATATCCCTTGTCCTGACCGAGCTGCATAGCCTTGCGAAGTGATCTCAAACCTGTTTGATCGTCGTGCAGATCGAATGCGTAGAGGGCCTTTACAATAAGGTACATAAACTGGAAATGCTTTTGCTTTGCGCAGGTCCTCGATGTCCTGTTGAGATAGTGCTGCGCCGCGGCATCGTCTGAGAGCTCATGCAATATTTGAGACATTTGCAGGGAGCTTATTGCAATCAGGTTGACATCGCCTGATCCGACGGCTGGCTCCAGACCTGCCTTCTGGATAGCGTACGCAGCAGTGAAATCTTCCCTTGCCATAGCCTCGCCGGCCGTAACGATGGCATAGAAGGCACGGGTATCGTCGCCGGCGCTATCTGCGATCCTCGACAGCTTCCGCAGAAGCTTGCGTGTGAGCTGGGCGTCCCCGGAGCTCAGCGCCCATCCTGTTCCCATCGTGAGGAGCATAGGATCCAAGACATGGATGCCGGTCATTTCTGCCACCCGTATCCCTTCGTTCAATGCCTTGAATTCCGGATCGTCCGCTGCCGTGTAATAATTGTACAGGACCTCCACTATTTTAAACATCAGGTATGTCAGGGGCGAGAGCTGGTTTGAAAACTTCAGGTCCCTCAGCGAGGGCAGGACCGTCTCCTCCATCAGGATGTTCCCTACCGTCGAGTAGTAAACAGCGATAACGGTACACAATTGCATCCGCATATCGATGTCGTCGGTCTTCTCGAAAAGACGTACGGCGTGTTGCAGCCATGGTCGAATCCTCGGGCTGAAATGGTGCCTGAAATTCATAGCGTGGAACATCCTGATTACCGCTGCCTCCTCTGTTTTCGTCGAAGGAAAGCCTTTCCATTGTTTCACAAGCCTTTCCATGACAGCGATCCATGGATCATGGAGCCCCATTTTTCCAAAGCCGTACGTGATAGAATCGGAGATCCCGGTCCATGCCATGAATACCCCGTTCCTGTCCTTGTTTTTTGAAAACAGCCTGAATGCTCTTTTAAAGATGGGATAACTTTCCGCCGGACTGAATGGCAGCCTGCACGCGCCCAGCCAGTAAATCAGCCATGGGTTGCCTTGAACAACAGGGCCGGGCAATCCTTTGAGCCAGGACTCCAAGGTTCGGTATCTGCCCTGCAGGACAAACGTGCTTGCATGGCGCAGGATTACTCTGACCGCTTCTGACCAGTGTTCGGATAGGAGAAAAAGCCTGGCCGCTTCTTCGGTAAAGCCGGCGTTCTCCAATATCGTGGCCGCTCGATGTCGGACTTCTCCGAGCTCCTTTTGTGTCCATTGGTCCTGCGCCCTGGAAAGAAGGAACTCTCTGAACAGGTCGTGGTATTGATAATAGTCGTACTGTTCCCTGACGGTGAAGAAGGAGGATCGGACGAGATCGTTCAATATCTTTCCGGACGAATTGTTGCCTGTCATCCGGACTGCCATCTCCGCGGTAAAAAAAGGTAAAAAGGATGTCTTCAGCAGGAAGTCCCTGAGCTGTAGCGCCAACCGATCAAATATTTCCGATGAGAAGTACTCGAAAATGGATTGATAGTCCCGTATTCCTTCCCGTACGATCAATTCTTCATGTCCCTTATGTTGTTCAAGCAACAGGACAAGCCCTGCTACCCACCCGTTCGTGAGGCTTTGCAGCTTCAGTACCGTTTCCGGACCGTTCATGGTCCCCCAACGGAGGTGCATGAGCCTGTGGACTTCTTCAGGCGTGAATTTTATTGATTCGTTTTCAATCACCTCCATCGTGCTGTTGGCCTTGAAACGGATAAAATGTGCCGGAGGCCGTGCCCTGCTTATCACTATCATGTTCCCATGCTCAGGTACGCTCATGAACGCTTCTTTGATGACGGCATGGAACGCGGGGTTGCCATCTATTTCATGGTAATTGTCAAACACCAGAACAAAGCCTTTGGGCAGCATGTTGTAAAGGTTTTGGAAGTACCGGTGTGCGAATGTCTGGATATTGGGAAGGTATTCAGGGGTCAGGAAAGGCAGCCTTGTACGCCTTGAGGAAGTCGGGCCTTTGACCGTGTACCTGAGGTAGTAGAAAAAGGTCGCCAGATCGGCGTCCGAGCTGTCCAGATGGTACCACGCATGGGGGACTTTTTTCGCAGAAAGATAGCTCGCAACAAGCGTAGTCTTACCGGCACCCGGCAGGCCGGTGACCCAGACGGCTCTCTTGCTCCTCGCCTGGTCGAGTACACGGAACAGCCGCTCTCTGACGAGGACGTTCTCAATCACGGGGCTATCGACTTTCGCAAGCGACATTTTCCGCAATTGTATTCCCTCCGGAAGCTATCTTTAGAGCCAAGATCCGAATTATGTCAATAAAAATGGGAGCGGATATGCTCAGGAGATTTTTTCGACGCGGCTCTTTGCGGAGAGCCTCTGAGGCGCGGCGTCAGGGAAGTCTACCGTGCCGTGAAATGAGAGCGAGAAAAGAGAGGGCAGGGGCTTGGACTTGGACTCCTAAGCCCCTGCCGATACGGAAGTTCGGTCATTCCGCGAGGATCTTGTTGATGTTGTCCTGTATCTCTTTCGGGGTCCACATGCCGTCGGACTTCGTAACGCCGTCCGTCATCTTCATGTAGAACTGGTAAATCTTCCTTCCCTGTACGCCGAATATCTTACCCGTTATGCCCTTCGAAAGGTCCGAGGCCAGGAACACGACGACCGGGGAGATGTGCTCCGGCGCGAGGTCTTTTTCCTGACCCGCAAACATGGGCAGGTCCTCGGTAAGCCTGGTATAGGCTATAGGCGCAACGGCATTCACCGTCACGCCGGCTTTCTCGAGTTCCATAGCGTCCGTTTTCGTCATGGAGTAGATGCCGCCTTTTGCCGCGCTGTAGTTCGTCTGGCCGAAGTTCCCCATCAGGCCGGCAATGGACGTCGTATTGATGATCCTGCCTCCCTGCCCCTGCTCCTTCAGGAACCTTGCCGCTGCCTGGCTCATCGCGAAGGTCCCTTTCAGGTGCACGGCGATCACGATGTCCCATTCATCCTCAGACATTTTGAGCAAGGTCTTATCCCTGAGGATTCCAGCGTTGTTTACGAGGATGTCGAGTCTGCCAAAAGCGTCCTTCGCCGTCTTTACGATATTCGTCGCACCCTGTATAGTCGCAACACTGTCGTAATTTGCAACGGCCTGGCCGCCCATTTTCTTTATCTCGGCAACAACGGTGTCAGCGACCTTTGTAGAGGTACCGGATCCGTCCCGTGCACCGCCGAGATCGTTAACGACGAGCTTTGCACCCTCTTTCGCAAGCGCGATAGCGTGCTGTTTGCCGATGCCTGCGCCAGACCCTGTTATGATAGCCACTTTTCCATCCAGAAGTCCCATACCCTTACCTCCTTGTTATTTTGATAATGTAATCAATAAAGGGATTCGGATCCTCTGTCAACACATTTACACACGTCTGTGCATCGTCTGGAGCGTACGTGATAGTTCTTCATGGACAGATCCGACGTTTATCAAAGATGCAAGGGCAAACGGATTGCTTCTCAAGCTCCTGCCGGAAAAAGGGAGCAACGGGGGAAGAAGCTTTTGACAAACAATGCAATCTCTTTCAAGGGGCTAATACCGGGGGACCGCCTTGAACTTCAGTTTCTTGCCTTCGTACTCCACCTTGAATTCCACGTCCCTGCACCGGTACTGGGTCATGAGCTCCCTGCGCTTCGACTCGAGGGTCTGCTTGACTGCATCGTACGGGCTCAGCTTCGCGGAAGAGTTCAGGGAAGTCACGATCCTGACGTACTCGTCGTACACGCGTTGGTACGGATCCACGCCGTTGTTTCCCGGAGAGGCTGCCTGTGCTACTTCGGTTTTTTTTGCGGTGCCGATCTCGAGGAGCCTCAGCTTCTTTTCCCAACTATTCTTCAGTGCTATGAACCTCGCTATGATGTTGTCGTAGGTAAACTTCTGGCTTGCCTTGATGAAGGTTATTTTGCTCAGACGCAGGATGAGCCTCTCGACGTCCTCCTTTTTTCGCACGGGCTCCAGCTTCAGGTCTTTCGTGAAGTATCTGTCGTAGTCGAACTTCAGATCGCGTATCCTTGCCTCGAGCTGGCTCAACTGTGATTCGATGCTTGTGTCTTCACCGCTCATCTCAGTAACCCTTTACGCCGATGGAGGACGCCGGTAAGCGGCGTGCCCGGTATTGCGGATTTTCAGTCTCCTGCATGGACAGGAAGAGGGATAAATTCTTCTTGACTTGACCATACCAGTCCATGATAATGCAAACATCTTATAAAGTAAAGGAGGAAATATGACAAAGGCGGATTTGGTCAAAAGACTTTCTGAAGCGGCCGAAGTTTCGAAAGCAAAAGCGGAGTTGCTCGTAAACTCTTTTCTCAGCACCATTACAGCATTATTGAAAAAGGGCGATAAGCTGACGTTGCCCGGTTTCGGGACATTCCTGGTAGCGAAGAGGGCGGCAAGGGAAGGCATCAACCCGCAGACGAAGGCAAAACTAAAGATACCGGCACGCAGAGTACCTAAGTTCAAGGCGGGCAGCAATTTAAAGAAGACGGTAGCGAAGTAACAGTATTCACGGTGATGGGACGCAGTTCCCATCACCGTTCTGATTCGATCTCGTTGCGCTAGTACAGGAGGTGGGGAACTGCTTCATTCGGACAGTAAAAGAAAGCATACCTATGCCGACTTGCTGCTCAGATGGAGCATCAAGAGCCGCTACGTCGTCTACCCTGTGGTTCTCGGCCTGGTCATGTTCTATTTCAAAGAGCGGGTGGTCATGTACCCTTACCTTGTCGCCGTAGCGGGCGTTCCTTTTATGCTGAACGTGGCCTTGGATTCCACGCATAGGAATATCGGGGACTTCAAATATTATGCCGGCGTGTTCATCGCTATCCTTGACTCTCTGTGTACGGCGTTCGTGGTGTTTATCACAGGCGGGTACCACACACCCTTCTTCTCGCTCTTCCTCCTGCAGTTTCTCGGCGTGAGCTTACTGGGCAGCACCGGGCTCGACGCCGTGTTTTTCCTGATCAACACCGGCCTGTATCTGCTGGGATCGTTCCTCAGCGTACTCGTCGCGTCGGGCAGGCTCACGATCACCACTGTCATTACTGACGCCGTCAGGTTTTCGACGCGATATCAGTCTGTCCATCGCTTGTTCCCGACCGAGGTGGTCGTCATACATATCGCCGTTTTTATGATGATCGTCGGTATCATCATGTATATCAATAGCAGGCTCGACAGCCTCTCCGGAAGACTGTCCTCCAACAGGGGTAAGCTGGACTTTCTCCTGAATGTATCCGATAAGCTGGGAAAGCTCGTGTCGGTGGAGAACTTCCTCAAGGAGGTGACCTATACCGTCAGGCACGCCCTTGGGTATAAATACAACGCCGTCCTTCTGCTCGGCGCGGGTAAGACCGAGCTCTCCATAAAATTCTACTCACCCAACCACGGCAGCAGATTCGTAAATGATATGCTCGGTTTCGGAATGGACAAGCTTCGGCTCCCGATGAGCAGTGAAACCAACATGATCGTTCGGGCCGTGAAGGAGCAGGTACCGCTTTTGTCCCATGACGAACGCGATGTGCTGGTGGATGCCGTGCCATCGGTACCGGAAGCGCTTGCAGCGGACATACAACGCGCTTCGGGTACGAAGACCTTCATGGGTATACCCATCGTTTCCTTCGGAGAGGTCATCGGTGTGCTCGAGGTGGAGTCCGACAGCATGGAGGTCTCGAAAGACGAGGTGGATCTTCTCAGGAGCTTTGCCTCGCAGGTGGGGACGGGTATCGTCAACAACAGATTGTATGCCGAGACGCTGGATCAGAAAAAGGAGATAGAGCTCCACTACGGGGAGATGAACAAGGTACTCAGTGAGCTGCAGGTGTCGTACGCGAAGCTCGAGAAGTTTACCGCGGAGCTCGACCGATCCAAGAAGAAGCTCGAGGAGATGAAGGGGATCCTGTATCACTCGGACAAGCTCGCAAGTATCGGACAGGTGATCGCCAGTATCACGCACCAGTTCAGTACTCCCATCACATCGATCATCGGCCAGACCGACCTCCTCGTCAGGGAATTGGACGACAATGGCGTCGGTACCGGCAAGGAGCGGATCGAGAAGATCAAGCTGGGCGTGAACAAGCTGTACGAGTCGGTGCGCAAGCTCATGCAGTCGGTACGGCAGACGGAGATCGAGTTCAAGGCTGTCGGCATAAACGACATCGTCAATTCCACCGTGGCCCTCTGGGAGTACGAACTGAGGGCCGCGGGCATAAAGCTGCATGTGCAACTTTCCGACGGCCTTCCCGTGATCGAGGGAATCCCGGATGCTCTGGAACAGATGCTTGTCAACCTCGTCTCCAACGCGAAGGACGCCATGGAGAACAGGCAGGGGACCATAACCGTATCCACGAGGGTCTTTGATAGGAGCAATATCGAGATCGAGGTGCAGGACGAGGGGACCGGCATCCCCGACGACCAGCTCAGCAAGATTTTCACGCCTTTCTTTACCACGAAGCCTGCAGGCAAGGGCACCGGGCTCGGTATGGTGATCGTCATGAACGCGGTCGAGGCACACGACGGCAGGTTCATGGTGAAGAGCAAGCTCAACAAGGGCACGACGTTTACTATCATACTTCCCATCACACACCACAGGGGACAGCGGTATGCAGTCTGATCAGACGAAGCAGCCCGTGAGCATACTCGTCGTAGACGACGAGAGCTCCATACGGGAGCTTCTCCGAGAGTATTTGTCGATCGAGGGTTATCGGGTCGATACGGCTGAGGACGGCAACGATGCCTATGCGTACCTGCGAAAGTCTTACTACGATATCGTCCTCACGGACCTCGAAATGCCGGGCATGAACGGGATAGAGCTGCTCGAAAAGGCGAACACCGAGGGCCTCAACCATAAGTTCATTATCCTCACGGGCTTCGGTACCGTGGAGACCGCGATCATGGCACTGAAGCTCGGTGCCCTCGACTACATCCTGAAGCCATTCAAGCTCGAGGAACTTGGCTTTATCGTCAAGAAGGCCGTATACCGGCGCCGGCTGGAGGAAGAGAACATACAGCTCCGGGAGGCGCTGTCGCTTTACCAGATCAGCGAGGCGATGATCCTCAACAACAACATCAGGGCCGTGCTCGACCTTATACTCGAGAAGGCCATGCACGAGTTGGACGCAGACATCGTGATGCTGACGTTGAAGGAGACCATCTCGACGCCGGTGATCACGAGGGTCATGAAGTCGTCTCTTGACATAACTGCCGGCGAGCTCGAGTCTGCGCTGGATAAGGAGAAGGTATTCAAGCGCCTGCAGGCTGAGCGATACATGAATCTGACGGGCACACAGATCGATCAGATCAGGGGACAAGGGACGATAAGTTTCGATATCCACTCGTACCTTTCCGTCGCCATAGGCCTGATGGACCGGTTCTATGGCGCGCTGTGTGCGTTTCGGGTAAAGAGCGAGATGCCATTCACCGATGCTCAGAGGAAGCTTACCACGATATTCGGGGAGAGGATAACGACGCTCCTCGAGGTGAAGCGCTCGGACGAGGGGCTGCAGCACGCCATCATCGAGTCCATAGAGTCGCTCGTCAAGGCACTCGAGGCCAAGGATGGCTTTACGAGAGGACATTCAGAGAGGGTGTCCGTGTATGCCCATATCCTGGCTCAGAGGCTGGGGCTCGACGGGAAGTCGGTGCTGAACGTGACCCAGGCCGGCCGGCTGCACGACATCGGTAAGATCGGGATACGGTACGACGCTCTGACGAAGAAAGACGGCCTCGATCGGGAAGAGTACGAGCAGTTCAAGCTGCACCCGGGCATCGGCGCAAACATCCTGCGACCCATGTCGTTCCTGGCGGACATCATACCGATGATCCTGCACCACCATGAGCGGTACGACGGCAAGGGCTACCCGGACGGCCTCGCAGGGGAGAGTATACCGCTGGGGGCCCGGATACTCGCCATATGCGACAGCTTCGATGTCATGACTTCGGACAGGCCGTACCGATCCTCGCTTCCCAAGGAGAAGGTTATATCCGAGCTCAGATCAAATAGCGGCACTCAGTTCGCTCCCGGGCTCGTCGACACGATGCTCCTTTTGCTCGAGGGAGGAGAGATACCCCTGCTCAAGGACGCCTTCATGAAGGGCCATGAGAAAGATTGAGGGGGGCGCCATACCGGATCGAGCTGTTGCCGTACCGGATGGCATCCTCGTAGGAGAGTACACCGACAGGGCCAACAGGACCGGGGTGAGCGTGATCTATTTTTCGGAACGGGCCGTTGCCGGAATGTATAAGTATGGTGGTGCCACGAGTACGCGGCAGACAGATTCGCTCGAAGCGTCGCATGCGGTGTCCGGCATCGACGCCATCGTGCTTGCCGGGGGGAGTGCGTTCGGCCTGGATGCCGGGTGCGGGGCCATGCGGTGGCTCAGAGAGCACGACAGGGGTATTGATCTGAAGGGCATAAAGGTGCCCATCGTCCCGTGTGCGGCAATCTTCGATCTCAGGTTTTCGACCGGGAAGGTTCCCGACTGTGATGCCGGGTATCGGGCGTTCGGTGCACTGTCCGGGGAAGTCCGCGAGGGATCGCTCGGTGCGGGTACCGGCGCGACCGTGGGTAAGATCAATGGCATGGACAGCGCTATGAAGGCCGGGATAGGGACAACATCCTGCGTATTGCCCGGGGGCGTGAGTGTGTGGGCCTATGTCGTGGTGAACGCTTTCGGCGATGTCATGGCCAGCCACGGCGGGGTCATGGCAGGTGCACGGAAGGAGAGATCGTCGAAAGAGTTCCTGGACACCGCGCAGTTCATAAGAGGTGGTGCGACCGGCGGAGACGCCCCTGCCGTGACTGAGAATACCACGCTGTGCGTCGTGGTCACCGACGCTCGCTTCGATAAGTCGTCACTGACCGCGATTGCGAGGATGGCATCGGCGGGCATCGCGCGATCTCTTTCCCCGGCCGGGACAAGTTTTGACGGCGATGTGGTCTTCGCGGTATCTACCGGCCACCAGAGCAGTCCCCTGGACGTGGTCGGCGACGCAGCGGCTCGCCTCGTAGAGGAGGCGATCAGGAGGGCCGTGCTGTATGCGGACGGCCTCGGTATCGTGCCGTCCTACCGTGATCTGGGAAAAACGAAAGACCGTGAGTGAGGGGAGAACGGCAGCTATGCTGAAAGACAGGATAGAAGCACTGAAGGCACTCTTTAAGGACAACGACGACCGCGTGCGGCAGGCCGCTTCCAGCGCAGTAGAACGGCTGAGTATGAAGGCGGACATCGGCAAGTTCGGCGAGGCGCTTGCGAGCGAGGACGTCCTTGTCAGATCCAGGGCCGTGTTCGGGCTGGCCGGGCTCGAGGACACGAAGTCTTGGGAGTATCTTGCGATGGCCACCGCGGACAGGGACGCAAGCATACGGGCACACGCAGTGCATATACTCGGGGAGAAGAAGGCAGTAAAGTATCTCGATGCCATCGTCAGACGCATGGCCGACCCGGACATGTCCGTTCGGATAGAGGCGATCCGTGCGGTGGGCGCTATCGGGAGCACCGCGCATCTTGCGAGCCTGCTGCAGCTCCTCAGGGATCCCAGCAACGATATCGTCATTGCCGCTATCACGGCCATTGGCAGACTGAAGGACCCGCGGGCGGAAAGGCCCCTCATCGTCCTCCTGTCCCACCCGGTCGCCGAAATCAGGAGTGCATCGGCCTCAGCCCTCGCAGACATCGATTGAGCCCATCCGCCTCGGCGTTTATTTCGTAACACATTCACCTGTTGCATATTGCGGGCAACTATGGTACCTAAGACAAACTTCAATGTTGGGAGGATACATGAAAAGATCAGGTGCGATTTTCTTTTTCATCACGGTAGTCTTCTTGGTACATCCTTTTTATGCATGTGCGGGCAAGGACATTACGTTCCCGGTACTGCAGAATTATCTGTTGTCCCAGGACGAGTTCAAAAGCCTTTCAGAGGATCTTGGTCTGTCATTGAACTACAACCTGTTGGGTCCAGCGAGCAATCTTGGGTGGACGGGCTTTGAAATCGGCGGCAGTCTGAGCTTTGCGGTCATCGACAAGAACGCAAGTTACTGGCGCAAAGCAATACAAGACCACAATCCCCCAAGCTACCTTCTTATTCCACGGCTGATTATAAGAAAGGGTTTGCCATGGGGCATTGATGTAGGTGTTTCATACCTGCACATACCGAACAGCAATATATCCCTCGTGGGAGCCGAGGCTCAGTACGCAATCCTCAAAGATGGCATAGTACAGCCTGCTATAAGTCTGCGCGGTGCATATTCGTCCCTGCTCGGCGTGAAGGAGTTGAGTATGCAGGTCATAGATGTATCTGTTGCAATAAGCAAAAAGATGCTGATATTCGAGCCGTACGCAGGTATAGCCGGAGTCTTTATTATGAGTAAGCCAGATACTATACCCTCCTCCAGCACCGTCCTGCCGACACCGCCTGCCCTGCCGACACCGTCATCACTGGTCTACCTGAAAGAAGCGGATGTTTCCGAATTGCAGGGCACCGTCGGCGTACAGCTTGACCTTACGATAGCAAGGTTTGCAGTCGAGGCAGCATTTTCTAAAATACCCGTTTACAGCGTTAAACTTACCTTCGGCTTATAACGAATAACAACGCCACTGTGAAGAAGGGAGGGTGTGTCTGTACCGTGCACAGCTTTTGACCACGGCTGGTATCCATTCCTCTGTACCTTTTTCATAAGGCCTCTGGAGGAGCTTGGCGTTATTGCCTTGGCTCCAAAGAAGACAGAGTCGATCACAACCGAATCCGCTTTTACTGCTATCCGTATGCCGTTTTATTGTTAAAACTGCCGCTGACAGAAAGAAAAAGGTATGGGAGACAGCCCTCTAGCGTGTAGAAACGGGCCTAAAATCAGTTTTGTCTTACCGATAATCCCGCCGCAAGCCTACCCCACCATAGTGAACGGCAACCATCAATAATATCTTGACATTTGCTTTTATGGTGGTATGAAGTGGTATAAAGGGGTATGAAAAGGTAACAAAATTGTATGGAATTTATAGGAAGATACAAGCATAAAATCGACAAGAAAGGCAGGGTGAGTATCCCCTCTGCGTTCAGGAAGATACTGTCCGAGGAGTACGACAATAAAGTCATCATTATAAACAACCAGAGCAGACTCGACATCTACCCCTACCAGGTCTTTCAGCAGCGCAAGGAGAGGATCAAATCGCTGCCCCAGAGCCTCGACGTCGTCGAGGACTTCAAAGGCATGTACTTCGGCGATGCGTTCTCGTACGACATCGACGGACTGGGAAGGCTGTTCATCCCTCTGTATTTGAGGGAAGAGGTGCACCTCGTGGAGGAAGTGATCATATCCGGAGGAGACGAGATATTCTCGATATGGGACGCCGTCGTGTTCGAGCAGGAGCACCAGAGGATAAAGAACAACTTCTCGAGCATCAAGAAGGGGATCGCACAGTATGGTGTTTAGATGCATGTGCCGGTAATGGCAGAGAAGGTGGTCGGGTATCTGCACCCTGCGGATGGCGCGGTGTACCTCGATGCCACGGCCGGAGAGGGGGGACACGCCCGTGCCCTGCTCGATGCATCGGCACCCGGAGGTTCCGTGGTTTGTGTTGACATCGATGATCAGTCACTCAGGACCGTGGAAACGAACCTGAGGGATTTTGGCGACAGGGTAAAGCTGATCCGGGCGAACTATAAGGACATCCCGGAGATAGCGCGGCAGGCCGGCGTCCGAGGGTTCGACGGCATCGTGCTCGATCTCGGCTTCAACCTCTCACAGGTAGACGATGCCGCCCGGGGGTTCAGCTTCAGCAGTGACGGCCCCCTGGACATGAGGTACGACAGGTCCCACGGTATCACGGCGTACGAGGTCGTGAATACCTTTCGGCCCGACAAGCTGGAAGACATCATAAGGGAATACGGCGAGGAGAGGCATTCCAGAGGCGTTGTGAGGGCCATAGTCAAGGCACGGGAGAAGGCGAGGATAGAGTGCACGGCGGTGCTCGCCTCCGTGATCGCCGGGGCCGTCCACGGTCGTTCACGCACACACCCGGCAACGAGGACGTTCCAGGCGATACGGATATACGTGAACGACGAGATGGGTAACCTGAAGGGATTCCTGGAGGCCGTCAAAGACTTCCTCAATGTCGGAGGAGTCCTGGTCATCGTATCGTTCCACTCACTCGAGGACCGGATCGTGAAGGCCGCCTTCCGGCGGCTCTCCACATTGTCCGCGCCCTCGTTCAGGATACTCACGCGCAAGCCGGTAACGCCTGACGCGGACGAGCTGAGCGTCAACCGCAGGGCCAGAAGCGCGAAGCTGAGGGCGATAGAGAGGTTAAACTGAGGAGGCTGTATGAGTATAAAGACGTATACTGATGAATACGCGAACAGCAGGGTGATCGACGACCAGAGAGTCGACGCGATCCGTATCGATCCCTACAAGCTGCTCGCAACGGCAATCGCCGTACTGGTGTTCATTTTGGTACTGATATGGAGCAGGGTCGATTTCGTCGCCGAGAACTATACGATATCCGCAGAGGCGTCGAAGACGCAGGCGCTGACTCAGCAGATTGATCAATACAACCTCGAGCTCGCCACACTCAAGAGCAGGGCCAGGATCGAGGAAATTGCAAGGACCAGGCTGGGCCTCCGGTATCCCGGCCCGCAGCAGATAATCTTGATAGACAGGTAGGATGAACGCTGTAAAGAGAATACATGAGCACCAGCTTGTCAGGCTATTCATAGTATACGTATGCATCATATCCGGCTTTGCTGTCATCGTATCCAAGGCGTTCTACCTCGAGGTCATCAGGGGCAGACGCTACGCTGAGATTGCGAGGAGGCAGTACTCCAGAGAGATCACGCTGATCCCGGCGCGGGGTGCCATCCTCGACAGGGACGGCAGGATACTCGCTCAGAGCGTCCTCGTCGATTCGATCTACGCGGACCCGCTGCTGATAGCGAACAAGAGTCGGACGGCCGTTATTGTCTCTCGGGTGCTCGGGCTCGGCGCCGATGAGACGCTCACGAAGCTCACGGCGGACAGACAGTTCGTATGGATCAAGAGGCTGGTCGATCCGGACATCGCGCGGAAGCTCCTGCGGTACCATCTGAAGGGTGTCTACTCCCTCAGGGAGTACCGGAGGTTTTACCCGGACAAGAGCATCGCTTCCAACCTCCTCGGGTTTGTGGACGTTGACTCCAGGGGACTCTCCGGCATAGAGCTGTCTCTGGACAACTATCTCCATGGCAATCCCTTCTCTGCGGTGGTGGATGTTGATGGTCACAACAGTCCGGTCTACGCCGGCGACCCGATAAACGGAACATCCATGAGCGGAGACAATGTTGTTACAACGATAGACCTCAACATACAGTTCATACTCGAAACAGCGCTGAAAAAGGCCGTCACCGATCTGGGCGCGAGCAAGGGTATAGGGATCATCATGGCCCCCAAAACCGGCGCGATCCTCGCTATGGTCAGCATCCCGGACTTCAACCCGAACGTCTACAGGAAATTTCCGGTGTCGGTGTTCAAGGACATCGCTGTTGAGAATACCTACGAGCCCGGCTCCATATTCAAGCCGTTCGTCATATCAGCGGCCCTCGATGCCGGAGCGATCACGCCGAAGGAGGAGTTCTTCTGCGAGCACGGTCACTACAAGGTCTACAACATCGTCATCAGGGACGCCGAGGGCGATTACGATATGCTCAATGCCGGTACGATACTCAAGTATAGCAGCAACATCGGGGCAGCAAAGATTGGCGAGAAACTCGGTCCGACGACCCTGTATCGCTATCTGAAGGAGTTCGGCTTCGGCAGTCCCACCGGTATAGACCTCCCGGGAGAGTCCCCGGGCATCCTGAACAGGGTGGACCGGTGGTCCGGGGTATCTATCGATACCATACCGTTCGGACAAGGCGTGTCGGCAACGCCGATCCAGCTCGTCACAGCTATGGCGGCGATAGCCAACGGCGGCCTGCTCGTCATGCCGCAGATAATCAAGGAGATCAGGGCGCCGGGCGGCAATGTCATGCACTTCTCCCCGGTCATACGAAGGAGGGTGATATCCCCGCAGACCGCGAAGACCATGACCGGCATGCTGGTTGGCGTCGTGAACGACGGCGGGACCGGCGTCAGAGCCCGTATGGACGGATACACCGTGGCCGGGAAGACCGGGACGGCACAGATTCCCGATCCGAAGACGGGCAGGTACTATAAGAACAGATTCGTATCTTCGTTCCTCGGGTTTGTCCCGGCGAACGCACCGAGTATCGTTATGCTGATCATGATCGTGGATCCGAAGACGGACCCGTATGGAGGGCAGAGTGCAGCTCCTCTGTTCAAGGATGTCGCCGGAAAGGTGCTCCCCTATCTGGGTGTTCCTTCGGGTCTGAACATCATGGCGACGCCATCGAGCGAGCCTTCCGTAGCGGACATGGCCCAGGTGCAGGCCGCGTCCGTGACGCAGACGGGCATTGTTCCGGACTTCCGGGGCGCTTCCATCAGGACCGTCCTGCGGGAAGCGAAGAAGGCCGGCATTGAAGACCTCGTCATCAGGGGCTCCGGGTACGCGGTCGGGCAATCCCCGCAACCCTACGCGAGATACGCGCACGGTCCGGTGATCGTCGTATTTTCAGACAGCGTATCGGGCAACGGGCAAGAGCAGCGTGGACATAGGGCGGATGTCATAAAGGGGTAGGGATGGACATAAAGAGGATCCTGAAGAGTATAAGCTATGTATCCCTGCACGGCGAGCCGGCCGGCGATGTGCTGGGCATCTCATACGACTCGAGAAAGGTCAGGCAGGGACACCTCTTCGTTGCCATCCCCGGGGAGAGGGACGACGGCACGAAATACGTGGGGCAGGCGGTCCAGCACGGTGCAATCGCCATCGTCGCGAAGACGTACGACCCGGCGTATCGTGATGTACTGCAAATCATCGTGGACAGTCCGAGGCTCGCCCTGGCGGCCATGGCCAGGGCGTTCTACGGCAATCCCTCGTCGAAACTCACGGTCATCGGCATCACGGGCACGAATGGCAAGACGACGACCACGTACCTCATCGAGTCGATATTCACTTCCGCCTCGAAGCGGCCTGCCGTGATAGGCACGATCAACTACCGGTTTATGGACAGGCGCATCAAGGCCTCCAACACGACCCCGGAGTCCCTGGACCTCGATGCGATGATGAGCGAGTTCCTCGTGCAGGGCGCCACCGATGTCATCATGGAGGTCTCGTCGCACGCGCTGGATCAAGGCAGGGTACAGGGCATCGATTTCGATATGGGGATCTTTACGAACTTGACGCAGGACCACCTCGACTACCATAGGACGATGGAGGACTACTACGCAGCCAAGGCACTGCTCTTCGACAAGCTGCTCGTGGCGAGCCACAAGGGCAAGAAGTTTGCCATCCTGAACGGCGACGACCCGTGGGCGGGCCGCATCAGGGTAAAGAGGGGCATCGGCGTCCTCAGGTTCGGCTGCTCGCGGCAATCCGACATAAAGCTCTTGGACTCCTCGTCATCGCTGGATGGGATAGGGATGCGGCTCTCCACGCCCATTGGCGTGATGGACCTCTCGTCGCCGCTCGTGGGACATTACAATACCTATAACATCATGGCTGCAGTCGCAGCCGCAATCGTGTCCAACATATCCGCGGAGCACATCCGGCAAGGGGTCAAGGCACTGGACAACGTGCCCGGTAGGGTCGAGAGGATCGGTAACCCCAGGGGCGTGTACGCATTCGTGGACTATGCCCATACGCCGGACGCGCTCGAGAAGGTCTTGATCGCGCTGAACGAGCTGAAGAAGAAGCGCATCATGTGCGTATTCGGGTGCGGTGGCGACCGGGACAAGGGCAAGAGACCGCTCATGGGGGAGATCGCGACCAGGCTGGCGGACGTAGCGATTGTCACGTCCGACAATCCGCGCTCGGAGGACCCCGGGGCGATCATGGCCGCTATAGAGAAGGGAATCAGGGATGCGCAGAGGGTGGTGTCGCTCCGCCCGGGCGATTGTTTCGAGGGGCACGTCTATACGATCATACAGGACCGGAGACAGGCCATACGGACCGCGCTCGACGTCGCTACCAGCGGCGACATCGTACTGGTCGCAGGCAAGGGACACGAGGACTACCAGATATTCAGCGAAAGGACCGTGCATTTCAGCGACAGAGAGGAGATAACGGACTACTTCAGCGTGCCGCTTTGAAGATAACGATGGAAGACATACGAACGACTAAGGGTTTAGAAATCGTGAGGGGCCCGGTGGACTGGGAGGCGGACGGTGTGTCCACGGATACGAGGAAGCCGATGCAGGACACGCTGTTTTTTGCATTGAGGGGTGAGCATTTCGATGGGCATGACTTCCTTCAGACGGCGGTATCGCAGGGGGCGGCCGGGATAGTCGTCAGCAGGGACAGGGCACAGGCCGCCCTGTCATATCGGGACAGGACGGCGGTGTTTGTCGCCGATGATACCCTGGCCGGGCTCGGAGCGCTTGCCCATACCGTGAGGACCGGGCATAGGCCCACGGTCATCGCGATAACCGGCAGCAGCGGGAAGACCACCACGAAGGAGATGCTCGCTTCACTGCTTTCCGTGACGCACAGCACGGGCAAGACCATGGGGAACCTCAACAACCGGGTGGGCTTGCCGCTGACCATGCTCGGCATGGAGCCGGGGACCTCTGTCTGGGTGCTCGAGCTCGGCACGAGCAGGTTCGGCGAACTCGGGGACTTGGCCAGGATCGCGGTCCCGGATATCGGCATACTGACGAACATCGGCATGGCGCATCTCGAATTCTTCCACGACCTCGAGGGAGTAACAAAGGCAAAGTCCGAGATGTTCTCGGCCATGTCCGGACGCGGTACCGCTATCGTGAACGCGGACGATCCCCGCACGATGGAGGCCGCCGGCGCGTTTCAAGGCAGGGTGTTCAGTGCCGGCTTCTCGGAAAGAGCTGATCTGCGCGTGGGGGCGTACGCCCTGGCAGACGACGGTGCCGGCTCAGAGTTCGTCGTGACGTACCGGGGCGAGCAGCATGCCCTGACGATGCCCCTCCCGGGCAGGCATTACGTGCACGATATGGCCCTTGCGGTCCTCTGTGCGCGGCTCATGGAAGTGCCGTGGGACGGCATACGGTACGCGTGTGCAGCGTACCGAGGAGTCAGGGGGAGGGGTACGGCGGTCACCTATAAAAACGGCATCACTGTGATCGACGATACCTATAACGCAAACCCGGACTCGATGCGCGAAGGCTTTCTGTCCGCGATAGAGCGCTATGGTGCAGGCCGTATCGTGGCTGTAATCGGGGACATGCTCGAGCTCGGGGAGCATTCCCGGGAACAGCACTATACGCTGGGAAGACTGCTCGTGGACCGCGGCGTGCGCAGGTTCGTGCTCACGGGCACGTTCGCCGGAGACACGCTCGATGGCATACGGTCGGCGGGCGTTCCGGACGTGCATGCCAGTCGGGTTGACGCCGTCCGGGACATCGTGGAAGAGCTCCGCGCCGTGTCGGTGCCACACGGCGTCGTCTATGTGAAGGGATCGAGGGGCATGGGGCTGGAGCAGGTGGTGACCGCGTACGGCAGGACCACGGAGGGCGGCAATGCTTGAGTATCTTCTGTATCCGCTCGCAAAGCACTACATCGTGTTCCACGTCCTGAAGTATATAACCTTCAGGACGCTGAGCGCCATGATCACGTCCCTGGTCATCAGTATGCTGTTCGGTAACTCGTTCATCCGGCTCATGTCCGGCGCCGGTGCGGGCCAGGTCATACGGGACGAGGGACCGAAGCACCACAAGGCGAAGAGAGGCACGCCCACGATGGGGGGTGTTCTGATCTTAGGGGCCATCACGGTCTCGACCATCCTGTGGATGGACATCACGAACGTCTATGTATGGATACTCCTGTTCTCGCTCCTCGGATTCGGGGCGATAGGTCTTGCCGATGACGTCATGAAGCTGAAGAGCAACAATGCACGCGGGCTCAGGGGAAGCTACAAGTTCGTGATGGAGTCCGCCCTGACTATCCTGATCATAGCCCTGCTCGTCCGGTACGATCACCTCGACTTTACCCTGACGTTTCCGTTCTTCAAGAAGGCCGTCCTCGACCTCGGATGGACGTACTTCATACTCGTCCTCTTCATCGTGATAGGCACGTCGAACGCCGTCAACCTGACCGACGGACAGGACGGCCTCGCCATCGTACCGGTCATGACGTCGTTCAGCGTGTATGCGGTCTTCGCCTATGTGCTGGGGAATGTGAAGTTCTCGGAGTACCTGATGTTCACGCCCATTCCCGGTACCGGGGAGATAGCGACGTTTATCGGCGCGGTGATCGGCGCATCGCTCGGGTTCCTGTGGTTCAACACGTATCCGGCGGAGCTGTTCATGGGGGACGTCGGCTCCCTCGGCCTCGGGGGCGGGCTTGGCGTCGTTGCCGTGGTGCTCAAGCAGGAGATTCTGCTGGCGATCGTAGGGGGGATATTCGTCGTCGAGGCACTGTCCGTGATAACGCAGGTCGGCTCGTTCAAGCTTGCCGGCAGGAGGCTGTTCGCCATGGCTCCCATACATCACCACTTCGAGCTCAAGGGTTGGGACGAGCCCAAGATAACGGTGCGGTTCTGGATCATCTCGATTCTTCTCGCACTGATTGGCCTGGCAACGCTCAAGCTGAGGTAGAGGATGGAACTGAAGGACAGACACGTCGCAGTCATAGGCATGGGGACGACCGGCATCGCCACGGCGGACTTCCTCGTGAGGCGGGGGGCAGACGTGACCTGCTTCGATCAGAAGCTGCGCCGCGATATCGCGGATAGCGGCCGGTTCCCGGAAGGCACGAAGATCATCGACGGGTGGGACGGCTCGGCCGTGGGAGACTATGGCCTCGTGGTGATGAGCCCCGGGGTGCCGATGTCGCTCCGGGGCGTTGTCTCTGCCAGGGGCAGGGGCGTGGAGGTCATCAGCGAGGTAGAGCTCGCCTCGCGGTTTACCGGAAAGAGGATCGTGGCCGTTACCGGGACGAACGGTAAGACTACCACGGTGACGTTGCTCGGGCAGATGCTCGGTAACGCCGGCATCAAGGCGGGGATCGGGGGCAACATAGGCACGCCGTTCATACAACTCGTCCGCGACGACGACCGGTACGATCTATACCTGCTCGAGCTGTCGAGCTATCAGCTCGAGGGCATCGTGCACTTGACCCCATGGATAGCAGGCCTGCTGAATATCACGGACGATCACCTCGACCGCTACGAAAGCATGGACGAGTACGCGAAGGCGAAATTCAGGATATTCATGAACCAGACCGCGGACGACTACGCTGTGATCAACGCAGACGACAAGAACATCGTGAAGAACAAGCGGAGCATCAGGGCGAAACCCTACTGCTTTACGACGGGCCGGAGGACGAGGCGGGGTGCATCCTATAAAGATGGCCTGATAGTCTATGCCGATGGCTGCGGCGGCAGGTCGACCTTTGAGACGGAAAACCCGTCTCTGCGGGGCATGCACAACGTCCAGAACGTCATGATGTGCGTCATCATGGCCAGACTTCTGGACGTTCCGGAAAGTGTCATCCAGACAACGATAGCCGGCTTCAGAGGGCTACCCCACAGGATAGAGCTCGTTGCGGATATCGGCGGTGTCGGGTACTATGACGACTCCAAGGCGACGAATGTCGATGCGGTCGTGGTGGCGCTAAAGAGCTTTTCTGCGCCCGTCATTCTTATCATGGGTGGGCGCGACAAGGGCGGGGACTACGGTCCGCTCTCCCGGCTCATCGAGGAGAAGGTGAAGCTCGTGCTCGTCATGGGCGAGGCCCGGGAGCGCATAACGGCCTCGCTGGAAGGCCTCGTGGACATCGTGCCGGTAGACTCGATGGAATCCGCCGTGTCCGCTGCCCGTCGTGCCGCGGTGAAGGGCGATGTCGTCCTGCTCTCGCCCGCGTGCTCGAGCTTCGACATGTTCAGGGACTACAAGCACCGGGGCGACGTGTTCAAGGCCGCGGTGGAAAGGCTGAAAGGGGGAGGCGGTGCACATGAAAGGCTATGACCGCGGCATTATTGCAGCGACGATCCTGCTGTGCCTCTTCGGCGTCATCATGGTGTTCAGCGCGAGCTCGATTTACGCGTTGAAGGAGTACGGTACCAAGTACTATTTTGTCAGAAAGCAGGTACTGTACCTCATCGTGGGCCTCGTTGCCGGTGGCATCGTCGCCACGGCAGACATCGATCGCGTACGGAAATATTCGAAGGTCCTCTTCGGACTCGCCCTGTTCTCCATGGTACTCGTCTTTGTGCCGCACTTAGGGGTCGTGGTAAGCGGCTCACACCGATGGATACGGATCGGGCAATTTTCGATACAGCCCTCCGAGTTCGCGAAGCCCGTGCTGATACTCTTCATCGCGGACCTCATCGACGTGAAGGCCCGTAGGAACAGCGGCCCGGTCCCGGTCTTTGTTCCCTTGCTATACACCGTCCCGCTCCTCTTCCTCATGATACGGGAGCCGGACTTCGGCAGTGCCGCCATCACGGCGGGGGTGGTATTTGCGATCCTGTTCCTCGCGGGCGCCGGCCTGGCCCCGCTTGCCGCGGCTGGGCTTTCCGGCATCGCGGCGGGCGTCGTGCTCGTCGTACGCTCCACGTACAGGTTCAACCGAATCAGGGCGTTCCTCAATCCGTTACGGCACGCCCATACCGGGGCTTTCCAGATTGTTCAGTCGGCAATAGCCTATGGCGCCGGCGGACTGACCGGCGTAGGGCTCGGCAACAGCTTCGAGAAGCTGTTCTACCTGCCTGAGGCACATACCGATTTCATATTCTCGGTCATCGCTGAGGAGCTCGGGTTCCTGGGCGTCGCAGCGGTGATCGGCGTATTTATCTACCTTATCACGAAGGCCTTTGCCGTGGCGGCACGGGCCGAAAGCTTATTCACGAAGGCGACGGTCTACGGTCTGGCACTGCTGATCGCGATGCAGGTGATCATCAATATCGCCGTTACGCTCGGCCTGCTGCCGACCAAGGGCCTCACGGTGCCGTTCATAAGCTACGGGGGCAGTTCCCTGGTGGCGCAGCTCATATCCGTGGGCATTCTATTGAACCTTGCAAAAAGGGTAAACGAGGGGAGCGATGAGGCTGATTATAGCCGGTGGGGGTAGCGGTGGACATTTTTTCCCGGCCCTGGCGATCATGCACGAGATTGTCCGGAGAAACCGGGACATCGAGTACCTGTATGTCGGCTCGGACAGCGGCATAGAGCGCGCGAAGTGGACTCTGCCCGAGAGTAACCGCCGGCTCCTCGGCGTGAAGGGCTTCCGGGGCAAGACGGTGGCCGAAAAGCTGGCCGCATCCCTGTTGCTTGCAGGCTCGCTGTACGCGTCGTACCGTATCATGCGGGATTTTGTGCCGGACGCGGTGCTCGGTGTGGGAGGCTACGCCTCGTTTCCGGTCGTCATGGCCGCCGTGGTGCTTCGGATACCATCGGCCATCCACGAGCAGAACTCCGTGCCGGGCCTGGCCAACAGAATCCTGTCCAGGCTCGTCAAGAGGGTCTTCGTGTCTTTCGAGACAGCGAACAGGTATCTGCCTGCCGGCAAGAGCGTGACGACCGGGCTTCCTATACGGTTCCAGCCGCACAGGCGCCAGGATCCGGGGCAGGGCACGCAGGTGCCGAGGACGATACTCGTCATCGGGGGCAGTCAGGGCGCACACCAGATAAACAGCATGGTCACCGCCTCCCTGAGGGACCTGGCCGACTTGAGGGACAGGATAGCCTTCGTACACCAAACCGGGACGAGCGACTACGCTGCAGTGGTAGACGCATACAGATCGTCCGGGTTCAACGCGCAGGTCCGTACATTTATAGACGACATGGCCCCGGTGTTCGAGAGGGCGGACATGGCGATATCGCGGGCCGGGGCATCAACCCTGTTCGAGCTTGCAGCGTACGGCATACCGTCGGTTCTCATTCCCTATCCCCATGCCGCATCGGACCACCAGGCTCTGAACGCGCTCGAGGTGTCCGAGGCCGGCGGGGCCGTCGTACTCCCGGTACGTACGCAGGAGCCGGGGCCCCTGGTAAAGGTGCTGCGGGAGCTCGTGTCACAGGAAGGCCGCCTCCAGCGCATGTCCGCTGCTGCGACACGGTGGTCGAAGCCCGGCGCCGCGGCACGAATCGTTGACGAGATGGTGGCACTCGCTGCGAAGGAGCGACATGCATAAGAGGATCAAGCACATACACTTCGTCGGTATCGGCGGGGCGGGTATGAGCGGTATTGCGGAGCTGCTCATCAATATCGGCTACGATGTGAGCGGCTCGGACATCAGGGCCTCGAAGGTGACCGAGAGGCTCCAGTCGCTCGGCGCCGGGATAGCGATAGGGCACAGGGCCGAGAATGCGGTCGGCGCTCATGTCGTGGTGTTCTCGTCGGCGGTCAGGCCGGACAACCCGGAACTCGTTTATGCGCGGGACCACAACATACCTTCGATACCCCGTGCCGAGATGCTCGCGGAGCTCATGAGGGTCAAGTATGCGGTCGCGATAGCGGGCAGTCACGGCAAGACCACCACGACCTCGCTCGTGTCGGTCATCCTGGCGAGCGGCGGCCTCGACCCGACGAGCATCGTGGGCGGAAGGGTCAACATGTTTGGCTCGAACGCCAAGCTCGGACAAAGCGAGTACCTGGTCGCGGAGGCAGACGAGAGCGACGGGAGCTTCCTGAAGCTGACGCCGACCATTGCCGTGGTAACGAACATAGACCCGGAGCACCTGGATTACTACAGGACCTTCGATAGGGAGAAAGATGCCTACGTGGAGTTCGTGAACAAGGTGCCGTTCTACGGACTCGCGATCCTCTGCCTTGACGAGGAGAACGTCGCCTCGATACTCCCGAGGCTGAACGTGAGGAGGATGACGTACGGTCTGTCGTCCCAGGCAGATGTCCGGGGCTACGACGTCGTCCAGAGGCAGGGCGAGACCGATTTCTCCGTCACGATCAGGGGTAAGCAATACGGCCCATTCACGGTTCGTATGCCTGGCGTCCATAACGTCTACAATGCACTAGCAGGAGTTGCGGCCGGCGTGGAGCTCGAGATCGACCCGGAGCAGATTCGGGAGGGCATCCGGAGTTTCAACGGCGTCGAGAGAAGGTTCCAGATCAAGGCGCACATCAAGGACGCAACGCACGACGTCATCGTGGTCGACGACTATGGACACCATCCCAAGGAAATAAAGGCGACGCTCGCCGGCGCAAAGAGCGGCTGGAACAGGAGATTGATCGTCGTGTTCCAGCCCCATCGGTATACGAGGACGATGCTCCTGTTCAACGACTTCCTGACCGCGTTCTATCAGGCCGACGTGCTGATCATAACGGACATATACCCGGCCGGAGAGGAGCCTATCGAAGGCATCAGCGCATACGGACTGTTCAGCCGCATGAAGGACATGGGGTACAAGGACGTCAGGTACATCAAAGACAGGGACAGGATCCTGAGCGAGCTCGAGTCCCTGATAGTGCCGGGCGATATGGTCATTACGCAGGGGGCCGGAGACATTACGGCGCTCGGAGACGCGCTGATAAAGAGGTTGAAGACGCATGGTTGATTTCAATGAATTACGGTCGGTCGTCAGGGGCAGAGTGGTGCTCGACGTGCCCATGAACCAGTACACCAGCATGAGGGTGGGCGGCACGTGTGCCTGCATGTTTACGCCCGCTGACACCGATGACATCCTGAAGTTCATTGCATGGTCGAAAGATACGGGACAGCGGTACTTCGTGATGGGATCCGGGACCAATCTGATAGTACGGGAAGGCGGCGTACGGTATCCGGTGATACGGATCAAACACACGCTCGACTCGATGGAGATCGAGTCGGAAGACAAGGGGGCCGTCAGGCTCAGGGCCGGCGCAGGCATGCCTGTCGCAGAACTCGTGAGGTACTGCGCGGACAGGGGGCTCTCCGGTACCGAGCTGCTGGCCGGCATACCGGGCACGGTGGGCGGAGCCGTGTTCATGAACGCGGGCACCGGAGAAGGCAGCGTTGCGGACGTGGTCGAGGCCGTGACCTTCATAGAGCGGTCCGGCAGGACGAAGACCTACGGCAGAGACGAGATGGGCTTCGGCTACAGGACCTGCAGAGCGCTCTCAGCGAGCAGCATCGTCGTATCAGCCGTGCTGGCCCTCAGGAGTGCCGATGCAACGAAGGTGCAGAAGAAGGTGGAGACAGTTCTGAAGGTCAAGGCACAGACACAGCCGCTCAACAAGCCGAGCTGCGGCTCCATATTCAAGAACCCGGCCAGCGGCGTTAAGGCATGGAAGCTGCTGGAGGAGGCGGGCATGCGCGGCGTGAGGGTCAGGGGCGCCATGTACTCGGAACTGCACACGAACTTCATCGTCAATACCGGCAGTGCCGCGGCCGGGGACGTGCTCGCGCTCATCAATGCCGGCATCGAGAAGGTCCGGGAAAAAAGCGGCGTACGACTCGAGCTGGAGGCTGTTATCATAGGGGACGAGTCATGACGACCGTCACGAAGAAGGACAGGGTCGGCGTACTGCTCGGCGGTCTCTCGTCCGAGAAGGGGATATCGATGCTCAGCGGGGACGCCGTCTACCGCGCTCTCGCCGGGCTGGGCTACGACGTCGTGAAGGTGGAGGTCGACCGGGACCTCCCGCTCAAGCTCAGGGAGCTGCGGATAGAGGTGGCGTTCAATGCGCTCCACGGACGGTTCGGCGAGGACGGCTGTGTCCAGGGCGTTCTCGAGATCATGGGGATACCGTATACCGGTTCCGGCGTTTCGGCGAGTGCCACGGCCATGGACAAAGTCCTTACGAAGCACATCCTCACGAGTGGCGGCATCCTGACACCCCCGTACCGCGTCGTCGAGCGTGCCATCGGGTACGATCAACTGCTCAGAGAAGGCGGCATCAACCTGCCCTACATCGTCAAGCCGGCGTGCGAGGGATCGAGCATCGGTATCGGCAGGGTGAGCAGTCCCGTGGAGATGAAGAAGGCGATCACGCACGCCTTGAAATACGACAGCCGCGTCCTCGTGGAGAAGTTCATCGAAGGCATGGACGTCACGGTTGCCGTGTACGACGACCGGGTACTGGGGTCCATGGAGATACGGTCCGACGAGACGTTCCTCGACTACGATGTCAAGTATACGGAGGGCAGGGAGACGTTCTTTATCCCTCCCCCGCTTGAGGCAGATATCATGGCAAGCGTCGAAGAATCGGCACTGGCCGCACACCGTCTGCTGGGGTGCAGTTTCTATTCACGCATGGATTTCAGGGTGGCTCCTGGGGGGAGGCCCTACATGCTCGAGGTCAATACCCTGCCGGGGCTTACTGCTCTAAGCTATGTGCCCAAGATAGCGGAGAACAAGGGCATGAGCTATGAGGCGCTCGTCGAAGGCATACTCGGGTCCGCTCGTCTGAAGCTGAAGGATGTGCCGGGGCGGGACCTGCATCAGAAGGGGAAGGTCGAATGAACATACTCCTGCCGTCGAACTTCAAGGCGAGGCTGAAGGCCCCGTCGAACCTGAGATGGAAAAAGCACAACGACCGCGTCCTGTACCGACACCGCGTTCGGGCCTCCCTCGGGTATGTGCTCCTTATTGCCGCGATCGCCGTCGCTGGCATCGGCGGCCGATTCCTGTATGCAAAGGCAGCGCCTGCGATAGATTCTTCCCACCTGTTTGCCCTCAGGGAAGTACAGGTGCAGGGGTACGAGCGCGTCCTGCCCGCGGAAATTATCAGCGCGTCCGGACTTACCTTCGGTCAGAACATCTTCTCGATCCGGCTCTCCCGGGTCATAGACAACATCATGTCGATACCATGGATACATAGCGTGTCGGTGCGGAAGCTGCCGCCCCACAAGCTCGACATCCGTGTTGCGGAGCGGAAGGCGTTCTGCATGATACTGCTCGGCCGTCTCTACTACGTCGACAGCAACGGCATCATTTTCAAGAAGGTGGATCGGCATGACCCGGTTAACTATCCGGTCATTACGGGCTTCGATGCGCGCGGCGGCCGTTTCCTGGACGTGCCGCTCCGGCCGGTGGCAGACGCCGTGTCGCTCTTCCGGGATCTCGATCAGGACTCGTCCGTGGATGGCAAAGACGTCTCGGAGATCCACATCGATAAAACGGGATACTCCATAGTTACCAATGCAGGACTCATTATACGGTTTAGAAAGATACGGACAGGCGACGTCACGTCCGAAATGGACAGGCTGAATGCGATCATGGGTCATTTCGGTGACGAAGTGCAGATGTTCTCCGTGATCGATCTAAGATTCGCGGGGATGGGTATTGTCCGGTACAAGCAGGGCTTTGCAGACGGCGGGCCATCCGGACCGTCGCTTCGGAACATGAACAGGGAGGTGAGCGACATTGAAAAAGCGGGATAACATGATCATCGGGCTGGACATAGGTACGACCAAGGTGTGCGCCATCGTCGGAGAGCTGAAAGAGGGCACCCTCGATGTGGTGGGCATAGGCAAGGTCTCGCCGTCCCACGGCCTCAGCAAGGGCAACATCATCAACATAGAGACGACCGTGAAAGCCATACGACAGGCGATCGAGGAGGCTGAGCTCATGTCCGACTACGAGATATCGAGCGTGTACACGGGCATAGCCGGCGACCACATCAGAAGCTTCAACAGCAGCGGGGTGATCGCCATCAAGGACAGGGAGGTGAAGTCGAACGACATAAAACGAGTCGTGGACGCAGCAAAGGCAATGCCGATACCGGCGGACAAAGAAGTCATCCATGTCATTCCCCACGAGTTCATCATCGATGATCAGGGCGGCATAAAGGACCCGCTCGGCATGTCCGGCGTGAGGCTCGAGGTCAAGGTACATATCGTAACGGCCAATGTCTCTTCTGCGATGAATATCGTGAAGTCGTGCAACAGGTCCGGACTCACGGTCTCGGACATCGTCCTCCAGTCCATCGCATCGAGCGAAGCCGTCCTCAACCAGGAAGAGAAGGAACTCGGGGTCGTGCTGGTGGACATCGGCGGAGGCACGACGGACATCGCCATCTTCTATGAGGGCAGCATCAAGTACACGAGCGTCATAGGGCTCGGCGGCGAGCACATCACCAAGGACGTATCCGTGGGCCTGCGGACGCCCATCCATGAGGCCGAGAAGATCAAGATAAAGTACGGGACCGCGATGCGCACGGGCGTCGACAAGGCCGAGATGGTGGAAGTACCGGGCATCGGCAACAGGAAGTCGAGGACGATATCGAGGCAGACCCTGGCCGAGATCATAGAGCTCAGGACCGAGGAGATCCTGACGCTCGTGGACAAGGAGATCACGAAGTCCGGATTCAAGGAGTTCATATCTGCCGGCGTCGTCCTGACCGGCGGCAGCTCCGTGCTCGACGGCATGGTCGACCTCGGCGAGCAGATCTTCAACCTGCCGGTGAGGATCGGCTTCCCTTCGGGCATCGGCGGCCTTACGGACGTCGTCAAGGACCCCTCGTACGCTACCGCTGTGGGGCTCGTGATCTACGGGAGCAAGCACTCGCACGTGACGAACTACGGAAACAGGGACATAGAGATAGTGAACAGGATACGGGAATTTTTCGTGAACATAGCGTCAAAACTATTTGTCAAAAAAGGAGGCTAAGATGTTCGAATTGAGTAACGAGTATCATCATGCGGCAAAGATCAAGGTCGTGGGTGTCGGTGGAGGAGGAGGCAATGCAGTCAATACGATGATAAGGAGCGGCATGAAGGGAGCGGACTTCATTGCAGCGAATACGGACATGCAGGTGCTTACCAGAAACAAGGCGACGTACAAAATTCAGCTCGGTGCCAAGCTGACCAGGGGTCTCGGTGCCGGCGCCAGCCCGGCGATCGGTAGGGAGGCCGCCATGGAAGACGAGGCGAAGCTCAAGGACGTCCTCGGCGGTGCCGATATGATCTTCGTGACCGCGGGCATGGGCGGAGGCACGGGCACGGGCGCGGGCCCGGTCATCGCGGAGATAGCGAAGTCGCTCGGCGCCCTCGTCGTCGCGGTCGTGACGAAACCATTCGAGTTCGAGGGCAGGAAGAGGCAGATGCAGGCCGAGAAGGGTATAGAAGAGCTCAGCCAGTATGTCGACACCCTGATCGTGATACCGAATGATCGGCTGTTCAACATAGCCGATAACAAGACCACGGTACTCGAGGCGTACACCAGGGTCGACGAGGTGCTCCTCCATGCGGTGCGGGGCATATCCGACATCATCACGATCCCGGGACTCGTCAACGTGGACTTCGCCGATGTGCGGACGGTCATGGGAGAGATGGGAATGGCCATGATGGGTACCGGCAGGAGTGAGGGCGAGAAGCGGGCGAAAGAAGCAGCGCACAAGGCGATATCGAACCCCTTGCTCGAAGACATATCCATAAGCGGGGCAAAGGGCATTCTGATCAACATCACCGGGGACGCCTCCATCACGCTCAACGAGATCAAGGACGCATGCGAGCTCGTCAAGGAACAGGTGGACGACAACGCAAACGTGATATACGGCACGGTGATAGACGAGGACATGGGCGGCAGCCTCGATGTGACCGTGATTGCAACCGGCTTCGGCGAGAGGAGGATCAGCGAGAAGTATCCGATCGCAGGCAAGCTGTCCGTGGTCCACGGCGACTCGAACAGGGACATTCCTGCCTTCAAACGGGCGGACAGGAAGATCGACGAGATCGACTCCGTAAAGTCGGTGAAGAAGGTGATGCTGACGGGCTACGACGAGGACGAGCTCGACATCCCGACGTTCCTGAGAAAAAAAGCGGACTGACATGAAGTACAGCGATGCCGGCGTGAGCATCGACACGGGCAACGCCTTTATCGAGATGATAAAACCCGCTGCGAAGTCTACCCTGAGGAAGGGTGTCCTTGCGGGTATCGGCGGTTTTGCGGGGCTATTCGAGGTCGACAGGAGGCGGTATCGCCGGCCCGTCATCGTGACGTCGACAGACGGCGTGGGCACGAAGCTCAGGATCGCCTTCATGGCCGACGTCCACGACACGGTCGGCATCGACCTCGTGGCCATGAACGTCAACGACGTCGTCGTTACCGGGGCTGAGCCGGTCGCTTTTCTGGACTACCTGGCCACCTCGCAACTCAGGCTCGACACCGCGGGCGCTATAATCAAAGGCATCGTCAGCGGGTGCAGGCAGGCAGGATGTACGTTGCTGGGCGGAGAGACCGCCGAGCTGCCGGGCTTTTACAAGGCCGGAGAGTACGACCTCGCCGGGTTCGTGGTGGGCGTTGCAGAGAAAGGCAGGCTCATGAACGGCGCAGACGTGCGGCAGGGGGACGTGCTCATCGGTATCGGCTCGAGCGGCCTCCATAGCAACGGTTACTCCCTTGCCCGGCATGTGCTGCTCGAAAAGAGGAAGATGAAACTCGACGCCTATATAGACGAGCTCGGATGCACGTTGGGGGAGGAGCTGCTGAGGCCCACGATTATCTACGTCAAGGTGGTCCGAGCACTCGCCGGGCAGGGCCTGATAAAGGCGGCGGCACACATCACCGGGGGCGGTATTACGGAAAATCTCCCCCGGGTATTTCCGAAGGGGTACAGGGCCGTTATCGAGACCGGCTCGTGGAGCATACCGCCGGTGTTCGACCTGATCAGGGGCCTCGGCAGGATCGAAGAGACGGAGATGCTCAGGACGTTCAACAGCGGCCTGGGGATGATAATGGTCGTGGACAGAAACAAGGTCCCCAGGGCCATGGACACGATAAAGTCCATGCACCACAAGGCCTACGTCATAGGAGAGATACGCCGTCGCGCTGCGCGCGGGCAGGCCGTGGAATTCATCTGAGGGAAAGGGACGGCCGGTGGGTGATCGTCTCACCCACCGACTGCCAGAGAAGAAAAGATGATTCAGAGCGTACCGCTCCCGATCAGAGAGAATATCGTCTGGCCCAGGTCCTGTACCAGGTAGTTCAGCTCGAGCAGGTTCGGGTTGCTCCACGGCCCGGACGCGCCATTATCTTTGCATGTGGCGGCGGTCGAGGTAGTGATGTCTCCCCCGCTGCATGTAATGGTCGTGTACAACATCTTTCCCAGTGTCGGGTCCCTGAACGGGATGTACGGCAGGTACGCCTTCGCGATGCCGGGGTTGGGGATAGGGCCTATCCTGTATCCATTGTTGTCCGGGTCGATTATGCCTTTGCCGTCCGGACCAAGGAAATGGGCGGTAGCGGTGAAGGGACCTGTGCTGCCACAGTAGACCATGGTGCTCGCGAGGTCGGATGCCGGGCATTCATACTCGAGGATGATAGTCGAGACGATGGGTGCAAGGGGATCCGTGCTCGCCGTAAACGTATACCCGGTGATCGTTGTCCCGGTCGTGCCCGGAGCGACCCACGCGGGCATCATCGAGCGCAGGGATACCGGCTGCTTGAAGAACTGGCCAAGGTCGAGCTCTATGTTGCCCGGGATCGCCGCTGCCAGGACCCCTGTCAGGGTATCGACGTTGAGGAACCCCATGAGCTGCTTGAACGTGGACTGGGTCGTAGGACCGAATCCTGCGATAGCAGAGTCGATGATGCTCTGGACGAGGTTCGATTGTAACAGGGCGACGACCGCCATCGAGAGCACCGGGGCGATGTCATTGCCGAACGAGGTGTACTGTCCGTTGTTGGTGCCGCCGTTGATGTTGTTCAGGACCCTCGAAGCGATGTCCGTGATGAAGCCGCCGGCGGATGAGGTGATGGGGATGTTGACGGTACTCGTGGTGTACCCGTTGGCTCCGAGCGACTTCATGTGCAGGATGAGGATGGCCTTGCCATTCGAGTCTGCCCCGTAGGTGATGACGTTCGTTGTCTCGCCGTGCGGCGGGCTCTTGATGAAGTCCACGCCGCCTATGATGTCCTGAAGCGCGGTACTCAGCGCGAGCTGTCCGGCGGCGATGTTCTGTGTGCCGTCCGCCGGGTCTATGCCAAGGGTGTTCGAGTTATCGACCATAATAAAGCCGAGCGCCTCGAGTATCGTATCGATATCGAGGTTGCTCAGCCTGCCGGAGGCCCCGACGTATCTTACGATGTCTGCGAGGTTCATGTCGAGGTTGACCGCCATGAAGAGATCGAGCGTCCCGTCGATGCCATTCAGCAGCGCATCGAAATAGTAGACCTCCTCCATGTCGTACATCCCCCCGTAGTCTCCGAGGGCGTACGAGAGCGTCCCGCTGCCTATGGATAGCGGGAGCGAGTTTATCTGGAACTCGAAGCTCTTGTCACCGCTCTGGATGATCGCGTCGAAGTAGGCCTTTGCCTGATAGACCGAGGTCATGAGCGCGCTGTTCAGGATACCCCCGATCAACTGGTTTATAGGCGACATGCTGCCGCTCTCGACGAACTGCGGCTTCAGCACCGGCGTGCCCTGGTCGAACAGCGAGAACCCGAACGTCGACAGCAGGGACGTTAACTGGCTCACGAGGTTGCCTACCTGGTTGAGGAGTATCGCTATGGCCGCGCCGAACCGCGCCTGGTTGTTGTTCGGGTCGTAGTTATTGAGGACGTCCTCAAAATTCGTTATGGCGCTCGAATACTGCTGGTTCGAGAGCTCTGTCTTGCCCTGGGTCAGCAGGTAGTTTATGTGCTGCTGCGTTGCGTTCGAAGGCGAGGAGCTGCAGCCGTGGACAAGCCCTGCAAGCGTCAGAGCGAGTATGAAGATAATCAATTTTCCCCTATACATGGTTCCCTCCTTATTTTGCCTTATGGTCGATGAATGTCTTGAGCGCGGCCAGCGATTTCGAGGTTGCATCGACGAACTCGAGGCCGATACCGTTGATCATATGGTCGTCTGTCTCTTCCTTGAAGGTCCTCATCACCTTTGCCTTGTAGCGGTGGGGCTCTGTCTTGCCGTTGTTTGAAGCCGGATGCTGGGGCAGGGAAAGGGCCAGGCTCAATATCGTGTTCAGGGGTATGAGGTCTTTCGTGATGATGGAGAGCCCGGAATAGCTGAGGTCTTTCGAATAGACCGAGACGGCCCTGTCCTTGTACTCGTACTTTACCTCAATGGATATATCGTAGCGCTCTTCCTTCCGTACCTTTATCTCCACGAACTTCTTTACCTCTTCAAGGAATGCCGACTCGTTGATGGGCTTGCGCACGAAGTCGTCGCACCCGGCCTTGAGCGCCTCTCCTCGCCTGTCCGTAGAGGTCACCATGACAACGGGGATCTTTTTCAAAGAAGAATCGCTCTTGATTATCCTGCAGCACTCGATACCGTTCATCTTGGGCATCTCGAGGTCCAACAGGATAATATCGGGCCTTTCGATCTTTGCCAGTTTGAGTGCTTCGGCCCCGTCCTTTGCCGTGATGACCTTCGACTCCGCCCTTCGCAGGAAAGAGACCTCGAGATCGAGAAAGTTCCTCATATCGTCGACAAGCAGGATCTTTATCATACAAATCTCCCTTTGAGTTGTTTTAATGCTGACTATACAAGAAGATTTGCGTGTTGTCAAACCCTATTTTGTCTGCTTTTTTGACTCTGTCCGAAATGGAGCGGGAAGATACCGTAATGAGAAAAGGGGCTTATCCGGGTCAACAGCACTTTTTTCGTGCAGCAATAGCGTGGAACCCGGCGTCGGCATGGATGCCTTCTCGTATTTTTCGATCGACGATCAGGGGTAAGCCGGGCGGATCGAACAGCGTCGACAGCGAGCCGGTGACTGCAAAGCCCGTTTTATCGAGGACGGTGAACAATGCGTCCTTCTTCCAGAAGTTAGCATGACGATAGAATGCATTACCAAAGGTCTTTTTGCGTTCATAAAAATTGCCCCATTTCGAGTCTCTGAGGATAAGACCAAGGACAAGCATACCTTCCGGTCTGAGGATTCTGTTTATTTCTGCAAAGGCCCGTCGCGGTTCGTCGAGGAAACACACCGTCGCTATCATGAATACGGAGGAGAAACTGGCTGCACGGAAAGGGAGTGACTCCGCAGCGGCCTGTACGGTCCGTATGCCTCTTTCCTTTGCGTATGCCACTACACGACGGGAAGGGTCCATGCCGAACCGTATGTCCAGCGCGCGTGCAAATCTGCCGGTGCCGACCCCTATTTCCAGCGAATCCGGAGGGGCCTTTCTTACGAGCCTTCTTATACTTTCGAGCTCGAGGGAAAAGGCGCCGGCACCGAAACTCCTGTCAAACCAGTCGTCGTACGCCTGCGCCTTTTTTTCAAAGACCTCCCACGCCATAGATGAAGTATAGTGTTGAGACTTGACGGGTGTCAATATTAAGACTGCAAACTACAGACATGCTGATTGATGGACGCCGAGAAACAGAGAGCTGATAATCATATAAAGTGCACCTCCTGAGCATACCAGGGTCATCATCTTTCTGATATGCTCATAGATAAAAAGACACAGACTCACTGACCACAGGAGGTGTCTTAATAACCATCGGAGGTGCCTT
>JAJYLN010000026.1 GCA_021787665.1 bacterium
CAGCGAAGAGCCTACGGACTAAAAGATCCTGAATACTTCCAGCTAAAAGTCCTGACTTGTATGCTGCCACCTCTCGACTACAAAAAAACCTGAAATTCACCCACTCGGTAAGGAGAAGAACCAGAATTTGTTTGTATAATTGAATGTCCTGTTCAATGTGCTTCTGCAATCGTTCTTTATCGAAGTCGGCAATTTGGTACGTTTTAGAAACTTCTGCCAAAGCGTCGATTAAATCCATCTCTTCTTCTGCATTCGGATCATAAAGAATTTGTTGTGCATCTTCACCTGCTGGAACAATTCCTTTGGATAATGCAGTCAAAAACCTCTCATGGATAGCAAGTAAATTTTTGACTGTTTCCCGAAATGCAAAAACGCTCGATTCAAAGCGTTTAAACAATAGGATCCTGATCAGGCCGTGAAGATTAGCTCCTGCCCGATGCAGTTTTGCGTATGGCTCCTGCCTTTGTTTTTCTTTATTTACATAATGCCATAAGCCATAACGTGCATAGGTAAGCTCGTCTTTGGGTGGCGTATCTGTTTGTTGTTTCCGTGCCTTGCCAAGATACCTGCGTAATTCTTTGTAAAGACCCTGGTATGTATCTTCAATGCTATATTCAATTGTCTCGAGCTCCCGCTTTGGAAAGAATTGGTGTTTTCCTGCCACAAGTACATATGCTTTTTTAACTCCGTCCAAATATTCTTTAAAACATGATGGATCGATTTGTTGATGTGTCTGAGCATCAAAACCATACCAGCGTAGAATATGATTCCTGGTTCTACGGATCAAAAGGTTTGATAAGAGGTCTTGTAATCTTTTCTCGCCCTTTTCGATAAGCCGGAAGTATTGTTTTAAATCAGGCGGATCTATTGGCAGAGTAGTCTTATCATCTTGATGGAAAAGTTTAATCTGATTGTATACATCCCATGCACTTTTATTACGCGGCGTTGCAGTAAGAAAACAGCATCGCTTGTCTTTCGATAAAAATGATTGCAATATCTTATATCTCTGTGTTTCAGGATACCTAAAGTTATGACTTTCATCGATGAGTACAAAATCGCGATCTCTATATTTAACATCTTCCAGTAAAAAGTTGCGTGTTTCATCCTCACTTTCTTTTAAATAGCCGGAAGAAAGAACACGGGCATTGAGCTGGTATACTTCATTGTAACTTTCCCACATGTCAACCAAGGGAGCGGGACAAATAATCAGCGGTCTTGCATGTTCTGTTCTCTCAAAGTGTTTTATAATAGCTGTACCGATATAGGATTTTCCCAGCCCGACGACGTCGGAAACAAATGCACCATGGTTGTCCTTGATGATTTGTATAGCCTGTTTCACCGCAGTCTTCTGGAAATCAGCAAGCTGCTTAATTATCTCATCGTCCCAAAGGGTTTCTTTTTCTTCTTCACCTTCAATGCGGTCACTGACCAGGGAATAAAGGGCTTTCATATAAATATCGTATGGTCTGGCAGGCGCAATTGCCCACGACTGTTTCATTTCATGCATCAAGGATTCATCAAAATCCTGCGACTCATCCCATAAGGTATCAAACCATTTAACAAGCTCCGTATGGTTGTCATTGCCTTGCACAACCACATTCAATTCGGTGTTGTGTGTCACGCCGGACAGGGTAAGATTTGAAGAACCTACTATCGCTATGCCCTTTTCATGCCTGTCGACCTTTTTGCCGGAATGGTCGTAAACATTTCCATAATCAAAGATATAAGCTTTTGCGTGGAAATGCCCATTGGTATAGATTCTTACTTTAAGCCGTTTTTCTTCGATCATCTGCACAAGAGTTTTGACGAGTAACTCGCTTTCATCAGTCTGATCCATAAGCTCTACCGAACCCCTGATGTTTTCTGCAACTTTGTCACTCATTGGCTTCATCTCTATCCGCTTGGGATGGGCTTGCCTATCAACCGTATCAGCTACCATTTCAAGTCTGCGGTAACCCTCTGCAAGTTGCTCAAGAGTTTGACTGTTGGTTGTATTGCCAATCAGAAGACGCAGCTCCTTAACCCCTGCAAGCTTGGCAGAAATACTCGTCAGTCCGGACAAAAAGAAATACCCCACGGCAAACCGTGCTGACGCGGTCGAGCCGAGAATCCGATTGATATGATCAACCAGCTTTTCTTCTCGATTATCTATTATATCGTGTGTAGGCATTCTTATTATTTTTCACTACTGTCCCAATGTTATATTATCAAAGCACCCTACGCTATTAAAAACAATAGATTAGAGAGCCAAAATATTTTTTTTAAGTTCAAATCGATAAATACTTTTTTGCCTGATTTATCTATTGACTTCTAATAGGTTACTATACTTTTAGTAATAACAGTTGGACAGTAGTGATTATTTTTATAAATTAATATTATAAGTTTTTTGTATAATTATATTTAGTCGCTCTATAAGTCTATCTTCATCATTTTTGTATAATTTCCCTGTTTGTAGTTTTGAAACAATATCAATAATTTCTATTTCATCGAGATGAGATGGACGAATAAAAGGAAGTTCCTCTAAAACATCAATATCTGTTTGCGCCATAGCTCTGTCAGTCTCTAATGAAATGATCCTATAATATCGATTCATAATTTGACTGTTCAAAATAGCTACGATGATACGAATATCTATATCGGGATTTAACGAATTGCCAACATGAACATTGTTTAAACAATAAAAACCATCTGGATCGTAAGCGGCTATAAGAGAATCTTCTGTTTGTCTTATCAATAATTTAGGTTTACTATATTGTGCTTCTTTAAATCCTGATTTTAATTTTGACAAATCAAAATTTAGATATTTACCACTGTAGTGAATCCTGTAAGGTAATATATCACCTCCCGAATTAATACCTCTATGCCATGTCTGGCCTTTTTTTATTTCTGCTACTATTGTTTCTTGACCTTGTAATCCTATAAGTCCTGAAGCAAATGAAATTATATTCCCTAATCTCTGAGCATTTTTTTCTATCCGTTCAACAAATACTTTATCTTGGAATGAAAAAAATAACCGAAATCTGTTAAACTTAATATTTTCAAAATAACATTGTTCATAAGAGTAATCTTCCCAACTATGCTTAAGAAACATTTCAATGTTTTTACATAACCTTGTGTTGAGTTTAAATTCTTTAGTTGGACGCTTAACATGACAGGTAATTATGGTGGGCCTTCCGACAACACCAGACTCCCAGAAGTCTTCTTCAAACATAAATATTGATTTGATCTCAGCTATATCTAGAATACGACGACGCAGTTTACTAAAATATCGACCAAGAAGGTAACTATCTGGTGTAATATATATAGAGATGCCACCTGAACAATTCAAAGAAAGCCCTCGATCCATAAAAATAGCATACATACTTATTTTATATTCTGCAGATCTAACGTAATGTGTTTTTATCAAAGAAGCCCATCCTTTCTTTGAAGATTTATTACCTCTGAGGCCATAACTTACATACGGCGGATTGGCGATGACGATATCGAATCCGCCTTTTTCGATAAATACTTCTGCAAAATCTACATGCCATATAAATGTAGGATGGCCTTCTGTATGGAAGTATTGGCGCCGTAAAGTATCGATATCTCCTTTCACTAAAACTCTTTTTTGCCGTGCAAGCTGTTCTATTTCGCTTTTTGCTTTGGCAACCTTTGTTTTGAGTTCATCGAGTTCTTTTATCTGTTGTTCATGCTCTTCTTTTGCTTTGCGCTCTTTAGCTGACATCGTTGCTTCGCCGAATAATTGTGCTTGATAATGCGATAATTCATCAGTCTTCGCAATGATAAGCCGCTCGGCAAGGTCTGCCTGCTTGACAAGGATTTTTAATTCCAATCTGTGCTTCTCGTCGGTTTTGCTTTCCCGGAAGTATGATTGTTTATCAGCCTGAATTGATTCAATAATTTGTTTTGTTTTTGCATCTGTTGCCATTTGATCAAGGTTCACAACATGACCAAAAAGCCGTTCAAGGAGGCTGTCTCCCTGTACAACGCGGTAGGATAAATTAGGCAGGCTTGGGACTTCGCGTATTGCCTTATCAAAGGGGATATTTCGATCAACCTGATAATCCACTACCAATGAGAGCCATAATCTCAATTCACAAAGTCTGACCGCCTGTTCCTGAATGTCCACACCATAGAGACATGACTCAATGATCCTTTTTTTTAAATCATAATCATAATTGCGTTGAGCTAAGACGTCAGATCCCTTACTGCTGAAATCCAATTTTGCGATGGTGGTAACCATTTCGTGGAGCATGCCCACTAAAAAAGCCCCTGAACCTACTGCTGGATCACAGACTTTGCAGTTATAAATGGAATGTATAAGACTTGCTGCCTCTGTATTTGTAAAGAGTGAGCGCAAACTGCTTATTTGTTCGTCATCAAGATGATCAGCCGGAGGTAGGGATATAAGTGTTTGTACCTTTTCTTTTACTACATCTGCCTTGTTCGAATCTTCTCCGGCAAGTTGTGTTACCAGATATTCCTTAAATGCCTCTTGACACATAAAATGTACGATAGGTCGGGGCGTATAGTAAGAACCGGTAATTTTACGGAGGTCTTTCTCCGGGTTTTTTTCAAGTTGAAGAATAAGGTTTTCAAATATTTTTCCAAGCATTTCCGGATCAATAGCAACCTCAACATCGAGTGGAGTGTCTTCCGTTATGGTAAAATTGAACTTTTCAAGAAGGTCATCAAATATCACCTTAAATGTTGCATTCTTAAGATGCAGGCGTGCCTGATTCAACCGTTCTATCTGTGTTTGCTTTATATCCTCTTCAAAAAGTCCACCATTCAAGAATGGCACGGAGCCAACGGTATTTATTTTTGTGTCTGCATTCGATAGAGTAAGAAATAGAGGATAAAGTATATCCGTGTAATAACTATTCCCTTGAGGATCCTTTTTCCAGTGTTCACGAAATCGGATATAAAGATAATCTGGTGATTGATCAAGCCAACCCTTTTTCTGAATGAAATATAAGAAGAGCATCCTATCAAGTAATAACTGGGCAAGCTTGCCTGCATCCTTCTTAAGATTTTGAACCTGTTCAATATCCTCAATGACCTTATGATAAAGTTCTGCAAAGGTTTTAAAAAACTCTTTCTGTACGGCTTCGACATCAAATGCTTTGTCATGCGCTGCCTGGATATCCAGCGGCGAAATGCCAAATAAGCTTGGGTTGATGGACTCAGGATCAAGCATGGCTATTCGCTCGGAAGCGGTGCGGAGCCGCTCTTCCGGACCTATGGTGATCCTTCTGAACAAGCGGCGCTTGCTGCTCTGTTCATCATATTTCACATTGAGAAAATGCCATCGATCCTGATGGCTGTTAGAGAATATAAAAAGAGTATAAGGATGCGTGTTCAGAAGTTTTGATACGATGGGACGCTCTTGCCCGATGAGCAACCGGTCCGATGCCAATCTTGAATAGATGATATGGAATTGATTGCCTGATCCACCGGCGGCGAACAATACCGGGTCTTCTGCCAAAGCCTTATTTGCTATATCCGAAAATCCGTGGCGGGAAAGAGGCTCATTGACCTGCTCATAGTTTAACTCTGTCCAGAACAGCCTTTTTAGAGGCTCCAGCCCTTTAAATTCATTAAGAATATTAAGTACAGCCTCTTGCCCTCCTGAATTTGCCATGAGTCAGATTATTACTACATTTACCCGGGAAGTTCAATACAATCTCTGAGGACCACCTATGTTTTACTTGCTGATCCCGGTGAACTCTGCTTAGACTGCTACGAACATGATAGATAGCACTGACATTCGCGATGACCTGTACTACTGGCTTGCGCTCAGGCGCGTGGAAGGTATCGGCGCTGTGTACTGCAAGAAGCTCATCGATGCCTTTCATGGTCCGAAGGCCGTATTCTCCGCATCGTCGGAGGAGCTACAGGGCGTCGGGGGCATTGCCGGGACACTGGCGGACAGGATCAAGGACTTCGGCGGTTTCGACGACGCTCAGAACGAGATCGAGAAGATACGGAAGGAAGGGATCGGAATCGTGACGCTGACCGACGCGCGCTATCCGGCACTGCTGAAGCGGATAGCGGATCCGCCCCCTTTCCTGTACACGAAGGGACTCCCGGACACCCCGGTAGAACGATGCATAGCGGTGGTCGGTACCCGGTTCCCGTCTCCCTACGGCGGGCGGGTCACCGAGGACATCGTCCTGGAGCTCATCGCCCGGGGCTTTACGATCGTGAGCGGTATGGCGAAAGGCGTCGACGCGGTCGCGCAGAGGACCGCGCTCCTGCACAAGGGCCACACCGTGGCGATATGGGGTACGGGCTTAGACAGGGCGTACCCGGCCGAGAACGCCCGGCTCGCGCAGGACATCGCACGATATGGGCTCATACTGACCGAGTATCCGCTCGGCACGCCGCCTCTGGAGACGAACTTCCCGGAGCGCAACCGGATCATCAGCGGCATGTCGCTGGCCGTGATCGTGACCGAGGCTTCGCTCAACAGCGGTACGATGATTACCGTATCGCACGCACTGGACCAGGGCAGGGAGGTGTTTGCCGTGCCGGGTCCTATCGACGCGATGATGAGTCAGGGCACCAACAGGCTCATCAAGCAGGGCGGAGGCATGGTCGATACCGTCGATAGCCTTATCGCGGAACTGGAAGTGCTTGCGCCCCGGAGTCCCGCGCGGAGGGCCGATCTGCCCCGGGAACAGGCGGACGTGCTCTCGGCACTGGAAGCCGGCACCATGGACCTCGACACGTTGATCTCCCGGCTAAAAATTGACACGGCAAAAGTAATGAGTATCCTTACTGAGATGGAGTTGAACGGCTTGGTGAAACAGTTGCCGGGCAAAAGATTTATGAGAATGGAGTGAACATGCCCAAAACGAATACCGACAAGAAACGAGCAGAAAAATTCCTGATTATCGTGGAATCGCCTGCCAAAACAAAAACCATAAAAAAATTTCTGGACAGCAAGTACGAAGTGGTCGCCTCAATGGGGCACATCATGGACCTGCCCAAGTCAAGGCTCGGTGTGGACATAGCGACCTTCACGCCGGAGTACGAGATGCTCAAGACCAAGATGAAGGTCGTAGCGGCCATCAAAAAGGCAGCACGGGGAGCGAGTACCGTGTACCTTGCCCCGGACCCGGACAGGGAGGGCGAGGCGATCGCATGGCACATAGCGGACGAGCTCACGAAGCAGAATGCGAAGATAACGATATACAGGGTGATGTTCAACGAGATCACGCGGCAGGCCGTCCTCGAAGGCATCAAGAACCGCGGCGAGCTCAACAAGAAGATGTACGATTCGTACCTCGCACGGCGCATACTCGACAGGCTGGTCGGGTATCAGCTCAGCCCTTTGCTCTGGGACAAGGTCAGGAGGGGCCTGAGCGCAGGCAGGGTGCAGTCCGTAGCGGTGAGGCTCGTGTGCGACCGCGAGACCGAGCGTGAGGGCTTTGTTCCCCAGGAATACTGGTCGATCACCGGCAACTTTGCGACCCCGGGCAGGGATGTGTTCGAGGCAAAGCTTTTTTCCATAGACAACAAGCCCGTCGCTATCAATGACGCCGTGATCGCGACCTCACTCACCGACGAGATCAAAAAACAGCAATTTTCCGTTGCCGGCATCGAGCTGAAGGAAAGAAAATCATATCCTCTGCCACCGTTCATCACCAGCACATTGCAGCAGGAGGCCATAAAGAGACTGAGACTGACTGCCGATAAGACCATGAAGATCGCACAGAAGCTCTACGAGGGCGTTGAGCTCGGCAAAGAAGGCCATACGGCGCTGATAACCTATATGAGGACGGACTCCGTCAGGATAGCGGACGAGGCACTGTCCGGCGTGCGGGGATACATCGACAGGGCGTACGGTAAAGCCTATCTGCCGGCATCCGCAAATCTGTACAAGAACAAAAAGTCAGCGCAGGACGCGCACGAGGCCATCAGGCCCACGCGGTTCGACCTTTCTCCCGACCGGGTGGAAAAATATCTTTCGGACCAGGAATATACGCTGTACAGGTTGATCTGGGAGCGGTTCATCGCAAGCCAGATGACGCCCGCGGTATTCAAGCAAATGATCGTGAGTGTGGCAGGCGGCAGGTTCGTGTTCAGGGCAATCGGCTCGACCCTTGCGTTCGACGGCTATCTGAAAGTATACGACGAGCAGCGAGAAGAGGCATTGCTGCCGGTGCTGAACAATAAGGACGGCCTCGCCATAAAAGACATCGTGCCACACCAGCACTTTACCGAACCGCCGCCGCGGTACACGGAAGCTTCGCTCGTGAAGGAGCTCGAAGAAAAAGGGATCGGCAGGCCTTCGACCTATGCGGCGATACTCTTTACCATACAGCAGAGAGGATACGTGGTTAAGGAAGAAGGCAGGTTCGCGCCGACGGAACTCGGCAGGATTGTCACGGACCTTTTGGTCAAGAACTTCCCTCAAATCCTCGACGTGGGATTTACCGCAGACATGGAGGACAAGCTGGACAACGTGGAAGAAGGCAACACAAACTACATCGAGATCCTGAAGTCGTTCTACGGGCCGTTCAAGCAGTTGTTGGCGAAGGCCGGCAAACAGATGATAAACATGAAGGCGACTGAGGAAAAGACGGACGTCGTCTGCGAGAAATGCGGATCGCCCATGGTAATAAAATGGGGACGGAACGGCATGTTTCTTGCGTGTTCCAACTACCCGCAATGCAAGAATACCAAGAACTTCAAAAAGGACGATACCGGGAAGATCATCGTGATCGAGAACGAGAAGTCTGACCAGACCTGCGACCGGTGCGGCGGTGCGATGCTCGTAAAGCGGGCGCGGGCCGGCGCACGCTTCCTCGGGTGCGAGAACTATCCGAAATGCAAGGGCACGAAGCCGTACACGATCGATGCGAGATGCCCGCTCTGTGGGGGGACCATCGCTGAGCGCTCCTCGAAAAAGGGGAGGCTGTTCTACGGCTGCACGAACTACCCGAAGTGCGACTTCGTATCGTGGAACAAGCCCGTGGCCGGGACCTGCCCGAAGTGCGGCTCGAAGTACCTCGTGGAGAAGTACTCGAAGAAAGACGGCATGGTTATCGGGTGCCCGAACAGGGACTGCGCTTTTGTGGAAAAGAAATGAGCTTGGGAACGGGCGTGCATAAACCCAGATAGCACATGAGTAAGACGTCCACTCCTTTAGTACAGCAGTACCTCGAGATCAAAGAGAAATACAAGGATGCCATACTCTTTTACCGGCTGGGCGACTTCTACGAGATGTTCTTCGATGACGCGGTTACCGCGGCGCCGGTCCTGGACCTGACCCTGACATCGAGGCACAAGGACGTCGAGGATCCGGTCCCGATGTGCGGGGTGCCGTACCACGCTGCTGCGCCGTACATAAAGAAGCTGCAGGATGCCGGGTTCAGGGTGGCGATATGCGAGCAGCTCGAAGACCCGTCAAAGGCGAAGGGCATCGTGAAGAGGGACGTCATTCGCGTGGCGACGCCCGGCCTCGTGTACGACCCGGATACGCTCGAGTCCGGACAGACGAACTACATCGCAGTCCTGCTGGAGGACAACGGCACGTACGGCATCGTGTTTTTCGAGCCCTCCACATCCGAGATGTTGCTCCTCTCTACCACGGACCCGGAGCGGGCATTCTCCGAAATAAAGAAGCTCATGCCCAGGGAGATGGTATACCGGGACAAGGCCTTGCCGGACAGGGTCATAGGCCTGTTCGGGGGAGAACTCCCGTTCATGCTGACGCCGCTCCCGGCGTCCTCCTTCGACTGGGGCCCGGTACGCGAGCGGCTTATGCCGCTGTGGGGCAGCCAGCTCACCGCCTCGGGCGCAGACAGCGACAGGACACTCCTGTCCGTGGTATCAGCGCTGTTCCGCTATCTCGATGACACGAAGACTCCCGTCAGCACCATAACGATAAAGAACGTCCTCCCGTCGTCGTATCTGTACATGGACAATGCGACCATCAGAAACCTCGAGCTGTTCAGCTCGATCATAGACGGCTCAGAGAAAGTAAGCCTCATGGGGGCGATGGACAGGACCGTTACCCCCATGGGATCGAGGCTGCTCCGCGGCTACCTGAGGTTTCCCTCGGTCTCGCCGGACGAGATCGCCGGGCGCCATGCCGTCGTAGATCACTTCTTCAACGATCCCGTCGCACGGTCCGAGCTGCGCAGCAGGCTGGGCGACGTCATCGATATGGAGAGGGCCGTTGCAAAGGCGCATAACCGGACCATGACGCCCCAGTCCCTCCAGAGGCTCGCTGCCTCCCTGGGGGCGGCGAGGGACATACGATCCATGATCCACAAAGATATACCGCTGCTTTCAGAGCTTCACGGCTCCATGGACGACCTCGGGGACGTCGAGGAACGCATAGCGGGCACGCTCGATCTCACGGACACCCAGGCAGAACACGGATGGTTCGTAAAGAGCGGCATCGATACGCAGCTCGACGAGTTGAAGACGCTGGTCAGGGACACGAAAGGATGGCTCAGGAACTTCGAACAGGACGAGCGCGCGCGTACGGGCATCAACTCCCTGAAGGTGGGCTACTCCGGCGTATTCGGTTACTTCATCGACGTCACGCGGCCCAACCTCCGTCTGGTGCCGGACGACTATATACGGAAGCAGACCGTCGCGAGCGGCGAGAGGTTCATCACCCCCAAGCTCAAGGAGATGGAGGTAAAGCTGCTGAGCGCCGAAGAGGAGATAAAGCGGATCGAGAGCGGACACCTCGCCACCCTGAACGAGGTCGTGTCCGCGAACGCCCCGCGCATCCTCAGGACTGCGTCGGTCGTGGCGGCAGTCGACGTGCTGTCGTGCTTCTCGGAGATCGCGGCAAGAAACAAGTACGTCAGGCCGGCGATCGATCCCGGCGATGCGATGGATCTCAAAGACGCGAGGCACCCGGTCATAGAGCATCACCTCAGGGGCGCCGCATTCATCCCGAACGATATCTCCCTGAACTGCACGGACCGGCAGGTCGTCATCATCACCGGCCCCAACATGTCAGGCAAGTCCACGATCATCCGGCAGTCCGCGCTAATCGCGCTCATGGCCCAGATGGGCAGCTTCGTGCCCGCTCGGGAAGCGAGGATCGGGATCGTCGACAGGATCTTTGCCAGGGTCGGCGCATCGGACCACCTCGCCAGGGGGCAGAGCACTTTCATGGTCGAAATGACGGAAACGGCCAACATCCTGAACAACGCAACCGGCCGGAGCCTCATCATCCTCGATGAGATAGGGAGGGGCACGAGTACGTACGACGGCATCAGTATCGCGTGGGCCGTGCTCGATCACCTGGCGAACAGGATCGGCGCAAAGACCCTGTTTGCAACGCACTACCACGAGTTGATCGAGTTCGGCCGCAGCCATCCCAAGGCCCTCAACCAGTCCATACCGGTAAAGCAATGGCAGGGGAGGCTCATCTTCGTGAGGAAGCTCGTGGACGGCGGCTCGAACGAGAGCTTCGGTATCGAGGTGGCGAAGATGGCCGGTCTGCCGGCAGAGGCCATCGGGCTTGCGCAGAGGATCCTGAAGAAGCTGCAGGACGGAGAGATAGACAGCCTGGGCAGGCCGCGTCTCGCGGAGGGGACAGGGCTGGACAAGACGCAGTACTCGTTGTTCAAGCCCGGCGATACAAAGGTCTACGACCTGCTGAGGGACATCGATCCCGACATCATGACGCCGATCGAGGCACTCCAGTTCCTGATCAGGCTGAAAGAGGCCGCGGACAGCTCCCCTGACACGGGTGACAGAGGGGATCACAAAGGCACATGAAGCGGTATCAAGTCTATATGGTCTACGCAATCGTCATGCTTGCGATCTTTGCAGCAAGCAGGCTGTCGGTGCTCAAGCCCGACCTCGGTATCGTCGTCGCGGCCCTGTTCCTCTATACACCCGTCGCTGTCCTCCTCATAAAAAAGCAGCCGCCGTCCCTGTACGGGATAAGGGGGAAAGGGATGGCGCGGTCCCTTGCCAGGGCACTTCTGCTCGCCGCAATAGTGTTCCCGCTCTATGCAGTGGGCTTCTCGCTCTACATGAAACACTTTTACAACCTCGTTCTGACCTTCCGGCCAGCATGGCCTGCCGGCACAGGACGGCCGCTGGGGCTTGCCCTGAACGGGCTCCTGATGGTGGCCATACCGGAAGAGGTGTTTTACCGGGGCTATATGCAGTCGGAGACCGGCCGGCGTGACGGCCGGAAGATAAGCGTTCTTGGCGCAAGGCTCGGCATGTCCGCCCTGATCACGAACGCGCTGTTCGCGGCAGGGCACCTTATCGTCATTCCGAACGTCCTGCGGCTCGCCGTGTTTTTTCCGGGGATCGCCTTTAGCTGGCTCCGGGAAAGAGACGATAACATCGCAGGTCCGGTCGTCTTCCATTGGCTGAGCAATATGCTCTCTCTGTTCCTGTTTTCCCTGCTACGCTGATCCGGCCGCGATATAGCCCATGATTTTGTACGCAAGCTTCGCGGCGAGGAAATCGGTTATGATAGACAGCGGGACAGGTGCAAGCTCTACGATGTCGCACCCCACGAGATGCTTCCGCTCTATCACCAGCTTGATGAGGTCTATGACGTCGTACCAGGAGAGGCCCCCCGGCTCCGGGGTACCTACGCCCGGGGCGACCGATGGGTCGAACCCGTCGAGGTCGATCGTGAGATAGACGTGCTCCCCGAGTGCCTCCACCACATGCTCCTTCCAGAGAGCATCGCGCCGCAGGGCGCTCATATAGAAGGTGCGTATGCCCCGCTGCTGTATGAGGTCGTACTCCGGCCTCGTCTGGCTCCGTATGCCGACCTGGACGATGTCCGCGATGTCCTTTATCCGCGCCATGACCGAGCCATGGCTGTAGATCGTGCCCTCGAACTTTTCCTGTAAATCGGAGTGAGCATCGATCTGCAGCACGGTCATACTGCGGAACTGTTCATGGTACGCCCTGACTATCGGATAGGTTATGGAGTGCTCCCCGCCGAGGGACAGCAGAAACTGCTCCCTGATCCGGAGTGCCTTTACCGCAGCGTATATCTTTTCTATGGAAACATCCAGAGGACCCTTATCGAAGGCTATCGGCCCCAGGGTGTGTATGCCCTCGAGGTAAGGCTCTGTGCCGAGTTCCTCGTCGAACAGCTCGAGATAGCGGGACGCCCTGAGAATGGCGTCCGGTCCGTCCTTCGTACCCTGACCATACGACGTGGTCCGCTCGTAGGGGACCGGCAGAATCAGGAACCGGGCGTCCGTCATGGGTACCGTGTATCGCAGAAAGCTGTTTCTGTCGGGTATCGGCTTCATCGTTTCTCTCAGGGGAGGAGCACAGCCACCGCGATCACCGTGGTCCAGTAACCGTCCTTGTCGACCGTGGCGGACTGGGTGATGCTTCTCGTGGTCACCGCCTGCCCCTTGATCGTCCATATCTCCTTCTGCTCGTCATAGCTCTTGTTCGGATCGAACTCCACGCCCAGGGTCGTCGCAAGCATGTACGCAGCGAGGTCCTCGGCATAGTCGCCCGCTACTTTCTCGGTCTGCCCGAAGCCATGGTGCTCCGAAAGATAACCGTGTATGGCCTCGTCCTTGGGGTTCGCGAGCCCTATGGATGCCGCGATGAGTCGGTGGGGCTCGTTCGATTCGTTCGCCGAAAGAACACTGAACACGATCTGTCCCTTCTGCAAGTACTGGAGCCCCTGCTCCAGCGTGATGATCTTGCAGCGCGGTGGGATGATGCTGCTGACCCGAACCAGGTTATACTCGGCTATCTTCGCATCCCTGAGCGCCATCTCAAAGCTGGTCAGCCTCTCGGTATGCCTGCCGATGCCCTTGGTCAAAAAGAGTTTCGATGGTACAAACATGCTTTTCCTTTTATGCCAGACCCCCGGCGTTTATGCAACAGGGGTATGCCGATGTCAATACAATCATTGCTTGTGCCCTATCATTTCTTGCCACCGACGACTATCCGCGGGATCCGTAACGTGGGCTGACCGTCCGCGACCGGGACACCCTGATTGTCTTTCCCGCACGTACCGATACCATAGCCCATATCGCTGCCAACCCTGTCTATTTCCCTCAGAACCGCCGGGCCGTTGCCGAGCATGATCGCGCCCTCGACCGGAGGACCGGTCTTCCCGTGCTCGATCAGGTGGCCTTCCGTGATCTCGAACACGAAATCACCGGTCACCGTATTGACCTCACCGCCTCCCATCTTAAATACGAGCAGGCCGGCGTCGACCTCCGCAATGATGGATGCGGGGTCATCCCTGCCGCTGAGGATAAGGGTATTCGTCATCCTCGGTATCGGAGGGAACCTGAACGACTCTCTGCGGCCGTTTGCGGTCGGCCGCATACCGTTGTCCCCTGCCTGCTTGAGATCGAACAGATAGTTCTTCAGGACCCCGTTCTCGATGGCCATCGTGCGCGCCGCGGCCGTGCCCTCGTCGTCATAGCCGAACGAGCCCCGCATACCGGGCATCGTTGGGTCGTCCACTACGCTGATGAGGGGCGATGCGACCTGCTCGCCCAGCTTGCCCGTATACACGGACAGGTCCTTGTAGATGTGATCGGCCTCGAGCCCGTGCCCCACCGCCTCGTGAATCATGGTCCCGCCGGCCTCGCTCGATAGCACCACGGTCATAGGCCCCCCCTCGATGGGTATGCTGTTACTCATCTTTATCGCCCTGCCCACCGCCGTCATCACCGCCTTCAGGTGGTCCTCGTTGTTGAACAGCTCCATGCCGATCGTTCCCCCGATAGACTCGTAGCCCGTGTAGAGTCTGCCCTGCTTCTCGAGGACCACATTGAAAGTCATCGTGGTCCTCACCTGCTCGTCCTCGACCGCGGTGCCGCTGCTCGAGAACACCGCTATCCTCCGCGAGCTGTCGCTATAGGCACCCTGGACTTGCACGATCTGATCCACCCTTTTATAGGCCTCGCTCTGCGACGACATCAGGATGTCCGCCTTCCTCGCCATGCCGACGCCGAACGGGTGTTTCACGACACGGGTCGACGCCCGGGAAGGATTCTGAAGCACCACCCGTACCTCATTGCCGGCCTGTCCGAGATATGCGCAGAGCTTCTTCAGGAGTGCCCTCACCCCATCATGTGTACAGTCCGTGGTCGAGGCGTAGTACACGACGCCGCCGCTGAAGAGCCTCAGCCCGACCCCCCTGTCCGTGCCGGTCACCGCCCTGTCCACCCGGTGCGACTCGACCCGTATGTTCGTAAAGGTCGTCTCCTCAAAAAACAGCTCGGCAAACTCCGCGCCGTTCCTCAGGGCATCTTCCAGTATGCCCTCTATGTTAATGCCGCCATAGTTCATCGTTCCGCCTCCGCCGCTAATTCTCCTACCAGAAATAGGGAGCCTGTTACAACAATCACGCCGCCCGGGGGCGTTATGCCGAGGGCGAATCTCAGCGCATCGCCCGATCTCGCGGCCACGTGTGTATGGCACGAACCGTCCCGGCAGACCGAGCCGATGAATGCTCCGAGACTCACCGGATCTGTGCTCCTCTTGCCCCGGTACGACGTGAGCACAAAAGTGTCCGCCACCTCGGTAAGTACCGTTATCATCGTCTTCCAGTCCTTGTCACGCGATGCCGCGAAGACGACCGTGACCTTGTCCCTGTACTTGTCCTTTATCGTCTCGACGAGCGTGCGGACGCCTGCGGGATTGTGTGCACAGTCGACAACCACGTCCGGGTGGTGCCGTATGGTCTCAAACCTTCCCTGCCATACCGTCTTCAAAAGCCCTTCCCGGACCTGTTCGTCCGAAACCACGAAGCCTTCTCTCCCGAGCAGCAGGACGGACTGGACCGCAGCGCCGGCGTTGGAGAACTGGTGCCTGCCCGTCAGGGACAACCTCAGCCGCTCTATCGTACGACCGGCGCCGTGGAAGTCCATACCTGTCCCGTCGCTTTCTACCGAGAAGTCCCGGCCGATCTCGTAGAGCGTGCCGCCCTTCAGCCTGCACTCGTCTTCCAGCACAGCCCTCGAGCCCTGCCCGGTATCCGTGATAACGAAGGGCCTCCCTGCCCGCACGATGCCAGCCTTCTCCCGTGCGATTTCCTCCGGGGTGCTGCCCAGGTACGACTGATGGTCCATCGCGATGTTCGTCACCGTCGATACCATCGGTTCCACGGCGTTGGTTGCGTCGAACCTGCCGCCCATGCCGACCTCGAGCACGGCCATATCGATGCGCTGTCCACTGAAGTACTGCAGGGCGAGGGCCGTGAGGAACTCGAAATAGGTCGTGTCCGAAAGCGACGGTTCGCGCCCGATGATCCGGAATAGGTCCCGGGCCGTGTCCTCCAGATCCCCCTGGCCTATCATAGCGCCATCGGTCCTTATCCGCTCGTTCATACGGACGAGGTGGGGCGATGTGTAGAGTCCCGTCCGATAGCCGGCAGCGCGGAGTATCGAGTCGATCATCGCGCACGTGGAACCCTTGCCATTGGTACCCCCCACGACCACACACGGGTACGTCTGCTCCGGATGGCCCAGGTACCGGAGCAGATCGGCTATGCGCCCAAGGCCGGGCCGTATCCCCTGCTTCTCCAATGCCTGAATACGCTGAACGATGTCCATAGCGGACCGTATGATACGTCTTATCCGCCCCGAATACAAGGAGGGACTGCACCACATCTGAGTGATCCCAGTTTCAACGGATACGATAGTAAAAAAGGTGTACAAGGGATAAGAACTCCTCAGAACATCTGATCTTTCAATTGAAATATAGATTTGAAAAGGACGTTCGTGAATGGACGTTTATGCTATAGCGGGCTGCATCCTGAAAGCCTCAAAAGGGTCCGGCTATATCCTCTGTCATGAATGCCTGGATTATAGTTGTGAAAATACTTGGCTTCTTATTCTCTATACAATTTATTTACTCAAAAATGAAAAGGGGATACGGCGATACATGCAATACACAAAAGGAACCACGGCAGTGTTTAATGACACGGCTGCGCCCTGTCCTCTCCCCTCGCAACAGCCGTGATTGATTCCCTCAGAAGTGATACAGGAGGACAAAGTGGATGTTTAGTCCAAAAAAGAAGCGGGGCTAAAGCCGACAATAAAATACGGATTTACCGAGCATGCAAACCGTTTTAAAAGGTCGTCTTCAGCAGACAGCACACCGCGTAGGCCTCTACCCTGCCGCAGCGTGCATCAGTATCGTCTGTATCCCCAGACGGATGAGCATCACGCCGATGGATGCGAGCAGTATGCTCGCCACTTTCCCGATGGCCATGGTCCCGCCCTCGCCGATGATCCGCCCCACGAGAGAGGCCTTTCTCAGAACGATATAGACGATGCCCATGTTCAGGGTCAGCGAGACGATGGCCGGCCCTATGCCGTACAGGTCGATGATCAGGATCGACGTGGTCAGCACGGCCGGGCCCGTGATAAGCGGTATGCCGATAGGTACGATCCCTACCGATCCGGCCGGGGTACGCGTGGGCCTGTTCGGATATATGATGTCGTTTATGGAAAGAACAAGCAGGAGCACGCCCCCGGCAATCTGGAAGTCCGGTATGGTGATGCCCAGCACGGTGAAGACGAGCTTGCCGATACCGATAAACGATACACTCACGAGGAACGCCGTCAGGGTGGACTGGCTCACCACGCCCCGGCGCTCGTCGTCCGTGTAGGACGATGTGAGAGACAGGAATATGGGGAGCAGCCCGAATATGTCTATCGCCACGAAGATCGGTATGAAAGCTAGTACATAGTTCATCACCATACTTCCCCCATAGCCCAACCATGCAAATAAGTAAACCGGCCGGGTATGGAAGATTGATGGTGAGAGACGTGGGACTGCACGGGAGACCCGCTGGAAGGTTCAGTCTTACTGCGGGAGGTAGTCGAGGGGATTTCTCGGTATCGCGTGGATCCGTATCTCGAAATGAAGGTGTGGCCCGGTCGCATAGCCGGTATGGCCGACCTTTGCGATGACCTGCCCCTGCTCCACCGCCTGTCCCTTCCTGACAAGGTTGACGCTATCATGCGCATACACCGTTACGAAGCCATTCTTATGCTTTATGATGATCATGTTGCCGTATCCCCGTATCGTATCGTCGCTGTATATCACCGTGCCGGACGCGGCCGCCCTGACGGGCGTGCCCTCGGGCGCCTGTATGTCGATGCCGTCGTGTCTGGCCCCGTTCGACGTACTGAACCCCTGCAGTACCGTTCCATGCAACGGCCAGATAAAGTGGAACGACGGCGTGCCGCTGTCGGTGATCGTCTGCGCACTACGCTGCCGATAGGTTTTTGCCTGCTGCGGCTGCCCGCCACCGGGCCCAGGGGACTGCTGGCTGCTTCCGGTCTCGACCGATGGGGGCACATACATGGTGTGCGTAGCGCCCGGGATAAATAGCCTTTGCCCCGGCATGAGCTCGGACGTATCGTCCAGATCGTTTGCCCGGCTGATATCCGCCATGGGTACCCCGTAGACCTTTGCGATGTTATAGAGCGTCTGGCCCTTTTCGACGGTATGATACACGCCAAACGGTACACCACACGCGGACAGCAAAACAAGAGCCAGCACCGCAAGGAATACAGGGAAGAGAGATCGTTTCTTAGTTACTCCACGCATACTCGCCTATCAGCTTTACGAACCTGCACGCCCCCAGCGACTCTTCTGTGAGCGCCGTGCCCTGTTTCGTGATCCTCACGAGAGTCTGACTGTGCTCGTCGCCGATCGGCATGACGAGCCTGCCTCCGTCTCTCATCTGCGCCGAGAGCGGCTCCGGTACACGCGGCCCGGCCGCAGTAACGATGATGCCATCGTACGGCGCCTTCTCCGCACAGCCCTGCGTACCATCTCCTATCATGACCATCACGTTGTGGTACCCGAGCCCGTCGAGCAGCTTCCTCGCCTTCGCAGCGATGGCACCCCGGCGCTCTATGGAATAGACCTTGCTGCACAATTCGGCGAGTATAGCCGTCTGGTACCCGGAGCCGGTCCCTATCTCGAGCACCGTATCGTCCTGACGTACATCGAGGCTCTGCGTCATCAGCGCGACGATGTAGGGCTGAGATATGGTCTGTCCGTCTGCAATGGGCAGGGGATAATCGCTGTAGGCCTGGTAGATGAGCCCGTCTTCGATGAAAAGGTGCCTCGGCACCTTTCTGAACGCATCGATGACCCGCGCGGACCCGATCCCCCTGGCGATCAATTGTTCCCGCACCATCCTCTCCCGATGAACGGCAAGGGCATCGATGTCTTTCTTCTCTATCACCTACAGCCTCCACCCTGACATTCCCTTGAGGAACGCGTACGCAGTAAAATCAAGCTGTATCGGGGTAATGGAGATATACCCCTCATCCACCGCCTGGATGTCCGAGTTCGCTATCGGGGTCTCCCTGATCAGGTACCCTCCGATCCAGTAGTACTTCTCGCCACGAGGGTCCAGCTTCTCGACGACGGAATCGCCGTACTTCCGCTTGCCCTGACGCGTGAACCGATAGCCTCTGATCCTGTTGCCCGGCAGGTTCGGGACGTTGACGTTGAGCAGTATATTGGGGGGCAGGGCCTGCTTCATGATTCTGATGACGAGCCTGGAGGCGATCTCCTCGGAGGCCCTGAAGTATACCTTACCCTTGCCCACCACGGAGACCGCAATGGCCGGGACGCCCTGCAGCGTCGACTCGATTGCTGCCGCGACGGTGCCGGAGTACGTGATGTCGTCCGCAAGGTTCGGCCCGATATTGATGCCCGATACGACGACCTGGGGCCTGATCTTAAGCAGCCCGTTCAGCGCAAGGTGGACACAGTCCGTGGGGGTACCGTTGACGGCATACACAGGGCCCCTCCCTATTTTCTTCACCCGCAGCGGCCTGTGGAGCGTGAGCGCATGGCTCGTTGCGCTCTTCTCGCTCGCGGGCGCCACGATATAAACATTACCCAGTTTGCTCATCTCCCCGGCGAGCGCCCTGATGCCGCTTGAGTATACACCATCATCGTTCGTCACGAGGATATTCATGGTCATAGAAGAATCCAAATATCGGGGCGACCCGATTCGAACGGGCGACCTCTCGCACCCCAAGCGAGTGCGCTAGCCAGGCTGCGCCACGCCCCGATTATATTAGGCCCCACCTAACATCTTTCTGAGGTCCAGCAATTGTTGTCTTACCATACCGAAAACTTTCTTCAACTGTTTCTCTTCGCCTTCGCCCGAAGCTGCTGCGGATTGTTCCTGTAGCCTTTTTTTTGCACCGGAAAGCGTCAGGCCCTCGCCGTATATGAGCTTCTTCAAAAGCATGATCGTCTCGACATCCTTCTTCTTGAATAGCCTGTACCCCGTCGGTGTCATGATGGGCTTCAGGGCCGGCAGCTCAGAGACCCAGTAGCGTATACTGTATTCTTTCACACCTACGATACGGCTTACTTCACCGATCTTGAAGTAATCCTTGTTCTGGGGATCATACTCCGTCATCTTTTGATGGTGCATCGAATGCGTTTTCCTTTAACAGCTTCTTGAGAGACGTGCCCGCCCTGTAAACGATGACCTTTCTTCCGGATATCATGAGCGGCTTGTTCGTCTGGGGGTTCCTGCCGAGCCTCTCCTTCTTCGCCCTGGCATAGAAAGTCCCTATCCCCTTGATCTTGACCTTTTCCCCACGTACGATGCCCGATTTTATAAGATCAAAAAATGCCTCCACGATATCCGTTGCGTCCTTTTTTGAAAATCCTATGTTCCTATAAATGAGTCCCACGAGTTCCGCCTTCGTTACCGACATACCCGACCTCCTTTACACCTTGAGTCTCACGCCATACCTGCCTTTTATATGGTCCATCACCGTCTTCATGCACGGATCCACTTCTTCGTCCTTCAGCGTCCTGTCCTGCGCCCTGAAGATGAACCTGTACGTCACGCTGTGCATCATAGTATCCGATCTATCGTTTTTGTCAACATACAGGTCAAACGGGAATATCTCACTAAGAAGAGGGAGCCCGATCGCCCGGATCCCTTTGACGATGTCCGAAGAGCTCAGCGACACCGGCTTTTCGATCGTGAGGTCTCTCGAAATGGACGGATACCTGGGGACAGCCGCGTACTTCGTGAACGTGCTCGCATCTGCAAACAGGGGCCCGGCCTCGATGTCGAAAACGAACACCGGCTGGCCAACATCGTACCTCTTCAGGACATGCGGAGCGACCTCGCCGGCAAAGCCCACGACGTGGTCCCTGTACTTCAAAGCCGCAGTGTTATGCGGGACCAGGAACCCGAGGGATGCCGGCACGGCCTCCGGCCCGCTGCCCAGGCCCAGGACGCTAAAGATGCCCCTGACCGCACCGATGGCATCGAACAGGTCGACTTCCTCGTGGGGAAACGACCACTGGAACGGGTACCGCATCCCGGTAAGCAGGCCGGCAACATGCAGCGGCTCGGCATACTCGCCGGACCGCCCCTTGGGGAGATAGATCTTTCCTATCTCGAACAGTCTCTGGTGCGCAACCTGCCTGAACAGGTTGTACTGCGCATTTCTGAGGAGCAGGGGAACGAGACCCGTGCGCATCAGGGTCGTCTGCTCGTTCAGGGGGTTTGAAAGCCGTACGGCATCACCTCCGGCAAGGGCATGATCTTCCTCGCTGTAGAAGCTGTAGTTGATCACCTCGTCGAAGCCCGCGGCCACGAGACATTCCCGTACCCGCCCGGCACTGAGGGAGCCGGCCGGCAAAGGAACGTGACTTGCCTGCCGCAGGGGGAGCCGAGACGGTATCCCGTCGTACCCGATCAGCCTGGCAATTTCTTCCGCAAGGTCCACGGCACCGGCAAGGTCCAGCCTGAACGATGGCGGCACTACGGACAGAACATTCCTGCGCGTCCTCGCAACATCGCAGGAGACGGACCTGAGCAGGGACTGCACCCTCTTTATGTTCAGGGGAAGGCCGGTTATCGTCTTCAGGGTGTCCATCGACACGACAATGGTGCGCTTCTTCCCTCTCCCGCGGGAGTAATCGACCAGCCGGTACACCCGTGCGCCGGTCTCCCGGGAGATCAGGAAAGAGGCGTAGTCCGAGGCCTCCCTCGTGATCTGCGGGTCGATGCCCCGCTCAAACCGATAATCGGCCTCGGTACGGAGACCGAGTCTGCGCTCGGTCGCTCGGATAACGGGCGGCGAGAAAATCGCGCTCTCGAGCAGTATGTCTTTTGTCTGCTCCGTGATACCGCTCGCACTGCCGCCCATGATACCGGCGATCGCGACCGGCTTGCTCCCGTCGGCAATGACAAGGACTTTGTCCGACAGTTCACGCTCCTGATCATCGAGCGTGACAAGCTTCTCGCCGCGGCCCCGGCGCACGATGATCGTGTCGCCCTCGATGCGACCGGCGTCGAAGGCGTGCAGCGGCTGTCCCAGCGCGAACATCACATAATTCGTTATATCCACGATATTGTTGATGGTCTTCTGCCCGAGCTTGCCCAAGGCTATCCTCAGCCAAAGGGGAGATACCCCGACGATCGCGCCGGACAGCCGGCGTACCGTATACCGGGGACAGTCGTCGAAAGACTGCACTTTGACCTTCGGGTTGCTGCTCTCCCCGCCATACCGTGATTCTTTCAGCGCGTACTGCGGTATCCCGACCTTCAGGTGAAACAGCGTTGCGATCTCCCGTGCTAACCCCAGGTGACTCAGGACGTCCGGCCTGTTCGGCGTCACCGCGACGTCAACAACGAAGTCGTCGAGATACAGAAGGCCCCTCACATCGCTCCCCGGGAGAACCGAGGTGTCGAACACGACGGCCTCGCTGAGCGGACCTGGTATGCCGAGTTCACGCTCGGACACGATCATGCCGCTCGACCTCTGGCCCTTTATGTCCATCTCGGACAGCGTCCTTCCCCCGGATACGTACGAACCTGCAGGCGCGTACGCCACGATCGCGCCCGGCCCGACTCCGGACGCAGCCGTCACGGTCGTGAAGGTCTTCGTACCGGTGAACACGTTTACAATATGCAGGCTGCCGTCACCCGGGTGCGGCCTGATGTCCTGTACCCTCGCTGCGACGACGCCGCCGATATCGGTGAAGGTCTTCTTGAGTGACTCTACCTCCAGGCCGGCGAGGGTCAGCCTTCGTGCGATGTCCTCAGCCGGAGGCACCTTGTTCAGGAACTGCGCTATCCACCGGTAAGAGTACAACATGCTACTGCCTCAGGAACCTCAGATCGTTCTCGAAGAACAACCGGATATCGTCGATGTTGTACTTGAGCATCGAGAGCCTCTCGATCCCCATACCGAAAGCGAACCCGGTGTAGGCGTCCGTGTCATACCCGACCCTCTTCAGCACGTTCGGATGCACCATACCAGCGCCGAGTATCTCCAGCCAGCCGGTCTTCTTACATACCCGGCAGCCTGCACCGGCGCAGAACACGCATCCGATGTCCACCTCGGTGCTCGGCTCGGTAAAGGGAAAATAGCTGGGCCTGAACCGTATCCTCGTACCGGCCCCGAAGAAGGCCTTGAGGAATGTCTCGAGGACACCCTTGAGATGGGACATGCTGACGCCGCGGTCCACGAGCAGACCCTCCACCTGGTGGAACATGGGCGTATGGGTAAGGTCCCAGTCTCTCCTGAACACCCTGCCCGTCGCTATGATACTCACCGGGGGCTTCTGCGACTCCATCGTCCGTATCTGTACCGGCGATGTATGCGTTCTCAGGAGGTAGCTGTCCGTAAGATAGAACGTATCGTGCATGTCTCTCGCTGGATGATACGGGGGCATGTTCAGGGCCTCGAAGTTGTAATAGTCATTCTCGATGTCCGGGCCTTCGGTGACGCTGAAGCCCATGGTCATGAACAGGGAGATTATTTCTGTGAGTGCCCGTGTAATGGGGTGGATATGACCCACCAGCCCGGTCCTGCCCGGCAGGGTTATATCCGTCGTCGCCTGCGTGCCCGCTGCAGGGCCCCGGGCAGCGGCGCTTTTTCTGTCGAATGCTTCCTGAAGGCGCTGCTTGCACAGGTTGGCCTCTTTCCCGAATGCCGGCCTTTCCTCCTGTGGCAGGTCACTGAGCTGCCTCATCAGGGCCGTCAACGCCCCGGACGACCTGCCTAAGTAGCGTATCCTGAATGCCTCCAGCGCCTCAGGCGTGTCCGACTTTGCCAGTTCTTCCTCTGCCTGCCGCCTGAGGGCGTCCAACCGACCGAGCAGCTCATTCAGGGCCGACATGGCTCATGCAATCCCCAATGCCTTCTTCGATACATCGATAAGCCGTTTAAAGTCTGCCGGCTGGTTTACCGCAAGCTCCGCAAGGGCCTTTCGGTCGAGCGCAATATTGGCTTTCTTCAGTCCGGCGATGAACGAACTGTAGCTGATGCCTGCCTCCCGTGCCCCGGCGTTTATCCTGACAATCCAGAGTGACCTGAAGTCTCTCTTCCTTACCCTCCTGTCACGGTAGGCATACTTGAGGGCCTTTTCCACCGCCTCTTTTGCCGTCCTATAGATCGAGTGCTTTCTGCCCCAGTAGCCCTTTGCGAGCTTCAGATATTTCTTGTGTCTTTTCTTGGCCGTAACTCCTCTTTTTACTCTCATCAACCACCTCGTGCCACTTTTTTATTATTTAACCGAACCTTACGATAAGGGAGACCTTCCTTGGCAAACGTATTTTTAGGATTCATATACTACCCGTTCTTCCTGCGTTTCCTGCACCGGCCGTCTATGCCGTCGGTATCAGCCGCTTGATCTGCTTCTTCATGGAACCGGTGATCATGCTGTTCCGCTTGAGTCTTCTCTTTCTGCTCTTGGACTTGTGCGCAAGCAGGTGCCGCATCCCCGGCTTCTTGAACTTTACCTTGCCCGTCCCCGTAGTAAAAAACCGCTTCTTCGCTCCCGACTTCGTCCTGATTTTCGGCATATCGCTCCTCTTTTCCGGCTTCCCTTCTCCGTCGCTTACTTCTTCGCAGATACGACGGCGTACACGGTCTTACCCAAGTGCTTCGGCGTCTCCAGAACGACGGCGCTGTCCTCGAGCATCTTTATCAGCCTGTCGAGCATAGCGAAGGCCCTCTCCTTGTACATCATCTCCCTGCCCTTTAAAAAAATCCCTATCTTCACTTTATTCCCTTCCTGCAAAAAGGTCCTGATCTTTTCCATCTTTACCTTGACGTCGTGCTCGTCAGTCACCGGCCTCATCTTGACCTCTTTCGTCTTGATAATGACCTGTGACTTCCTCGAGTCCTTGTTCTTCTTCTTGAGCTGATACTTGTACCTGCCGAAGTCCATCAGCTTGCACACCGGCGGGAACGAATTCGGCGAAACCTCTACGACATCGAGCCCCACCTGCTCCGCTATCGTCAGCGCCTGGCCAAGAGGCATGGTGCCGAGCTGGGAGCCGCCCGCATCGATGAGCAGTATCTCTCTTGCCGTTATCTTTCTATTGTACCTCAGTTCCTTTTCTATGTACTTGTCCTCTCTGTATTGAATGTATATAACATATTCAGCAGTTCTTCAATCCCATACGATTTCTGCGCCGCCTCTTTCGGTCGCCTTACGTTGACCGTCCCTGACTCCTGCTCTCTGTCGCCCACGATCATCAGGTACGGTACTTTCAGCATGGTCGCTTCCCGGATCTTGTAGGAGAGCGTCTCCTCCCTGAAGTCTTCCTCTGCCCGTATACCAGAATTCTTGAGCTTTAGCATGATTTCTTTCGCATAGGCAACATTTCTTGTATTGATCGTGATGATCTTCGCCTGCACCGGCGAACACCAGAACGGCAGGGCCCCGCCGTAGTGCTCGATCAGGACACCCACGAACCTCTCGAGCGATCCCATGATGGCCCTGTGCACCATGATGGCCCTGTGCTTCTGGTTGTCCTCCCCGATATAGCTGACATCGAAGCGCTCCGGCTCGTTGAAGTCTATCTGGATAGTCGTACACTGCCATTCCCTGCCGAGTACGTCCTTTATCTTGATATCTATCTTGGGCCCGTAAAACACGCCCTCGCCCGGATCGATCGAGTACGACAGCCCCTGCTTTACCAGCGCGCCCTTCAGGGAGGACTCGGCCTTCGCCCAGTTCTCGAGACTACCCACATACTTCTCAGGCCGCGTGGAAAGGTAGACGTTGAACTGCTCGAACCCGAAGGTCCTCAGGTAGCGCAGCGCGAGGCCGAGAATGTCTACGATCTCGCCCTCCAGCTGTTCCGACGTCACGAACACGTGCGCGTCGTCCTGGGTAAAGCCCCGTACCCGCATGAGCCCATGCATGACGCCTGAGCGCTCGAACCGGTACACGGTCCCGAGCTCCGCATACCGCAGGGGCAGGTCCCGATAGCTCTTCGTCCCCGCCTTGTATATTGCGATATGGAACGGGCAGTTCATCGGCTTCAACTGATAGTCTACGTGCTCGAGCTCCATGGAGGGGAACATGTTCTCCCGGTAGAACCCAAGGTGCCCGCTCGTTTCCCAGAGCGAGAGCTTCGCTATGTGGGGCGTATACACGAACTGATAGCCGGAGGCGGCGTGCAGATCCTTCCAGTAGCCCTCTATGACGCTTCTGAGCACGGCGCCCCTGGGGTGCCACAGCACGAGCCCGGCTCCTATCTCGTCCTCTATCGAGAACAAGCCGAGTTCCCTGCCAATCTTGCGGTGGTCCCGCTTCTTCGCCTCCTCGATCCTCTGGAGGTGCACCTTGAGGGATTCCTTGTCCGGGAAGGCCGTGCCGTATATCCTCCTGAGCATCTCGTTGTGCTCGTCGCCCCGCCAGTACGCGCCCGCGGTTGAGAGCAGCTTGAACGTCCTGATGTACCCGGTCGAGGGCACGTGAGGGCCGGAGCACAGATCGACAAAATCGCCCTGCCGGTACACCGAAATCGTCCCGTCGATGTCCTTCAGGAGTTCGACCTTGTAGTCCTCGTGGCGCTGCCCGAAAAGCTCCTGTGCCTGCGCTCTGGAGAGTTCCTCCCGCCGGATGGGAATATCCTTCTTCGACAACTCCCGCATACGCTGCTCGATCCTCCCGAGCGACTCCGGGGTAAACGGCTCCGGCACCGAGAAGTCGTAGTAGAAGCCATCCTCGATCGCCGGACCAATAGCGAGCCTCGCGTCCGGGAAGAGCTCCTTGACGGCCTGCGCCATGAGGTGGGAGGTGGAATGCCGCAGCACGGCAAGCGACTCCGGGGCATTGATAGCGAACACCACAAGAACGGCGCCATCCTCCCGGATCTCGTGTGAAAGGTCCACGGCCCTGTCGTTGAGTTTTGCAAAGACAACCGATTGCGAGGACCTGTTGATGCTCTCAAGAAAACCCTTTACGGTCGTACCCTCTGAAAAAGAATACTGTTTGTTCTCAAAGCTAATATGTATCATAAACGCTTGGGATGGCTTGTTGAATGGTAGGCACGGGCGGTATCGAACCGCCGACCTCTACCGTGTCAAGGTAGCGCTCTCCCCCTGAGCTACGTGCCTAGGTAGCCTCCGATCTGTGTGTGCGCCTGGATAGTATACCATGGTAGGCACGGGCGGTTTCGAACCGCCGACCTCTGCTGTGTGAAAGCAGCGCTCTCCCCCTGAGCTACGTGCCTGTGATCTATCGTACTGTTCATACTGTTATGAGCTACCAATACATTTCCGACATGTCAAGCAGATACGCACGGCATGCCCGTTAATACCTTTGCAGCATGCCCGCCCCCAAGCGCCCGAGGTTGTTGACAGGGCTATCGATACCGGGTAAGAAAAAAGCGGAGGGGGATGGCCAGGTGATGACATGGTTATCTGTACAGGGTAAAGCCTATGAAGCAGGCGAAGAAAGCTGCCTTAGATACTATCGTCGATAGGGAATTGAGCAGAAGGGACTTTTTCAAGTGGGTCTTCAGGGCTTCCGTCATGGCATCCCTGTTCGGCTTGATAGACCAGATAAGCTGCGGCACCTTGAAGCTGCCGCCGGGCCAGGGCTCCTGGTTCATGCAGCCCCAGACTGAAGACGAGAAGACCGTATACGCCATCTGCGATACAATCCTTCCCGGTACGGCCACCGATCCCGGAGGCGCCCCGGGTGCCAACGATGTGGGTACGCTGAACGTCATTTACGACAAGTTCTACCCGGCCGTCCAGTACCTCCCGGCCATCCTGGTACTCATCGAAAGCGCTGTGCAGACCACGTACGGCCATGGAAAAAAATTCTACGATCTGAGCATGGCACAGCGTACCGATCTGCTGGCAGGGATCGAAGGACGACTGGGGATCATCGACCTGCTCTACAAATACATCAGGGCACCGTTCTATGTCGGAATCCTGAGCAACCTTGGGCCGCAGTACATGGGATATCCCGGGCCGAACTTGGGGTACAGGGAGCAGGACTTCAGCTTCCACATGCCCATGTCAAAGGAGATGACGCCGAACGGGAACCGACCCTGAGGCTTCACCCTTCACTGCATACTTCAACGGTCCGATGGTCCATCCTTCATATCGGGCTCTATACACTATATAGAGATTCATTCTCTTCAAACACCATACGTTGTAGCCATATAAAAGTTTTGATTGACATCTGTCGCGGGATATGATTATGCTGCCTCATACAATGAACTGCGGAGAACATAAGAAGGTACCGGCACGTACAATCTCAGGTTCAGAGCTTCGCTGCTTGAACAATGCACGTGCTGTCCATGTGGACCCCTCATGGTAGATAAACGACCCCTGGGAAAGCTGATACAGGAATACAACCGCAAGCCGCGGAGTCCCTTGAAGATAGGGGTATGTCTGAGCGGCGGAGCAATACGGGGGCTTGCCCATGTCGGCGTCCTCCGCGTTCTGTACAACGAGTTCATCCCTGTCGACGTTA
>JAJYLN010000005.1 GCA_021787665.1 bacterium
AGATGTACCTTGATATCGTATTTCGTGTGCGTCCCTGTACGATATTGTCGCATGCAACCACATTAGCACATTCTTCTCTTCGCCTAAAGGCGAGGGATTTCAACCATCCCCGAAGAGGACATTAAAGGTCATCCACCAGAGCTCTCGTCGCCGATGAGTCTTCTGAAGGTATCCGCTATCTCCTGTGCGTAGCCCTGGATCTGGGCATGATCTGGTCCCTCGACCATGATCCTGAGGAGCGGCTCGGTGCCGGAATACCTCACGAGGACCCTCCCGCTGTCCCTCAGCCTGCCCGCTATGTCCTGTATCTGCCGCTGGGCATCCGGCATGTTCTCCAGCGGCGGCTTGCTCGCGACCCTGACGTTAATCATCACCTGGGGACAGCGGCTCATGATACCTGCGAGCTCGGACAGCTTCCTGCCCGTTATCACCATGATGGCGAGCACCTGGAGCGCCGTAATGATGCCGTCGCCGGTGGTATTGTGTTCGATGAATATGATATGACCGGACTGCTCCCCGCCGAGCACGATGCCCTCCTTCAGCATACTCTCGAGGACATACCTGTCCCCGACCTCGGACCTGATCATCCGTATATCTTCCTTCTTCAGGGCGAGTTCGAGCCCTATGTTGCCCATCACGGTCGACACTACGCCATTACCCCTCAACCTCCCCGCGTTCTTCAGGTGGATCGCACTCATGGCGAGGATAGCATCGCCGTCCACGATGTTCCCTTTCTCATCGCACAGGATAGTCCTGTCGCCGTCCCCGTCGAACGCGACCCCGATGTCTGCCCGGTATTTCTTCACGGTCGATGCCATAAGTTCCGGGTGCAGGGAGCCGCAGTCGCGGTTTATGTTCTTTCCGTTGGGCTGCGCACAGACCACGGCGATACCCGCTCCGAGCTCCTGAAACACCGCGGGAGCGACCCTGTAGGTCGCCCCGTTCGCGCAGTCCACGACCATGCGTATACCGGCAAGGGAAAGCTCCTTGGGGAACGAATGCTTCAGGAACACGATGTACCTGCCCACCGCGTCCGAAAGGCGGTACGCCTTGCCGATGCCGCCGGCCGTTACCATGCCGGGACGGGACGGCACGATAGCATCGTCCGAGAGGACGAGCCGCTCTATCTCGGACTCGATCGTGTCATTGAGCTTGTATCCGTCCTGTCCGAAAAACTTTATACCATTGTCCGCATAGGGATTGTGGGAGGCCGAAATCACGATTCCGACGTCGGCCTTAACCTCCGTCGTCAGGTATGCGATGCCCGGCGTGGGGAAAGGCCCGGTCAGAATCACGTCCCCTCCCATCGAGGTGATGCCTGCCGTGAGTGCCATCTCGAACATATAGCCGGACAGTCTGGTGTCCTTCCCGATGATGAACCGGTGGTGCGGCTTACCGTTCGACAGGAGCGCGCTCGCTGCCTTGCCAAGTTTCAGGACCGTTTCCACGGTCATGGGCTCCCTGTTTGCGGTACCTCGTACGCCGTCTGTCCCGAATAGTCTTTTCATCGCTGCCTCATCTTGAAGATGACCACGATCGCCTGCGGCTGTGCCGTAACCATCCTGTAGCCGGCCAACGATAGGGGCACCATCAACGCGATTTTGTTCCGGAACTTGCCGATATCGACCGGAATGGTCATGACGACGTTGATGTTGCTGATCACGGTAGATGGCCCGGTGATAACGACCTTGTCCGGCTCGGTCACGATACCCTTGAAGGCGGTGCCTGGCGGCGGGTTGCCGACAATGGAAACGCCGACATCAACCTGCCTGCTGACGACCCTGTCGAGGTCTACGGTTATGTTGTCAGGGTACACAGTCTCGATCTTCAGTCTGTCCGGGAGGTCGAACTCCGAGGGTGACACGTTGAAGATGTAGTTGCCTACCCCGGTCTTGAGGAGGTTTATCCTGTACACGGGCTTGCTGCGCGCATAATCGAAGAGCGCGGACGAAGGGCCGGAGAGCGTGATCTCTATGGAGCGGGGAACATCGTTGACGATCACCTCGCCCTCCGGCACGGAGTCGATAATCACGGGCACCTTGAGCGTCACATTAGATGTCTTCTCTCCCTGCGCGAAGAACCAGAGGAACACCGCGATCAGGACAGCGAGAATCTTATAGACGAAGTTTTCCGTAATAAGCCGCAGCAACCTGTTCATGGGACAACCCCCAGAAACTTGAAGAGCGCCGGCCTGATCGTTGCCGGCGGATCGTACGCCGTTAGCGACTTGTCCGCGACGATCGACACCGTGCCCGTCTCCTCGGACACGATGATGATCACGGCATCGGTCTCGGCAGACAGACCGAATGCGGCCTTGTGCCTGGTCCCGTAGGTCGGGTGGTACTGTACGTCCTGCGAGAGCGGCAGCATGCAGCCGGCAGCCACGATCCTTCTGCCCTTGATCACAACCGCGCCGTCGTGCAGGGGGGCGCGCGTGTTGAAAATCGTCAGGAGCAGTTCCTTGGTCACGATGGCGTCGAGTCTCCTGCCCGTATCGATTACCTCACCGATGCCGATGTTTCTCTCGTAAACTATCAGCGCTCCAGTCTTCGTCTCCGTCAGGCTCTCCACCGCACCGGTGACCTCTTCGATGCTCCCCCGTAGCTCGCTCGCGTGCGGGGCAGTCCTGCCGAAGTACCCCTTGCCCATGTACGCCAGGGCTCGTTTGATATCCTGCTGGAAAACGATGATGATAATGAGCACGATCGAGCTGATGAAGTTGTTCAGTATCCAGTGGAGCGCCGTCAGATTGAACACGTTGGACAGGATATATGCCGCAAAGATCACGAAGATGCCTTCGAGGACCTGGACTGCCCTTGTGCCCTTGAGCATGAGCAGGAATCTGTAGGTGAGGTAGCTGACAATCAGGATGTCGGCAGCACTCTTGATGATACGGTAGCCCGCGATGTGCAGCATCACGCGTCCATGATATGCCTGACCATCAGCAGGGCCTGCCTCGTCTCCCCGACGTCGTGCACCCGTACGATGTCTGCTCCGTTTATCGCTGCCCATACGGCCGTCGCGACTGAGCCATACGACCGCTCGCTCACCCCCGTGCCGGTATATTTTCCTATGAAGGACTTTCTCGATGCACCGATCAGCAGGGGGAAGCCGAGCGCTCTGAATGCCTTCAGGTGCTTCAGGATCGACAAATTGTGCTCGTGCGTCTTGCCGAAGCCGATGCCCGGGTCCACGGCGATGTGGTCCCTGTCGATACCACGCTCGAGCGCGTAGCCAGCGCGCTGCTCGAGAAAGGAGAGAACCTCAGCGATGACGTCGACGTACGCCGGTGCCTTCTGCATCGTCCTCGGGACCCCCTTCATGTGCATCATCACGATGCCGGCACCGTACTTCGTTATGACACCCGGCATGCGGCTGTCGTGCGCGAGCGCACTGACGTCGTTCACGATGTCCGCACCGCTATCGAGTGCGGCCCTCGCCACCTCCGACTTCCTGGTGTCTATCGAGATGGGGACCTCCGTTCTCTGCCGTAGCTTCCGGATAACCGTAACCACACGTCCCTTCTCTTCCGTTGCATCGACCGGCCTGCTCCCCGGCCTCGTTGATTCTCCCCCGATATCGAGGAGGTCGGCGCCCTGCTCGCAGAGCTCTATGCCGTGCTCCACGGCTGCATCGGTAGAGAAAAATCTGCCGCCGTCCGAGAATGAATCCGGGGTAACATTGACAATCCCCATGATCTTCGGGCCTGAGCGGAGATCGAGCCTCGAACGCCGGTACGTGAGATACGGACGGGGCGCCAAGAGGCCGGGCAGGGCAGATTCGATCTCTCCGGCTATACCGGGCAGTCCGAACTGCTGCTTCCGTATCTTCCGTACGATGATCTCGATCTGTCGGTACGTCCCGGTCAGTACGGCGTCCGTTTCCGCGTCCGGGTCCTTTATGACGCGCCATGCGGTTGCGAGTTCTGCACCGGCGGCAAGCGCCTCCTGCTTGAGGATATTCGCCGCGGGTGACGACAAGGATCTCACCCGGAATGTATAGAACACGGCCTTCTTGCCCATAATCCTTACGCCCTCCGGGTGCACGGACAGCGATCTGAAGCACGAGGCGATCTCCCCGACGGACAATGGATTGAGGAGGTACACCCGCTTCATCTCAGCAATCGTTCTGTCCGCAGGTTCTCTGGTTTCGGAGACATCGCCGGGACATCCTACGACGGGTTGACGAGCGCTTCTATCTCGTTTGCATCGAGGATCTCCTTCTCGAGGAGCCTGGTTGCAAACCGGTTCAGTATGTCGAGCTTCTTCTTGAGCAGGTCCGCGGCGTTGTTGTAGCAGGCCATGATGATGCTGTGAATCTCGTTGTCTATCTCGATCGCGGTGGACTGGCTATACTCATTCTGTCTGCCGACTTCCTTGCCAAGGAAGACGAGCTCTTCCTTCTTGCCGAACGTGATGGGCCCGAGCTTCTCGCTCATGCCCCACTCGCATATCATTTTCCTCGCGAGATCCGTAGCTTTCTCGAGGTCGTTGCTCGCGCCGGTCGAAGAGTCGCCGAGCGCGATCTGCTCCGCTGCCCGGCCGCCCATGAGGACGGTTATGGTCGCGAGGAGGTTCTCCTTGGAAATCGTATACTTGTCCTCGGTGGGGAGCTGGAGCGTGAGACCGAGCGCGAGTCCCCTCGGAACGATCGTGACCTTGTGTATCGGGTCCGCATTCGGGAGTGACTTCGCGACAAGCGCGTGCCCGGCTTCGTGGTAGGCAATGAGCTTCTTCTCACGATCGCCGATGATCATGCTCTTCCGCTCTACGCCCATGAGGATCTTGTCTTTCGCTTCTTCGAATTCTATCATCGAGACCTTCTCCTTGGACTTCTTTGCAGCGAGGAGTGCGGCCTCGTTGGCCACGTTGGCGAGGTCTGCCCCGGTCGCCCCCGGGATGCCCCTTGCGATGACACTGAGATCGACGTCCGCATCGAGCGGGATCTTTTTGGTGTGCACCTTGAGGACCTCCTCCCTGCCCTTGAGGTCCGGCACGTGGACCACGACCCTCCGGTCAAACCTTCCCGGTCTGAGCAGCGCCGGGTCAAGGATGTCCGGCCTGTTGGTCGCAGCTATCATGATGACGTCTTCGTTGGCTATGAACCCGTCCATCTCCACGAGGAGCTGGTTCAGGGTCTGCTCCCTTTCGTCGTGGCCGCCCCCGAGTCCGGCACCCCGATACCTGCCGACCGCATCTATCTCGTCCATGAATATGATGCACGGTGCGTTCTTCTTTGCCTGGAGAAACAGGTCCCTCACCCGGGCCGCCCCGACACCCACGAACATCTCCACAAAGTCCGAGCCGCTGATGCTGAAGAAGGGCACTTTCGCCTCGCCGGCGATTGCCTTGGCCAGGAGTGTCTTGCCTGTTCCCGGCGCACCGATGAGCAGGACCCCCCTCGGCACCCTGCCGCCAAGCCTGGTGAACTTTTGCGGGTTCTTGAGGAACTCGATGATCTCCATCAGCTCGGCCTTGACCTCCTCGATACCGGCCACGTCCTTGAAGGTCACATTTTGTATACCTTCATTGAGCAGCCGCGCCTTGCTCCGGCCGAACGACATGGCCTTGCCGGTACCAGCCTGCATCTGCCGCGTGAAGAACACCCACCATAACACGAATATGATCAGCAGCGGGAGCCACGTGATAAGGATGCTCTTCCATATGGAGTCCTGCTCTTGGGACTTCGCGGTTATGTTGATGCCCTTATCGAGCATCTGCTTCACGAGAGACGGATCGTCCGGCGTGTATGTCTTGAACACCTTGTTCCCGACCGTCTTGCCGGTTATGTCATGCCCCTTTATAACGACAGACTTCACCTGGTTCGTCTTCACGTCCTGCATGAATTCGCTGAACGTGAGGGTCTTCGTCTGCTGGGTAGGCTGGTTTATAAACTTTATCAGGAACACCGTGATGGCGAATATCACGATCCACAAGCCTATATTTTTTATTAGTCCCGGCATCTTACTGTTCTGATTCACTGGCTTTTTGTCATTTTGTCCGTTCATCGGGTTACCTCATACCACCTACTAAAAGTAAGCAAATTGTCAGAAATAATCAATAGCAATCCGCGGTTTCATCTACGCTTATCGAGAATAAGGGAGTGTCTGCTCTTGTAGATCCTCAACTTGTCCGGGAACATCTCGAGTGTCCTCGAATTATCGTTCCTGTCCATAAGCATATCAACGGTCTGGTCTATGTACTCCCTGCGCGGGTTGTACTGCATAGCGAGCATAGTCCGTATTGCCATCTGCAGTACCCTCGTTATAACGGGCCTATCATACCCGAGCAACTTCTCAATATCAAGGGAAAGTTTACCCCGGGAGCTGTCCGCGACGACGGCGGTGTACGCCTTCAGGGACTCCCTGTTCAGGAAGCCGTCTATCCCCCTGAGGTCGTCGGACAGCGAGAGGACGTGGTCCAGAAAGCCGGGATTCAGCGCTGTCAGTGCAGGGACTATCCGGCGTCGTACCCGGTTGCGCAGAAAATCTTCGGAGTCGTTCGTACTGTCGTGCATTGCGGTGGTCTTCTTCGAGGTGAGGTATGCCACGACATCGTCCCGGGAGAGCCCGAGCATCGGTCGCACGATGGAGTCCCGTACCGGCGGGATTCCGCATACGCCGGTGATACCCGTGCCCCTGAGCATGTTGATCAGGACCGTCTCCGCGTTATCGTTCATCGTGTGCGCGAGTGCGATGCACCTGAGACCGAGCGTGCGCCTTGCCCGCTCGAAAGCCGCGTAGCGCTTGTCGCGCGCGACCGCCTCAGGCGAACTGCCCCTGAGCTCGCTGCGGGTGAATCGGACATCATACCCGGCGAATCTGAAGCCAAGGACGTCCCGGGCAAACCCCCGGACAAACCGCTCGTCCCTGTCTGACTCTCTACCGCGCAGGTGATGGTTTACATGGATGACGACGGGGTCAAGGGACATCGGTCTCTGGTAGCGCTTCATGAGCAGGGCAAGGCACACGGAATCCGGCCCGCCGGAAACGCCGATGCCGATGCGGTCCCTGTTCCTGAACAGGTCGAAGCGGCCGACGAAGCTGGAGAAGCGCTCCTCTATGGCCTTGGGGGATAGTGTGCCCATGGCACAGTATATACCTCCAAAAAGGAGGGAATTTCAAATCGGAGAAGAAAAAATTGCGATGGCGCCGTGGCGCCATCGCAGGGATATTAGCTTGCTTTTAAGACGTTCTGAAGCTTCAGTGCAAGCCCCATGTCGCCCTTTATCTTCAGCTTGCCGGACATGAAAGCCATCTGTGCGTTCAGCTTGCCTGATACGATGTCGAGTATATCCTTACCTGCCACCGTTATCGTGCACTTTGCATCAGGCGATGGGCCCTTTGACACGCCAACCTTAGCGGCTGTCAGACTGACGACCCACGATGCTGCCTCATCTCCCGTGATATCGAACTGATACACCGCGTTCAAGCTCTTTGCCTTTGCCTCATCCTTGGAAATATTGGAAGGGATGGTCTTCTCAAAAAGCTCCTGTACCGTTTTCGGGAATTCTGGCATTTTGCTCACCTCCTTTGTTGATATAATAATCAATTTTTATCATACCAGTATTTTTGATGTCAAGCAATAGTTGATTTTTTGAATGCGAACAGCCGGGGACTACGGGTGAGCGTTGTTCGCGGCTGGCTCCTCGATCGAGAGCTCCCCGGTGGAAGCATCATACGAGAACAGCTCCCCGAACCTCCCCCAGGTGATCGCTATCTCGAGCTGCCGCTTCGCTTCCTCCGGGGTGAAGAACTTTGAGAGGTATTCCTCGATAAAATCTTCATGGAGCCTGAGGTTTTTCTTTGCCCTGAGAAACCGTATCGTCTGCTTGACCAGGTCAACGTTCTCCATCGCCTGCCTGCTGAAGCTGACCTTCCTCTCGAGGATGTCCGCCGTAACGAACTCCTTGCCCTGCTCGGTGAGGGTGATGTCGCCCTCGGTGACCCGGACGAACTGCAGGAGCACGCACGCATCGACGATGGGCAGGATATCGTCGACCTCCATCTGGAGCTCGTCGCTCAGCTTGTAGATATCTTCCTCCCCGCCCCTCTCGAACACGAGCTCAAGCAGACCCGCGATAGCGCCGGGCTTTGCATTCGGCAACATCTGGTACTTCTCCCTCGTGACAAAGAACTTGCTCTGAATCGACTCGGCCTCGGCCTCCGGGTTGGTGAGGATTTGGTAGATCATATCGAGGAACATCTTGAACTCGTCGGATTCCGTGTTCCGCTTGTGCGGCAGGCCTATCGAGATGTTCGCCCGAATCCGGCCGGGGTTCTTCGACAGGATGATGCATTCGTCCGCGAAGAAGACTGCCTCCTCTATGTTGTGGGTGACGAGAAGGATAGCCTTGGTGGGCAGCTTCCTGTCCATCCACAGGTCGATGAACTCCCTCCTGAGGTTCTCTGCGGTGAGGATGTCCAACGCGCTGAACGGCTCGTCCATACAAAGCAGCTCCGGCTCCACGATCAGCGATCGGGCGAACCCGACCCGCTGCTTCATGCCCCCGGACAGCTCTTTGGGGTAGGCGTCCTCGAAGCCGTCCAGCCCTATGGTATCGAGTATCTTCAGCGCCTTCTCCTTTATCTCCTGCCTGTCCGTACCCTTGGCCTCAAGGACTATCGCCACGTTCTCGAATACGGTGAGCCAGGGGAACAGCGCGAAGTTCTGGAACGCAATCGAGATCTTCGAGGTCGGGGCCGCGAGCGGCACGCCGTTGAATATGACTTCCCCAGAGGTCGGCTTCTGAAGGCCGGATATGATCTTGATAAGCGTGGACTTGCCTGAACCGGACGGGCCGAGCAGCGCGGTGATCCGGTCCCTCTTCAACTGCATGCTGATGTCGTCCACGATCGTGACCGTGGTCCGCCTCGTGCCCTCGATCGTCCTGGTCACATGGTCGAGCGCCGCTATGATATCTGTGCCCTGGTTCTGCCCCGTCATGCTCAGCTCTCCAGTTGCGATAGCTGGCTTACTTTTCTGTACAGCCTCTTCCATACTGTCATGTTTATCAGTACCACGATGAGTATCATCGCAAACGTCCCTCCGAAGAGAAGGTGGAAGTTGTTGTGCTCAATAGCCGTGTTGAGCAGTGTCCCTATGCCGCGCGTGTGAATGATCTTGTTCCTGTACAATACATACTCCGCAACGATGGATGCGTTCCACGCCCCTCCTGCCGCCGTGATGATGCCGGTAATCAACTGCGGCGCTATGGCAGGTATAATGACCTTTTTCCACAGTGTAAAGCCTTTTATGCTGAAGATCCTGGTAACGCCGATGAGGTCGTCGGACAGACTCATGGCTCCGGACACGGTGTTGTACAGGATGTACCACTGTGTCCCGAGCAGCATCAGCAGAATGGATCCTATGCCGAGTCCGACGTGGGCTGCCCCCAGAAACAGCAGGGCCAGGGGGTAGAGCATCGGCGCCGGGTAGGAGGCGAAGAACTGGATCAGAGGTTGGAGTTTCGTCGCGAGCCGCTTCCTCATGCCGATATACACGCCGACCGGCACGGCCCATAGGACGCCGATGAGGATCGTCGCCACGACCCTCGCGAAGGTCAGGAGCGCGGAAGTCGCTATGTATACGAGATCCTTACCGGAGAGATTAAACAGTATATACGCGGATCGGTAAATGCCGAACAGTACGGCTGCGGTCACGCCGACGAGGGCCAGTATGCCGGCCGGTCTCAGAACAGGTGCCACGACACCGATGACCCTGTCCCTTACCCCGGTGTACGCCCGGTGAAGGGAGGCCCTCTCGCGGACCTTCGAGGAGAAGCGCCTCAGCGCCCTGAGCACCGTAAGCCTCCTGAGGTAGTCCAACACCAGCGACTCGGGCTCATGGCCGGCAGTGGTGTCCTCGATCTTGAACTTGCCGGACCACACGATGAGCGGCTTCCAGAGCAAACGGTCGATGAGCGCAATGATGATGCCCATGGCAATCAGAGAATACACCATGGCGCGGCCGTCGCCTTTTCCCTGCGCCACGCTCATGTAAGCGCCAATACCCTGGAGCATGTACGAATGTTTGCCGAGCACGAAGGCCTCATTCACCGACAGGAAGAACCATCCCCCGGCAAACGACATCATACTGTTCCATATGAGGGCTATAGAAGAATAGGGCAGCTCGAGTGAGACGAACTTCCTGCCCCTGGAGAACTGGTAAATACGCGACACATAGTCGAGGTCGTTGGGGACCGCCTTCAGCGACTGGTACACGCTGAAGGCCATGTTCCAGGCCATGGCCGTGAAGATCATGACGATGGCCGCAATCTCGAGTCCACAGTTGCTTCGGGGGAACAAGGAAATAAAGAAGAGGACTATCGCGGGCATAAGGCTCAGGACCGGGATGGATTGGAGCACGTCGAGCAGCGGCACCATCACGACATCTCCGAACCGCGTCCGGGCGGCGCTGTAGCCGTAGCCGATAGCGAACACGAGCGAGAGGCCGTACGCGGCGCACATGCGAATCGTGGAGTAAGCGGAGTACTTGATCAAGGCGATCGGGGACAGCGATATATGGGACAGGGGCTTGAACGGGACGATGAGGTTTATGTAGACTTGTATGAGCAGGTATACGATGCCTGCGAGGATGACGATGAAGCTGAGGTCGATCCACAGATGCTGGTATTTTTTAAGCTCGATACTGAGCATTGCATGGTTTCCATAGTTCGTTGCTGTCCTGTGTATGCCATATCCCGGGCCGTGTCAAGGGCCTGAACAGTTGAAACGCACGCGTACAACTCTGTTTGCATAGGGGTAGGCGCCCGCCCTGGCGGAAACGGGACATGTTCCGTTCTCGGGCCTCCCTTTCAACAAACTGATATCGATGGCAAGGCTTGCGGCGGCACACCCTTCAAAGGGCCCGTTGACACGCAGGGGTATCGCTGTTAATCCTGAGGCGATGAATACGTGCCTCGCATCGTTTATCAGAACCCCGGCAGAGATGGACCGCGTGGCGCGGCGGTTGGCGAAGGTACTGCCGAAAGGCACGAGGATAGGCCTGTGCGGGGAGCTCGGCGCAGGCAAGACCACCTTCGTGAAGGGCTTTGCATCTACGTACGGCATCAGCAGGGACACCGTCACCAGCCCTACGTTCACCATAATCAACGAGTACAGCGGCCCCACCCCCATCGTCCATGCAGATTTGTACAGGATAGCCACGGACGAGGAGCTTGCCCGCACCGGATTGTTCGATGCAGACCCCGGCAGCGGCTTCCTGCTGATAGAATGGCCGGATAGGTTCAAATCTCTTGCAAATTACCTTGACCTTGTTTTAGTCTTCTCTATGAAAAAAAATGGCAGGGTCATTGAGGCAAGGGGCAAAAAGGAGATCCTGCGCAGGATAGCGGAAAGTAAAATTCTCGAGAGGTAAGAACTATGGCTTTAGTCGTTAAGAAGTTCGGTGGTACATCGGTGGGAGACATCGATAAGATCAAGAACGTGGCGAGAAAAGTGGCAAAGGCAAAGGACAAGGGCGACGACCTCATCGTCGTCGTTTCCGCGATGGCAGGCGAGACAAACAAGCTCGTCGACTACACCAATAAGACGGCAGAGATCCCGGGCCTGCGGGAGTATGACGTCGTCGTCTCGACCGGGGAGCAGGTGACGATCGGCCTGCTGTCCATAGCCCTGAATGCGATGGGGTACAAGGCGGTGTCGTTCCTCGGCTTTCAGATACCCATCATAACGGACTCCGCATACTCCAAGAGCCGCATCCTCAGAATAGAGGACAAGAAGATACGGGGCGCGCTGAAGGACGGCAACATCGTTGTCGTGGCCGGGTTCCAGGGCGTCGACGAGAAGGGCAGCATCACGACGCTCGGCAGGGGTGGGTCCGACACTACCGCGGTAGCGCTCGCGGCGGCACTCAAGGCGGACGTCTGCGAGATATACACGGACGTCGACGGAATATACACGACGGACCCGAATATCGTGCCCGAGGCACGGAGGCTCGATCGCATCTCCTACGAGGAGATGCTCGAGATGGCAAGCCTCGGGGCAAAAGTCCTGCAGACAAGGTCCGTGGAGTTCGCCATGAAGTACAGGGTCCCTGTCATGGTAAAATCTACCTTCACGGAGAGTGGAGGAACACTGGTAACGGAGGATAAGAAAATGGAAGAAGCAGTTGTTTCCGGCATAGCGTATGACAAGAACGAGGCAAAGATCACCCTGGTGAAGATACCGGATAGACCGGGCATAGCGGCGAAGCTCTTCAAGCCGCTCACGGAAGCCAACATCAACGTGGACATGATCGTCCAGAATATCAGTACCGAGGGCAATACCGACCTCACGTTCACCGTTGCCAAGAGCGACTTCAAGCGTGCGATGGAGATCATCAAGGACATCGCGAAAGAGATCAACGCGCAGGATGTCATCTCGGACCAGGGCATCGCCAAGATCTCCATCATCGGTGCCGGCATGAAAAGCCACGCCGGCATTGCTCAGAAGATGTTCTCCGCCCTCGCCAAGGAGAACATAAACATCCAGATGATAAGCACGTCCGAGATAAAGATATCCTGCGTGATCGAGGCCAAGTACACGGAGCTCGCGGTACGGGTCCTGCACGAGGCATTCGGACTGGACAAGGCGAGGTGACCCCATCCGGGCCATCATGGTTTCAAAGAAGATAGAAGTATATGACACGGTTCTGCGGGACGGCTCCCAGTCAGAGAGGGTGAACTTCTCTGTCGAGGATAAGCTCATCATACTGAAGGCCCTTGACGACATCGGGATGACGTATGTGGAGGGCGGGTGGCCCGGCTCGAATCCCCGGGACATCGATTTCTTCAAAAAGGCCACGAAGGCAATACTCAAGAACACCCGACTCACGGCGTTCGGCAGCACGAGAAGAAGGGGTATGACGGCGACCAACGATCCCAATCTGAGGGCCATCGTGGAATCGGGCGTAGCATACGCTACGATATTCGGCAAGAGCTGGGACCTGCATGTGAAGGATGCTCTTCGCATATCCATGGAAGAGAACCTGGCCCTGATAGCCGATTCCGTAGCGTTTTTGAAAAAGCACATGGCTGGCGTCATCTACGATGCCGAGCATTTCTTCGACGGGTACAAGCACAACAAAGAGTATGCTCTCAAGACACTGCTGTTTGCGGACAAGGCCGGCGCTGACCGGATCGTGCTGTGCGATACGAACGGCGGCACACTGCCATGGGAGATCGAGGCGATCATCGAGGACGTCAAAAGGAGCATTAACGTCGGGAAGCTGGGTATCCATCTCCACAACGACACGGAAACCGCGGTCGCGAGTACGCTCCTCGCCGTACAACTCGGTGCCGTGCACATCCAGGGCACGATCAACGGCTATGGCGAACGGTGCGGCAATGCAAACCTGTGCTCCATCGTACCGTCTCTCGAGCTGAAGATGGGATATAAGGTACTGGGTAGACGCCTCAGGCAGCTCAAGGAAGTCTCGAGGCTCGTGGACGAGCTTGCAAATCTTCCGCCCAACCAATATCTCCCCTACGTGGGCGAGAGCGCCTTCGCACACAAGGCGGGCGTCCATGTCAGCGCGATCGTGAGGAACCCGAGGACGTACGAGCACGTGGCGCCAGCACTCGTGGGCAACCGGAGACGGGTTCTCGTGTCCGATCTCTCGGGGAAGGCAAACATTCAGATGAAGTCAGATGAACTCGGCATCGATCTCAAAAGAGCTGCACCTATCGCTGGCTACAGGAAAGACTTCAGCAATAGATTGTCGGCTATTGTCAAAACTGTGAAAGAATACGAGAATAAAGGCTACGAGTACGAAAGCGCAGATGCTTCATTCGAGCTCCTTATAAACAAGTCTCTCCATAGACAGAGGAGCTTCTTCAAGCTGGTCGGTTTCAGGGTCATTGACGAGAAACGGAAGGAAGACGAGCCGCCGATTGCGGAAGCGACCATCATGCTCGAGGTGGACGGGAAGCTCGAGCACACCGCCGCCATGGGCAACGGACCGGTCAATGCGCTGGACAACGCCCTGCGGAAAGCGCTGGAGAAGTTCTATCCGGAACTCGCCAACGTCCGGCTCCTCGATTTCAAGGTCAGGGTCATCTCTTCCGGCGAGGGTACCGACGCGGCAGTACGTGTGCTCATTGAGTCCGGTGACGGCACGACGACATGGAACACGGTAGGAGTGTCCGAGAACATCATCGAGGCGAGCTGGCTTGCGCTCGTGGACAGCATAAACTACAAGCTGCTGAAGCACAAAAAGCTCCATGACTAAAGAATTCAGATCGGTCCAAGGTTTCAACGATATCCTTTCGCCGGAGATCGCGAAGTTCCAGCACATCGAGTCTGTGGCACGACGATGCTTCGGCCTGTTCAACTTCAGGGAGGTCAGGACCCCTGTCCTCGAGCAGGCCGGGCTGTTCGAGAGGAGCATCGGTACCAGTACGGACATCGTCGAGAAGGAGATGTACACCTTCGAAGACAAGGGCGGCGAGAGGCTGTCGCTGAGGCCCGAGGGCACCGCCCCGGTAGCGCGGACGTACATCGAGCACAACATCGACAAGCAGGACGCGCTGCAGCGTTGGTTCTATATAGGTCCGATGTTCAGGCACGAGAGGCCGCAGCGGGGCAGGCTCAGACAGTTCCACCAGGCAGGGGTCGAGATTTTCGGGACAGACGACCCGTTCGCCGACGTCGAAACCATCCTCCTGGCGGACACGATCATCTCCTCGCTCGCCGTGAGGGACGTCACGGCGCGGCTGAATTCCATAGGCTGCCCTGTATGCAGACCCGCATACCTGAAAGAATTGAGGTCCTACCTCGGTAGTGTCAGGGAAAGGCTCTGCGAGGACTGCAGGAAGCGGGCCGACACAAACCCCATGCGCGTGCTCGACTGCAAGAAGGAGGGCTGCCTGGAGGCAACCGCCAGCGCCCCCAGAACGACAGACCACCTGTGCAACGACTGCTCTGGCCATCTTTCCGGACTCAGGTCCGGGCTCGATGCACTGAAGATCCCTTACACGATAGACACGCGCCTCGTCAGGGGACTCGACTACTATTCGAGGACGGTCTTCGAGTTTGCGCCGGCACGTGATACCCGCGCGCAGAACGCTATCGTGGCCGGAGGCCGGTACGATTACCTCGTGGAGTTGCTCGGCGGTCCACACACGCCGGCTATCGGCTTCGCAATGGGCATCGAGCGCATGGCAGCGCTGATCGACACGCCCGTACAGCGCGGGCCGGCCGTGTTCTTCGTCCCCCTGTCCTCAGAGTCCAGGGTAAAAGCAGTGAGGCTTGCCGGTGTGCTGAGGCATACCGGCAGGACGTGCGAGATCGGGTACGGCGAAAAGACCATCAAGAGCATGCTGCGGCGCGCGGACAGGCTGGGCGCCGATCTGGTCATCATCATCGGCGAGGAAGAGCTCAGGGACGGCTTTGTGACCCTGAAGCGGATGTCCGACGGCACACAGGAGAGGGTCAACGATGCAGATCTTCCCGATGCCGTCGGGCGCATGAAGTCGTGAGCGAACAGGGAAGTAGCCGCCCGGGATTCTCCCTGCATTGCAGGGGGTGCGGCATGGTAGTCCTCATTGATCTGCCGGGTCAATCATTTGACAGACGGCCCGTCCGGCGAGGTATACTATTCTCATGTATTGCATATTCCTTTCGGACGCACACCTGAAGGGCAGGGGCGATCCGAACCAGAAAAAACTCGTTTCATTCCTCGAGGACATCACCAGGGACGACTGTGCAGTTCCAGAAGCCCTGTTCCTGCTCGGAGACATCTTCGACTACTGGGTAAGCCCGGGAGGATTCGTAGACCCTGCGTACGTACCGCTGTTAAACGCCGTACAGAAGCTGTCGGACAAGGGCGTAAGACTCCATTACTATCTCGGTAACCACGACTTCTTCGTGAAGCATACGTTGGGGAAGATCTGCAGCGGCATCGAGGTCACTGAGGATGGTACTGGTATAGAGCTCGACGGCATCAGGTGTTTCATCACACACGGAGACATGATAGACTATACGGACAGGAAGTACAGGTTTCTCAGGTGGGTGCTCAGGAGCTGGCCCATCCGTTTCCTCTCGGATATCCTGCCGGCTGGCGTCATAAGGAACATCGGAGCCGGCCTGGCGGAGCGCAGCAGGGCGGTGTGGACCGCACGGAGGACGCTGCCGGAATCCGTGATCGAGGAGTACATCGCCGAAAAATCCGCTCAGGGTTTCGACGTGCTTATAACGGCCCATTTCCATACACCCGGGATAAGGGATCTCGCCTTCGGCGGCAGGAAGATAACGTACATCAATACGGGCAACTGGTTCAACGATTACAGTTATGTCGTACTCAGTGATGGAAGGTTCGAGCTGAAGTATTACAGCGGTACGGTATGAGAGAGCTCCTGGCACAGGTGAGGAGACCGACCCGGTACATAGGGCCGGAGCCCAACGCCGTGGTGAAGCAGCACGACTCGGTACGACTGAAGGTCGCGCTCGTCTACCCGGACCTATACGAGGTCGGCATGACAAACCTCGGGATCCGGATACTGTACGAGCGGATCAACGATCTTTCCTATGCGCTCGCCGAGAGGGCATACCTCCCCGGCGAAGACATGGAGTCAGTCATGCGCAGGCACGGCGGGAGGCTTTCCACCCTGGAGACAGACACCCCGCTCGATCGGTTCGATATCATCGGTATAACCCTCCAGACGGAGCTGAACTACGTCAACACACTCCACGCCCTGAGGCTATCCGGTCTCGCAGCAAGATCTGCGGCAAGGAAGGCTTGCTTCCCGCTCGTCATCGGAGGGGGGAGCTGTGCCTTCAATCCGGAACCCATGGCTGACTTCTTCGATGCCTTCGTGATCGGCGATGGAGAGGACGCCGTAATTGAGATCATTGACGCCATCGCGCGGTGCAAGGAGAACGGTCTCCCGAAGGCCTCGTGCCTCGATGCGCTCGCACATATCGAAGGCGTGTACGTACCGTCCCGGTACCGGCAGATCATCGACGAGAACGGGAACTTCAGGGCCATCCTGCCCGACGACACCTCCGTACCCCGCGTCAGGAAACGGATACTCCCGGACATAAACCAGGTGGTCCTCCGGCGTCCGATCATACCGTTCGTCCGGCCGGTGCACGATAGGCTCGTAGTCGAGATAGCCCGGGGCTGTACCAGGGGATGCAGGTTCTGTCAGGCCGGCATGATCTACAGGCCTGTCCGGGAGAAGGACATGGAAACGGTGCTCAAAGAGATAGAAGAAAACAGCAGCGCGTCCGGGTTCTCGGACATAAGCCTGCTTTCTTTGAGCGCAGGTGACTACACCATGATCTCCCCGCTCCTGAGGTCGTTCATGTCTCAATTCGCCGGGGAGCGGTGCTCGGTCTCGCTCCCTTCGCTCAGGATAGACTCCGTAACAGGACCGCTGCTCGATCAGATCCGGCAGGTGAGGAAGACCGGGCTCACGGTCGCTATAGAGGCAGGCACGCAGAGGATGAGAGACATCATAAACAAGGGCATCACCGAAGAGGATATCATCGCTTCCGTACAGCTTGCAGCACGGATGGGCTGGCAGACGATCAAGCTCTACTTCATGCTCGGCCTGCCCTTCGAGTCGGACGCCGATGTCACCGGCATGGCCGGGCTCATAAACCGCATCTACGCTGCTGTGCGGGAGCACAGCGGAAGGACCCAGATCAACGTCAGCATAGCCGCCTTCATCCCCAAGCCCCACACACCGTTCCAGTGGTCTGGTATGATCGCTTCGGAAGAGTTCAGACGGAGACTGTCCATCGTCAGGAGTATGGTGAAGGGGAAAAAAATAACGATAAAATATCAGAAGCCGGAAATCAGCGTCATAGAGGCTATCCTGGCACGGGCCGATAGGAGGATCGGCCCGGTCATCGAGGAGGTCGCCCGGCACGAGGCGTCGATCGGCAGTGCAGGGGAGGTGTCAGACAGTCCGAGTTCTTTCGCCGCCCAGGCACCGCACGAGGCAAGCAGCGATGCGGATGACGATGCAATGCATCGTAACGACTATCGGGTATGGCTCGATGCAATAGCATCCCGGGGGCTTTCCCTGTCCGACCTGCTCGGGAATCTGGGGACAGACCAACCCCTGCCGTGGGACCACATCGACACTTCCATACCGATATCCTTCCTGAAACAGGAGTATGAGAGAGCACGCGACGGGATTGTCACAAAAGACTGCTTCCAGGCAGTGTGCACGGACTGCGGTGTGTGCGACTTCAGTCGGATCGAGCCCAGGAGCTCGCGTGAGCCGCAGTCCGGGGTACTCCGTAGAGGAAGCGCAGCACAGCGGAGCAGGGTGATGCCGGACCGCTGGACTACCGACGTACGCGTACGGTACACCAAGGCCGGCACGATGCGGTTTCTCGGCCACCTCGAGCTGATCGACTTCATCATGCACGCCCTGCACAGGACAGGGCTGCCGCTGGTATACACCACAGGGTTCCATCCCAAACCTATCGTCTCATTCAGCGAGCCCATACCCGCCGGCATCGAGAGCAGTGCGGAGTATATGGACATAAAGCTCTCCGGAGAAACAGACCCGGACCGCACACTGGCGGCCTTAAAGAGGGTCGGATACCGGGGTCTGGAATTCGTGGAGTCGATACGGCTGCCGTACGGGACCATGCCGGTCGGCGGTGCAGTACGGGCCGTGCACTATGAGCTTGCACTGGATGCCGTCAGGAGCTGCACGATGTCCGTTCTTGGCCCGGCCATCGACTTGCTTTTAATCAGCGAGAGGTTTATGGTACCGTTGAGCCGGAAAGACAGGGAGGACGAGACGGATGTCCGTCCTTTTATCCGGACACTGAGGGTGGATGAAAGTGGGAGGTTGCTTATGGTTATGCAGAGGGTGCACGGCAGACTGATCGGTGCCCTCGACATTCTGGAGAAAGGTCTCGGCATACCCTACCACGACATCATCGGTGCACCGCTAAAAAAAGTGGCAGTAGAGTTCGGCGATGAACGATAAAAACATCCGTACACAGACGTTCGATACGATGGTAGGCAGGCTTGACTCTGTCAGCACGACGAGCCTCACGCTGCTGCTTCTCCTCGTACCGCTCGTCTTCTACAAGAACGAATACGTCTGGTCGAAGGTGTTCCTGCTGTACCTGTTCCTGTGGCCGATCATCGTCGTTTATTTTCTCAGGACCCTGCTGGACAACAGGATAGAATTCTTCTATACCCCGGTGCTTATCCCGCTCGTATTGTTGGACGCAGTCGCGGGCCTGTCCGTGTTCCATGCGTACAATGCACACCTCGCGCTGCAGGCGCTCATCCAGCAGGTCGCCTACCAGATGCCCTTTTTCCTGTTTATTTACTATGCGAAAGACATCAAGCTCAGAACGATCGGCACCGTCGTAGCAGTCGCATCTATCATCGTCAGCTCGTACGGCCTGCTCCAGTTCTTCCATATCGTTGCACCGCCACTGGATCAATGGGGGAGGCCCAATGCGGCAAGCACCATGGGACTCACAAACTTTACCACAGATTACCTCGTGATGGCATTCCCCCTGATGCTCACCCTATTCCTGACCGCGCCCGGCAAGAGTGCCACGAAGTACATCGCCTACGTCGGGCTCCTCGTGACGATCGCCTACGTCATCCTGGGGAAGAACCGCGCGGGATGGGTTGCGCTTGCAGCAGCGTTGTTTTTCTATGCCGTCATGGTCGGCGCATACGCAAGCTATAAGCTGCTGACAGCCCCCACGAAGAGGCTGATGCTCACGACCGGGATCGCCGGGGCCGTCCTGCTCGCCGGCATCGTGGGGTTCACGCGTACCGGCAGTGGTCTGGCACAGAGAGCGGAGAGTATTTTCAACAGCGGGTACTCGTCGAATGCCTTCAGGCTCCTTGTCTGGGACAGCACGCTGCGGGGCATGAGGGACGAACCCGTGTTCGGCGTCGGTATTGGCAACTATCAGATCAACATCCCCCTGTACGAGGTTCGGGCGCTCAAGACCACGGACTGGGCCGAGGGTAGATACCTCGATAACGCTCACGACGAGTACCTGCAGATGCTCTTCGAGCTCGGCGTTGTCGGTGCTCTGCTGTTCGCATGGTTCCTGTTCGAGATCTTTTTTACAAGCCTCCGGAGCATCAGGGATGCTCAGGACGACACGGAGAACATCGTATGGAACATTACTCTCATGACCAGTATCGTAGCGGCGCTCGTGTCCGCTCTCTTCACGTTCAACCTCGAGATGCCGTCTTCAGCCCTGATGTTCTGGGCGTTTGCCGGGCTCATCGTGGGAAAGCGGAAGTACAGGTATTTCGAGGACGAGTACGGGTTCATATCGATACTCAAAAAGCTGTCCGGATTCAAGTGGCGGTGGAAGTACGACTTCGAGCTCAGCACGAGTAAGAACTATCCGTTGATGGCATTCCTGGCAGTCAGCTTTGTTATCGGCGTGGTGCTGCTGGGCAAGCTGACATCCTTCTCGTACAGACAGACCCAGGCGGATGTATACAACAGGGAGGCAGAGACATACCTGGACGCCAAGATGCCGCAGAAGGCGAAGGACATCGCGGACAGGGCGTATGCGCTCGTGCCGGACAACTATATGGTCCTCTATACGCTCGCCCGCGCTCGGGCGGGCAGCCTCGACACAGCAGGCGCAATCGTGGACGCAAAGAGGGTCATAAGCCTGGCACCCTACTTCTCGTACGGCCATAAGCTGCTCGGGTTTCTCTACTACAGCAAGGACAACTATGCCGGGGCCATCAATGAATTTAAGACCTCGGTCGAGCTGACGCCCCTGTCAATCCACGAGGTGGGGCCCTATCTTATAAGCTCATACCTCAGTACCAACGACATAGCCAGCGGCATCGCCCTGGCCCGGAAGATGAAGAACGAGGAGCCGAGGAGCGAGGTCTATACTTTTTTCCTCGGAACGGCGTACTACATGGAAGCCAAGTATGACGACGCGATAAAATATCTCAGGGAGGCGGTGGCTGAAAACCCTTCAGACTTCAAGGCAGTCCTCAACCTAACGCAATGCCTGCAAAAAACAGGCGAGTACGGCGATGCGCTGACGTACGCTGACCACCTCACCAGGATAGCGCCCGGCAACCCCGTAGCGTGGTACACCCTGGCACATATCTACACCCTCATGCACCACGATACCGGGGCATTCGATGCCCTTGCACAGCTCTTCAAGATCGACCCATCCTTCAAGATGACCGTGGTGAACAACGCCGATTTCTCGCGTCTTCTTGGTAAATCCCGCATGAAGGAACTTCTCACAGGGAAGGTCTTTGTCATGCCGTCCTCCGGCGGCAAGAAAAAATAGGAGAACTTACTTCTTATCAACTTTACTTTCTTCGGGCCCGCCTTCTGGCTTGTTCTCCGGCAGCGATTTCCGGGTTTGGTCAGTCGTATTCGTTTCGAACTCGTTCATCGCTTTTTTGAAGTTCTTTATCGCCTCCCCGAGGCTCTTCCCGACCTCCGGGAGTTTCTTGCCGCCAAAGAGTACCAGGATGATCACGAATATCACCAACAGCTCCGGCATGCCAATATCAAACATGTTACTCTCCTTTTAATCTTCTATTGATATTGTAGACCTTATCGGCACCGATTTCAACTCTTTTCACGTGTTGTAACGTGTTCTCGCGCCATCGGCAAGCATCGGCAAGGAGGTGCAAAAAATCGTATAGAATCAAGTAATCCATCTGTCCTGTAATCTCCTGTAAGGGTTACGAAGATTTACTTCCGCAATCTGCCCGGACTTTTTGTCTGCAAAAGGGGCAAAACGGTTTCGCTTGTAACCGCCGTACGCCGTTGGTATACTCTCCGATGAAAGGAGGTTGTATGGTCAAAGTAGCGGTATTCATGCTTCTGTGTCTCGTGGGACAGCTCGGGATGGAGGCGGTTGCGACTGCGTTCAAGCTCTGGAAATACACCTCTGTGAAAAACCTCGTCGTCCACGTGGTGCTCGCGGTGATGATCGTTTTCGGCGGGGTCTCCTTTCTGGTCAGCGGTCTGCCCTCGTATGTCAGGTATCCGATCGGCGTAGCCCTCGGCTTCATCTACGAGTTCAGCAATGCGTCCGGCCTCGACCTGTTCTACTTCCCCGGGGACAGGTTCCTTTTTTTCAGGCGCAGGGCGTCCATCATCATTGTGATCTCCCTCATGTGGGGGATGTACCCCCTCCTCGTGCCGATCGTCTATTCGTACGTGGCTCCCCTCATCGTGTGGTAACCTCTACCCGATACGGGGTTACTTCGGTACTGCGTCGTAGTCCTCGAAACTGAGCGAAAACCTCCTCAGCGCGGTGTTCGAACGCTTACAGACCCGCCTGACCTTTATTATCCTGTCCTCCGGTATCCGGGGGGTCGACACGATGACCTCGTCGATGTCCCTGCCCCGGATGACGTCCTCGATCGACTCTATCCCGGCAACGACCGGGTAGCCGTTTATCGACCTCCCGTGCTTCATGGTATCGTCGTCTATGAAACACACCGGTGTCAGTCCGAGGTTCCCGTTGTTCAGGATTTCGCTGACCGCGAACATCCCGCTGTCGCCTGCCCCGTAGATGAGCACCCTCCTGCTCGTCGGACCGTTGCCTTTCCTGAACAGGTAGTCGAACGACCGGTAGAGGTACCGGGACAGGGTCATGAGGATCAGCAGGATTGCGCCGTAGATGATGAAAACGGTCCTTGAATAATCCGCAAAACGCCATATCAGAAGAATGGCGACCATGCTGAGGCCCACGCCCATCACGATGCCTTTTATGATCGTCCATACGTCGTGTGTACCGGTGTACTTCCACACACCCCGGTAGATCCCGACGACGGCGAACGAGACTATCTGGATACTCAGGACAAGGGGCAGCGCTCTGAACAGCGTGACGACATTGGGCCTGAACGTCGGGCCCTCGAACCTGAGCAGGTAAGCCCCATACAGCGAAATGAAGATGATGGCAAGATCGAGCAAGATCTCGAATATCCTCCTCTTGTACGTCACGTTGACGATGATGGATATCACTCCCTTTTCGCCTTTGCCCGTTTCCCGGACCTTGATCCTGGAAAGGTACACGCCGAGGAAAACGATCACGATAGAGAACAGAAAGATCAGCTCGATGTACACGTACACCGGCATGTGTCTGCCAAGATACGCGAGCAGTCCCGAGAGAGCCCCGATGCCGTACAGCACGAGCACAGCCTGTCTCTCTGAAAGGCCGATCTTCACGAGCCTGTGCGAGGTATGGTCTTTCCCGCCCTTCATGGCATCGAGCCCGGACAGCTTCCTGGTGAGTACCGCCACGCTCGTATCGAAGATCGGTATCAGGAAGATCAACACGGGTATACTGACAATCTGGAGGATCTGCCCCGGAAACTTTATCTCCGGGACGAGCACAATGCCTGAGAGCATGAACCCAACGAAGAGGCTGCCCGAATCGCCCATGAATATGGATGCCGGGGTGAAATTATACACGAGGAAGCCCAGTGCCGCCCCTATCAGGGAGGCGAGCAGGACCGCCGTCGGGGTACTCGTGCTGCCGAACAGGCACAGGGACACGACAACGCCGGTGATCCCCGCTATGCCTGCGGCCAGTCCGTCCATATTATCCAACAGGTTGAACGCATTGGTAAGACCTACGATCCATACGATGGTGATGACGGTATCCACGGCATAGTTGCCGGTGATATCCAGCTTCAACCCGGCCGCTATGACGAGCGAGGAGACCGCTATCTCCACGATGAGCTTCACCGGAGGGGAGAGATGCCTAAGGTCGTCCACGATGCCGAGTACGAACACCGCGGTCCCTGCAGAAACGATGATGATGGAATGCCGGTCAGCCTGTCCGACCAGCGAGAAGGCCAGCACGGTAGCTGCATAGATGGCCACGCCTCCGAGCAGCGGCACATGCTTGCTGTTCCACCGGTCATCTTTCGGATGTGCTATGATGTCCCACCTGACCGCTATGCGCTTCACCACCGGCACACACACGAGAGCGGTGAAGAAAGAGACGAGTACAGCCGTGTATGTATTCACTGCTCCAGCACTTCCCTATAAACTCTGCTCATGTCCCTTGTCAGCCTGTCGATTGTAAAAAAGCCAGCTACGTATTCCCTGCCCCGGGCTCCTATCATATACCCGATCCCTGGATTATTGACAAGGTACTCGATAGCGTTGACCATAGCGTCTTCGCGGCCCGGCGGCACGAGTATGCCCCTCTCGCAGAGGTACACATCGTCCGCGACGCGCTCCAGCCTAGCGCCGAGCAGGTCAGCGTTACCTCCCACGTCAGTCACTACCACGGGCCTTGCGGATGCGAGCGCTTCAATAACTGCTACCGGGACGCCCTCGTTCAGGGAACTCAGGACGAAAATGTTCGTTTCTCTATAGATGGATGCTATGTCCTTTCTATAGCCGAGAAAGTCGACCCTATCCGAGACCCCGAGCTCTCTCGAGAGCCCTGCAAGCTCGGTCCTCGATACGCCGTCGCCAACGATGAGGAGCCTGGCCGGCACCCTGAGCATGCTGAACGCCCTGATCAGGGATCTGTGGCCCTTTACGGGGACGAGCCTTCCTACGGTCGCGATGATGGTCCCTGAAGATTGATCCGATGCCATCATCGGACGACACGGTATACTCAGGAATACGCCGAGGTCATAGCCTTCATATACGACCTTTATTTTCTCGTCCGGGGCTATCCGGTAGGTCTTCACAAGCTCCCTTTTCAGGGAGTCGCTCAACGCTACGATTGCGTCCGTAAACGCGGCGAGCGCCCGCTCTACCATCACGAAGAGGTAGGAGACTGGCCTGTTAAAATAGCCCCTGAACACATGACCGTGGAACGAATGGACCAGTCTTATCCTGCCCTTCCCGTGCCTGAGGTGGAGCATGTTATACGCAATGCATGCTGTCCTGCCGAGCGCCCCGGCCTTTGCGGTATGGGTATGAACGATGTCCGGCCTGAACTCGCTGATGATCCTGTACATGCCGAAGACGGCACCCAGGTCCCTGAGGAAAGACAGCTCCCTCTTCAGGGTATGCAGAGGGACAGCGGTGACGCCGAGCTCCTCGAGGAGGTAGTCCATGTTCTCTTCCCCTTCGGACACCTCGCCGGCAACGAGCCTCGTCTCGAACCCGTCGCCGAGATAACGGGTCAGCAGGATCGTATGGATCGCCGGGCCACCTATATTGAGGCGCGCAATAACCCTGAGGACTTTAATTTTGTTTACCGTAGACGGCATGCACCCCTATCCATAATGCTCTCCGCTATGCTGTAGGGGCTGCTTACTCAGCCCCTACTCCTCTCTGGAAAAGATATTTCTCTACAACGGCCTCGATCGCCCTTCTCCGGTGACTTATATCGTTCTTTTCCCGGGGAGACATCTGGGCGAGGGTCCTGTCGTAACCGTCCGGCACGAACACCGGGTCATAGCCGAAGCCGTTCTCACCCACGGGCCCATCGGTTATCCTGCCGTTCAACTCCCCATAACCGACGACGGTCGTCCCGTCGGCTAATGCTATCACCGCACACGCCTTGAATGCGGCCTTCCTGTCAGGTGGCCCGAGGTGCCTCATCCTGTCAAGCAGGGCATCTGTCCTGTCGCTGTCCCTGCCTTCTATAAACCGGGCCGACATGACACCGGGGAACCCGCCCAGTGCCGGGACCTCGATACCTGAGTCCTCGCCGAATGCGTCGGCACCAAGCCGCGCGGCAACATAGAAGGCCTTGAGCCGTGCATTCTCCTCGTAGGACGCCGTACCTTCCCGGACGTCTACCCGCAAGTCCGCCATGCGCACAGCGATATCGTACTTGCCCATGATGTCGCTGATCTCCCGGAACTTGGCAGGGTTACCCGTTGCGATAATAATGATACGCGGCATCAGTTATTGACCAGGCGATACTGCGGAGGGACACGATGGCCGTTGCATGCGCTATGCCTTCATGCTCTTGTAGCCCCTCTGGATATCGTTAAATAACTGCTCGACGGTCTGGTACCGGTCTTCAGGCGCCTTTTCGAGACAACGTGTCCCGATGTCAGACAGCCATTTCGGTATTTGCGGGTTGATACTGCTCAGGAGTTCCGGGGGGGTATGCACGTGGTGGTAGCCGATATCGCCATGGACGAACGGGGGCCTGCCGATGAGGATCTCGTACAGGGTGCACCCGAACGAATAGATATCGGTCCTCGTATCCGTCTTCTCACCGAGTATCTGCTCCGGCGACATATAGAGCGGCGTGCCACCGACGATGGTCTCGCCGTGTTTTATCTCCTCCAGTGCCTTGGCAAGGCCGAAGTCCATGAGCTTCGCCACCCTTTTCGACGTCCACATGATATTCGATGGCTTGATGTCCCTATGGATGATGCCCTTCTCGTGGGCATAAGCGAGGCCCTTCAGTATCTGGGCAACTATGAATATCGCGAGCTGAAGCGGTATGCCGTTCTTGTACTCCTCGAGGAACTTCCTCACCACCATGCCATCCACGAACTCCATCACGATATAAAACGCGCCCCGGTCCTCTCCGACGTCGTACACGGTGACGATGTTGGGATGGTTCAGCGACGCTGATGTCCGTGCCTCTCGCACGAACGCATCGATGCGCTTCGGATCCGAAGCGCCGCCGGTCGACATGATCTTGATGGCCACGACCCTGCCCAGGACGATATCCTGTGCCTTGATAACGATACCCATTCCCCCTCTGCCGAGCTCTGCGATGAGCTTGTAGCGCTTCGAGAGAATGCCCTCGCCGCTGTCCGACAGTAGAATGGTCTGGGCGTACTGGTCTATAAGGGAGGGCGATGGTGTGTCCACGGCGCGCCTGAGCCTCTCCATACGCTCCTTCACGTCCGCATAGTCCGCATCGAGTTTGATGATCTTGCCATAGATCGAAGCCGCGTCCTTCGTCCTGCTCTCTTCCTCGTAGATGGTAGCGAGTTTGTAGTAGAGCTGCAGGTTGGGCAGTACGGGCGACTTACCGGCGAGCATCGCTTCGATGATGTCCCCGGCGTCTTTATACATGCCTTTCTCCATAAGCAGGTCGACTTTCAGGGTCCTGGCGCTGTCATCCTGCTTGTCCGCATCGGACGATGATTCCAGTACGGAAAGCGCCTTATCGACATAGCCGACCTCCTTGAACATGGTCGCAGATTTGATCGCCTTTCCGGCCCTGGCGTAGATCTCCGCCGCCTTTATCTTCTCACCCATCGACTCGTAGAGCCTTGCCGCCTCATCGAGCTTACCGAGCCCTTCGAAGAGCTGTATGGCCTCCCGCTTCATGCCCCTGTCCTCGTAGTACGAGGCCATGACGAGAGAGGACTTTTCCTGCCAGCCCGCCTTCTCCATGACCCCGGCTGCGGACTTTTTGTCCCCGGCTGCCAGGTACAGCTCGCTCGCCTTGGCCCAGTTCTCCAGCTTCGCATAGAGATCCGCGGCGTACCGCTGGAGCCCTGCCTTTTCCGCAACCTCCGCTGCCTTTTGGACGTTCCCTGTCGCAAGATATGCCGACGAGGACAGAACGGCATAGTTCGTGATAGCCCTCGGTATGATATCTCCGTTCGGGACAATCACGGAGGCCTCGTAGGCAGCGGCAGTCCTGGCCTTGTCACCGAGCTTCGTGTAAAGCTCCCCGGCACGCAGGGTAAAGCCAGCGGCCAGGTACGCGTCGGCGGCCTTCTCGATCTCCCCGGTCGTCTCGAGCATGGAGGCTGCCTTCAATAGCTCCCCGGACTTCAGCAGGTTCTCTCCGGCTTGCCGATACAGGGACAATTCGCGGTAAAGCTCGCCTGCCTCCTTATGGAACCCGATCTGCTCGAGCGCAGCTGCTTGCTTCCCCTTCATGCCCAACCTCTTGTAGAGTTGGGCAGCATAGAACACGGCCCCTGCCTGAAAGTACATGTCAGCAGCGAGCTGAAGGCTGCCGCCCTTCTCGTAGAACGGTGCGGCATCGATGAAGTCGCCTATCTTCGCAAACCTGCTGGCCCTCATGCGAAGGGACAGAGCATTGCCTTCCTGAACCGATGTCCTCTTCCTGGTCATCCGGTGAACAAAGAGCAACACCAGTCCGAGGAACAGTATGCCCCCCCACATGATTTGCGTGCCGGTATCCGTTATCCTGCCGTTATAGTTCTCCAGAGCTTTCGTGACAAAACCGACGGCAGGCAGGATGTATGACAGCACTTGCTTCATGCATAACCGAATAGTCCAACGCGTGCCAATTTGCAAGAATAAAAAAAGGGCGTCCCGCCCATAGTGGGACGCCCCTACGAGCAATCGTCACTTAAAAATAGTAGTGTATACCAGCCTGCAGGAAGTTTGACGCACGGAGTCCAAGGTCGTCTGCTGCAAAAACATCATGATTGAAGGAATAGGAATGGTAACCGATCCCTATCTCCACATTGAACCCGATCTCCGGCAATTGAGGGATAAAAAACTCCGGTCCGGCTATGAGATCAAATCCCGTCCCTATTATAGCGCCGCTGCCTTTACTGTCCATGTCCGAGTACATCAGCGACAACCCGCCGTTGAACTTTACCCATGTCTTTGAGATAATTGCATAAAACGCCTTTAACCCGACATCGAATACGTTCACGTCCCCGTCAAATTTCGTTGCGTACTGATTTCCTCCGATATCGAACTCCCCGCCAAAATCGCCGGCCAGGACCCTTACGGATATGTCGGCAGGCGCAAACCCCGACACGCTACCACCTCCCAGGGCCCCGGGTAAATTCTGCGATACATTCTGGGGCTCCCCAACATATATCTGCTGGTTGAAGCCTACGCCGATCTTGATCGGTCCGAAGGAGCTCCCGCTGCTCTCCTGCCTCATCTGGTAGGTTCTCCCTCCCTGCGCCATCCTGCCACGAACGTAACCTGCATTCGCAGCCACCGTCATTCCGAGTACCATCAACGATGTCAAACACGTTACATACAGTCTCTTCATACTTTTTCCTCCTTTGTAAATTTCCCCTTACTATAGCTATGTCTCCAAGATTTGTCAAAATTATCCGGCCGCACCTTTCATGCAGCCCGCACACCGCACGATCTCCCTGACCGTCGTCAGCTTCAAATAGCTGCGTTCCTGCCTGTCATGCTCGCTGCCCGCGATCACCACCAGCTCGGTGTCCCCGGTGACCTCGCTGTAGTAATCGACCACGTAATGGTCCCTGAAATGGACCGTGGGATAGACGGTCCTGCCACAGACGGAACAGTTGAGGTTCGCCATACGGGGTGCGCGACATCAGACCGCAAGACTGCTGTCTCTGGACTGTGCTGCCTCGAGTGTCTCAAGTTCTTTGCTGATCCTTATGGCAAGGCTGTTGTTCGACCTGCACTTCGTGCACCGCGCCGACCATGAGGTCGACTCCTGTCCACAGATCGAGCACACATAGGGGAACTTCATCTGTACCCCGTTATCCATCACGGACCTCAGCCTCTTGAAGGCGGACACCGGATCCCCCCGTTTGGCCATGATCTCGGCGGATATGATATCCATCGACGGAACATGCACCCACGTATTGTCGAGGTAGGAGATCTGCTCCTCGGCATCGTCTATCATCTCGAGCCTCAGCATCAGCTTCGCGAACATGATACGGGCAAGATTATCGTCCGGCCTGTCGGACAAAAGGCCCCGGTAGAACCGTATGAGCTCGAACGGGTTATCATGCTTGAGATAGACGTCTTCTATGCGTATGAGGAAAACAGCGTTATGTGTCAGACTGTAGCCGCTCTTCCATTCGTCCACAGCCCCTTCGACATCGTCCTTATCGTTCAGATGAAAGTCTCCGGCAGAAACGTACGCGGGCGCGAAATCCGGGTTGAGCTTCTTCACGTCACCGAGCTTCTTCAGCGAAAGATCGATGTCTCCTGTCGTGTGGATCGAGAGGGCATACTCGTACTTGAGCTCCCCGAGCCTGTGCCGCTCGGCTGCGTAGCCGCTCTTGTCTTTGGCAAGCTTCATGATGATTTTTTGTGTCCGGTATGCTTCCTCCGGCTTTTCCGCCCCGATGTACGCATCTCTCAGGAGGGTAAGGAACTTCTGGTTCTCCTCGTCGATGCTCGCAAGCTTCTTTGCGATGTCTACCATACTGCCGATGTCGCCCGTCATGGAATACGCCCGGTGAAGGGTGAGGAGGAGCTGTATGTTTTCGGACTCCTGATACTTTACCTTTAACAGCACCTTGATAGCATCGTGGCCATCGTCCGATGCGATATAGGACTCAGCCAGCTTTATGTACGCAGGCATGTTCGAGGGCCCCTTTGCGATGGCGTCTATGTAATATACCCGGGCCTTTGCGACATTTCCCTTTACCATCTCGAAGTCACCCTTCTCGACGAGCGAGGATGCCATGTTCTCATTATTGACGAGATTTCTTCTCTGCCAGTCCCGGTAGATCCTTCCCGCCTCCCGGACCAGACTCACCAGGGCCATCAGCAGCATCCCCAGGATAAAGGACGCGATGACGATCGCCGATGCCGTGGTATGTATGGAAGTCGTCCTGGAGAGGAGCAGGTCTATTTCCTTGCCGTTGAACAGCGAGAGATAGCCGAACAGGAACAAGATAACAATGAGCAGGAATACCATCGCCTGATACATAGCGATGCCTACCTGTGATACGGGAGGCCGTGCATGATTGCGAAGGCCCTGTAGATCTGCTCCGCTACGATCACCACGACCAGCTCGTGAGGGAATGTCATGCCCGACAGGGATAACACCCTGTCGGCATTCTTTTTTATTGACGCATCAAAACCCTGGGGACCGCCGATCATCATAGTAACCACCTTTGTACCGTCCATTATACGCTTTTTGAGGAACTTTGCAAACGACTCGGACCCCATCGCTTCCCCGTCCCTGTCGAGCACGACGTTGTAGGATCCCTCCCTATACGCCGCAAGCCTGATCGCTTCTCTCCTCAGGGCATCGCGCTCTCGGCCCGGCAACACGGGCTCCTGCTTTATAGCCGTAAGCTCTATCCTCGTATACCGGCGCACCCTGCCGATATAATCCTCGGTCAGGGCCTGCGCCTGTCTGTTCTTCGGACTTCCGACGACCACGATATTGATCAACATGCCGCGCACTATATCTCTTCCGGAACCGCTCTCCGCGCATCGGACCACAGCCCGTCTATATCGTAGTACAACCGTACGGGCCCGAGAAAGATGTGCAGGGCAACATCTCCGTAGTCCATGATTACCCATTTCCCGGGCTGGACGCCCTCGATGCCCTGCGGGCTGACCCCTGCCTTCCTGAGTTCTTCCTTCACGTACCCTGCCACGGCATGGGCCTGCCTCTCGGACCCCACCGAGCATAGTACAAAGTAATCCACGATGTTGAGGTGCTGCCTCATATCTATGACAACAATGTCCTCAGCCATCTTGTCGGATAGCAGTCCCGTTATACGCCGTATCAGCACGGGGGTAGCGATACTAATAGTACAGCTTCTCCTTTTCCATATACTCTATCACGGGATCGCTCGTGAGGTAGCGTACCGACAGGCGCTGTCTGACAGAAGCCCGTATCACGCTCGATGAAATATCAAGCATGGGGAGAGACGACAGATAAACTTTTTTTCCCCGTTTATGCACCAGAACACCTTCTTTTTCTGAATAGCAGAATTCGTCCTTAAAATCAACCGGTAAGAGCTCCGACAGCGTTTTATCCGGGTTGCGCCGTGTTATGACCATGATCGAACACGACTGAACTATCGACAACGGGGAATGCCATGTGTGCATGTTTGCAAAATCGTCCTCCCCTATGATGAAATGAAGATTTGCATCGCTTCCGTATTTGCGCAGCAGTGCCTCTATCGTTCTGTAGGTGTACGAAGGTATGGGAAGCTGCTCCTCTATGTCTTCAAGCATAAAATACGGATTGGTATCGATCGCTATCCGCGTCATGTTTTTTCTATGGCGATATGCCAGTACAGACTCCGCCGGCTTATGCGGCGGCACGTAGGTCGGTATAAAAAGTATCTTTTCGAAAGAGAATCTCTGTCTGATCTCCTCGGCGCACCGCAGGTGTCCGAAGTGTATGGGGTCGAAGCTGCCTCCGAGGATGCCCAGTCTGTTCATTATTCCCTGATTTGACCGCTGCCCATGATGACGAATTTTTGTGCGGTCAGCTCTTCGAGCCCCATGGGGCCGAATGCATGGAGCTTCGACGTCGATATGCCAATCTCCGCGCCGAGCCCGAGCTGAAAGCCGTCGCTGAACCGGGTGGAGGCATTGACCAGCACCGTGGAAGAGTCAACCTCCCGCAGAAACCTCATGGAGTGATCCACGTCACTGGTCACTATCGAATCCGTATGATGGGACCCGAAGTGGTTGATGTGCCCTATGGCCTGCTCCAGGGAGTCCACAATCCGTACGGCGAGGATGAGCGCGAGATACTCCGTGTACCAGTCCTGCTCCGTTGCAGGCTTTATGTCCTGCACTACCTTTCGTGTTTCTTCACACCCGCGGATCTCAACGCCGGCTTCTCTATACATGGCTATCATGTCTGGTAAAAATGCCTGTGCCACGTCCTTATGGACCAGCAGCGTCTCCATCGCATTGCACACGCCAGGTCTCTGGACCTTCGCGTTGAAACAGATTCGCTTCGCCCTGGCGAGGTCCGCGCCTGCATCCACAAAAACATGACATATACCCTTGTAGTGTTTCAGGACGGGTATGCGCGAATGCTCGGCGACCGACCGTATCAGCGACTCCCCTCCCCTCGGTATGACGAGATCGATCAGCTCGTCCTTCTCCAGGAACTCATACAGGACGTCCTTGTCGGGCGTATCTATAAACTGGATCGCATCAGGCGGCAGGCTCGCTTTCTCCAGCGCTGCAGCAAGTATTGCAACGATGGCGCGGTTCGAATGGATCGCCTCGGATCCGCCCTTGAGGATTACCGCGTTGCCGGACTTTATGCACAATGCGGACGCATCTACGGTAACGTTGGGCCTCGACTCATAGATCATAAGGATGACGCCTATCGGTATGCGCATCCTGCCGACGAGCAGGCCGTTCGGCCGCGTCCATGCCTTCGTTATCTCTCCGATGGGATCCTTCAATGCCCTGACCTCGTTGAGCCCGTCGATCATGGACTTGAGCACCTTTTCGTTCATCGTGAGCCTGTCTATGAAAGCAGGCTGCATGCCGTGCTTTTTAGCATGGGTAATGTCTTCGGCATTCGCAGCGAAGAGAGCTGCCTTGCTTTCGGAAAGGCCCTCCGCCATAAACCTCAGTGCGTCGTCTTTTTTTACGGTGCCGACCGTACCGAGCTTCAACCCCGCCTGTCTGGCCTTCTCGGCTATTCCTGCAACATCCTGTTTGTTCATAGCTGATTCCCCACGTCCAGCATGAGGTTGTCACGATGGACGACCTCGTCGCCCTTGAAATACCCGAGGGCGCTCTTTATCTGGGAGGATTTCATACCCTTGATCGATTCTATCTCTCCGGCAGTATAGTTGGTTATACCCCTGCCTATCTTGCGCCCTTTCTCGTCTGTTATATCCACGACGTCGCCCTCTTGAAAGGCACCCGTTGCCCTGGTAACGCCCGCTGCAAGCAGGCTCTTATCAACCAGCAGCGCTGACAGGGCTCCCTTATCGATGGCAATCGAGCCGGATGACTTCAGAAGCAAGCCCACCCATCTTTTTGCGCCGTTGACCCTTTTGGTGCCGGCTATTATGGTCGTACCCGGAAGCAGGCCGGTCTTTTTCTCCATATGATCGACAAGGCTCGAAACGATGCCTTGCGTCCTGCCGTTGACAATCGTGGTACTTATACCGAGCCGGGCGAGCTGCCGAGCAGCGGTTAACTTCGTTTTTATCCCCCCTACCCCGTACCTGCTTTTCGTGCTGTCGATATTCTTGTGCTGGTCCGCATAAGATATCTCGTGTAAAGGCTTTGCGTTCTGGTATTTGTTGGGATCCCTGTCGTATATAGCGTCGACATTGCTCAGGATGATAAGCTTGACCGCGTTGATCATGGCGGCGACCATCGCCGAGAGCGTATCGTTATCTCCCACCTTGATCTCGTCAACCGCTATGGCGTCGTTCTCGTTGACGATGGGCACGAAGCCCCTCTCCAACATGAGCTCCATCGAGCGCCGGGCATTGAGGTACCTCTGTCTATCCATGAAATCCTCATGGGTAAGCAACACCTGACTCACGATCCGGTTGTACGGATTGAAGTTGTGCATATAGGCATGTATCAGCAGCGGCTGCCCGATGCTCGACAGCACCTGTTTTTCCGCTATGCCGACCGGCACGAGCCGCGCACCGGCGATGCCCCTGCCGAACGCAATGGCACCGGAAGACACCACGACGACGGCATACCCCCGGTCCATGACATGAGCTATATCTTGAGCAAAGCTCTCGAACCGTTTATGATCCGGGGCACCGCTTTCAAGGGTCAGGACCGAGCTGCCTATTTTCACGACCAGCGTTTTCATACGTCTCAACCTTTATAAAGCCTCTTTTCGATTTCATCAAGCAAAGCATTGATGCCCTCCCCGGTCATACAGGAAATGGGGTACACATCGACTCCTTTTTTCTTGAGGGTTCCTATAAAGCCCTGCAGCCCGTCTTTCACCGCCGGAACATCTATCTTGTTAACCGCGACGACCTGATCCTTTTTGCCGAGCGCCGTAGCATAGCTCCTCAGTTCGTTGTTGATAATCTCATAGTCGTCATACGGCCTGTGGCTCCTCGTGACGTCGACCATGTGCACGATGAGCCTTGTCCTTTCGATGTGCTTCAGAAACTGGTCTCCCAGCCCCTTGCCGGTGTGTGCGCCCTCGATCAGCCCCGGGATGTCGACGATTACAAAGCCCCGGTCATCCCGGTGACGCACGATGCCGAGTACCGGGCTGATCGTGGTAAACGAATAGTCTGCGACCTTCGGATGCGCGTTCGATATCCTCCTGATAAGGCTCGACTTGCCGACATTGGGAAAGCCTACTATTCCCACGTCGGCAAGGAGCTTCAACTCGAGCCGTATGTGCCTTTGTTCGCCTGTACCGCCGGCCTCGGATTCGAAGGGCACCTGATGGGTGGAGCTGACAAACCGCGTATTGCCCTTCCCGCCCTTTCCGCCCTTGGCGATGACGATTCTCCGGCCGGCTTCCGACAGATCGGAGAGCATCTCCCCGGTTCCCGTGTCATATATCTGCGTTCCGACGGGTACGTCTATGACAGCGTCTTCGCCGGTGCTGCCGTACTTGTTCTTGCCCTTGCCGTGTTCGCCGTTTTTCGCCCGGTAGTGCCTGACATACCTAAAATCGACGAGCGTTGACAGCCTCGTCGTGCTCCGCACGATGATGCTGCCGCCGTTGCCTCCGTCTCCGCCGTCCGGACCGCCCTTCGGCACGTACTTCTCCCGTCTGAAACTGACACAGCCATTGCCACCGTTACCGGCCTTAACGAATATCTCGGCAGTATCGATGAACTTCATACCGTAGAAAAATCCCTCTTTTCTCATCGGCGTGCTGCACGGTGGAAAAGAGGGATTGAATGTTATTATATTCGTCCCTGTCCGTTAGGCAGGAACTACATGTACTGTGACTTTGTCTCTTGATCTGGTAAATTTTACGATACCGTCCTTCAGCGCGAAGATCGTGAAATCCTTTCCGGTACTCGTGTTCCTGCCGGCCCTGAATTTCTCGCCCACCTGCCTCACGATGATGTTTCCAGCCTTTGCAGGCTGTCCGGCAAAGAGCTTGACGCCCCTGCGCTGGCCCTGGCTGTCTCTTCCGTTTACCGAGCTACTCTGTCCCTTCTTATGCGCCATCGAAACACCTCAATTATTTTTTAATACGATGTCTTCCACCCTGACGGTGGTAAATAACGGACGGAACCCCTGCTTCTTCCTGTAGTTCTTTCTTCTCTTGTGCTTGAATATCGTTATCTTGTCTCCCTTTTTTTCCCCAAGCACCTTCAGCCTTACGATCGCATTCGCAACAACCGGAGAACCGATGACGGTATTGGTATCGTCACCCACCAGCAGCACATCGGATATCTGGATCTCCCCGTCTTTGGGTGCTTCCGCTATCCTGTCGAGGGCCACGATGTCCCCCTGCTTTACCGTATATTGCTTGCCGGAATGTCTTATAACCGCGTACATGTCTGCCTCGCTTATTTTATGAGTTAGCTATGGCTACACGATAAATCGTGCCTTGTCAAGCGGAAGACCTCGATCGCCTTCTACTCTACAAAGCGTGAGATACCCATTTGTGCCTGAACACCGAAGTTCATGAAGTTCCTGCACTTACCCTGTTTTAGAAAGTGAGGGCAGTTATGAAAGAAAGATTAGGGGCGCGGCTGCATATTACACGAGCAATGAATGGATAAAGGATGACGCAAGTGGATTGAAGAGCCAGACCTACCTGCCCTTGAAGCTGGGAGGACGACGCTCGAGCATGGAACTGCGTGTCCGATGCCGCAATGACGATGCCCGGGGCAAGCATAAGCTCGATGCCTATGGTCACGCAGTACCCTTCACCGCGAACATCACCCGCTTTGACCGGACCTTCCCGTTCATCGCAAAAGGATCGATCCCGTCCTGCGGTATGGCATTGCCGCCGGACGTCACTGGCCTTCTTGTTTTTACGGGCAGTCAATACTATTTTATGCATATTCGTGTTTCTGTTGCAGGGAGGAGGATCCGTGGATAACAATATACCAGTCTGGAATGAATCGCACAGCCGAACGGTACGCCGGAGCGACGGCAGGGATTTCTGCCGGGCACGGACCGTACGGAGGCCATCATGGAGGTAAGGCTGTTCTCGACCCTGAAGCTCCGGGGGCTCGAACTCAGGAACCGCATCTTCGTCTCGCCGATGTGCCAGTACTCCTGCGAAGACGGTATGGCTACGGACTGGCACCTCGTACACCTCGGCAGCCGCGCAATCGGAGGTGCTGCGATCGTCATGACCGAAGCAACCGCAGTCTCCCCGGAGGGCCGCATCTCTCCGTACGACCTCGGCATCTGGTCGGACAGACAGGCACAGGCGCTCGGGCGCATAGCATCGTTCATCAGGGACCATGGCGCCGCGCCCGGCATCCAGCTCGCCCATGCCGGACGCAAGGCATCGACCGACAGGCCGTGGAACGGGGGCAGGCCCCTTGTCGATGGCCCCGGAGCATGGCAGCCCCTGGGTCCCTCGCCGGTGCCCTTTGCCGAATCCTACCAGATTCCCGTGGAAATGACGGAGTCCCACATCGAATCTACGCTTGCACAGTTCACTGCCGCTGCTACACGAGCCGCCCGTGCGGGGTTCGAGGTCGTGGAAATACACATGGCCCACGGATATCTATTCCATGAATTCCTGTCCCCGCTCTCGAACCGGCGCACGGACAGGTACGGGGGCAGTTTCGAGAACCGCATCCGGTTGCCGCTGCTGGCGGCAGAGGCAGTGAGGAAGGTATGGCCCTCGCACCTGCCCGTCTTCGTACGGGTCTCCTCGACGGACTGGGTGGACGGAGGATGGGACCTTCCCCAGACCATCGAGTTTGCACGCAGGCTCAAAGGGGCAGGCATCGATCTTATCGACTGTTCCAGCGGTGGCGCGGTCGCGTACGCCAAACCGCCGGAAGGCCCCGGCTATCAGGCGCCGTTCGCAGCAGCGGTGAGAAAAGAGGCCGGCATCCCCACCGGCGCGGTAGGTATGATCACGGACCCGTCCCAGGCGGAGCAGATCATCGCGACAGGCATGGCCGACGCGGTCATTCTCGCACGCGCGATGCTGCGGGACCCGTACTGGCCGCTGCACGCTGCACGGACGCTCGGGACCGAAGCCCCCTGGCCCCAGCAGTACCTCCGGGCAAAAACCTAAGAAGGATGAACACGGTATGAAGGCAATAGCAGTTACCCCGGGGCAGGCAGGCACGTTCCTTGTCGACAGGGAAGAGCCGCTCCTGCACGCACCGGACGAGATCGTGGTGAAGGTCCTGGATGTCGGCATTTGCGGCACGGACAGGGAAGAGGCAGCGGGCGGCAGGTCAAAGCCCCCGGAAGGCAGTCAGGAGCTCGTCATAGGACACGAGATGCTCGGCATCGTACAGGAAGTGGGCAAGGCCGTGACGCTCGTGAAGACAGACGATCCCGTCGTCTTTACCGTGAGAAGGGGGTGCGGACACTGCGGTGCATGCACCGGAGGCAGGCCGGACATGTGCACGTCGGGCGATTACACCGAAAGGGGCATTTGGGGACGCGACGGCTATCAGGCCGCATTCGTCGTGGACAGAGAAGCGTACTGCGTAAAAGTGCCGCAGGAGCTCACGGACATCGGCGTACTGGTCGAGCCGCTCTCCGTGGCGGAGAAGGCGATCGACGAGAGCGTCTTGATACAGAAAAGCCGTCTTCCGTATGTACACGATGCAGCCGGGGTACTCGCGGACAGAAGCATTCTGGTCGCGGGCCTCGGTCCGGTAGGCCTGCTCGCTGCCTTCGCTCTGAGGCTCAGGGGAGCTCGGGTGTACGGCCTCGATGTCGTGGACGAGGCTTCGCCGCGGGCCTCCCTGCTGACAGGAATAGGCGGCACGTATATCGACGGCAGGAAGCACGCGGTTGACGACATCACCGGGGTGTACGGTAAGATGGACATGGTCTTCGAGGCGACCGGGGTAGCGCCGCTCGAGTTGAACCTCCTCGACGTCCTGGGCACCAACGGCTTGTATGTGCTTACCGGCATACCGGGCGGCGACAGGACCGTGCAGGTGCACGGCGCGGAGATCGTGCGACGGCTCGTCCTGAACAACCAGGTGATGGTGGGTAGCGTCAACGCGAGCAGGACACATTATGCAACGGCCGTCGATGACCTGCTGAGGGCCCGTCAGGCCTACGGCCCTGCCGTAGACAGGCTGATCACGCAGAGGCTCCCGTACAAGGACCCCAAAGAAGCATTCATGCGTCAGACCGCCGAAGAGATCAAGACCGTAATCCAATGGAGGTAACAGGTATGTCAAGAGAAGCACCCGGCTGGCCGGGCATGGGACCGAGATGGACATCAAGCGCGAAGAGCGGCGTGGGGACGGCCCCAGGCAACAGGAGCTACGTGTGGTTCACCGTGAGTCACGGCATCATCAACGAGATCTATTATCCCGGGATCGACCGGGCATGTACCCGGGACATGGGCATGATCGTGACGGACGGCGCCTCCTTCTTCTCGGAGGAAAAGAGGCACACGAAGTCCGTGACAGCGTACCTTGCCGAAGGTGTCCCCGGCTTCAGCATCGTCGACACCTGCAATCAGGGCAGATACACGATATACAAAGATATCGTTACCGACCCGGAGCGCAACAGCGTGCTTCAGCGCACGCGGTTTGTCCCAGGCCAGGGCGGCGCAGAAACCTATCACCTCTATGTCCTGCTCGCCCCGCACATCGGGAACAGGGGCTACGGAAACAACGCGGTCGTCGGGGACTACAAAGGCGTCCCGATGCTGTTTGCGTACCGGGAAGGCACTGCCCTTGCGCTGGCGTGCTCAGCAGGCTTTGTCAGGCGCTCCGTGGGATATGTGGGCATATCGGACGGCTGGCAGGACCTGAGCCAGCACAGACGCATGGCGTGGGAGTACACGACCGCATACGACGGCAACGTGGCGATGACCGGTGAGCTGGACTTGGAGCACGGCGGGGAGTCCGTCATAGCAATAGGCTTCGGCGCGACAACAGCAGAGGCCGGGAACAGCGCGGTCGCGTCCCTGCTCAAAGGCTTCGACGCCTGCAAAGCGGAGTATACGCAAGGATGGCGATCATATCAGGAAGGGTTGATCGATCTGCATAGACCGGGACAGGAGAAGACAGTCAATGTTTACCGTGCAAGCACCGCGGTACTCAAGACGCACGAGACGAAGGACGTGCCGGGGGCCGTCATTGCATCGCTCTCCATACCGTGGGGACAGGCAATGGGCGACGACGATATCGGCGGGTACCACCTGCTATGGCCCCGGGACCTCGTGGAGACGGCCGGCGGCTTCCTTGCAGCCGGGGATGAGCGGTCGGCGCGTGAGATACTTTTTTATCTCATGACCACGCAGGAGAAGGACGGGCACTGGCCGCAGAACATGTGGAGGGACGGTACGCCGTTCTGGGGAGGCATCCAGCTTGACGAGGCCGCATTCCCGGTCCTGCTCGCGGGCATGCTGAGGCGGGAAGGGGCGCTCGGGGCGATCGCCCCCTGGAGCATGATCGAGAAGGCTGCAGGGTTCATCCTTCGCAACGGCCCGGTCACGCAGCAGGACCGGTGGGAAGAAGACCCCGGCTATTCGCCGTTCACGCTTGCCGCCTCGATTGCAGCTCTCATCGTCGCGGCAGAGTTTGCTGACCAGGAAGGCGAGCACGTTAAAGCGACCTATATGAGAGAGACCGCGGACCTGTGGAATGCCTCCATTGAGAGATGGATATACGTCAAGGATACGGCTCTTGCACGCCAACTGGGCATAGACGGCTATTACGTCAGAATCGCGCCGCCGGAGACATCCAAGGCGGGCTCGCCTCTCATGGGCTTCGTCCCGATAAAGAACAGGCCTTACGGAGACGACCTCGCGCCGGCTGACAACATCATCAGCACGGATTTCCTTGCGCTCGTGCGGTTCGGGCTGAGGTCGGCTGCTGACCCCTGCGTCCTCAACACCCTGCAGGCGGTCGACGCGAGGCTCAGGACAGAAACGCCTCCCGGCCCCTCGTGGCACCGGTACAACGACGACGGGTACGGAGAGCACGAAGACGGAGGTGCCTACGACGGCACAGGCACCGGCAGGCTCTGGCCCCTGCTGACCGGGGAACGGGGACACTACGAGCTCCAGAGAGGCAACGGGAAACAGGCAGAAAAAATGCTCCTCGCTATGGAAAGGTTCAGCAATGAGTCGGGCCTCATCTCGGAGCAAGTCTGGGACACGGACGATATACCGGGCAGGGAGCTCTTCTTCGGCCGGCCTTCGGGTTCCGCCATGCCCCTCGTGTGGGCGCATGCAGAATACATAAAGCTCCTGCGTTCCCTCCGCGACGGGAAGGTCTTCGACCGGGTGCCCGGGACATACGAACGCTATGTAATCAAAAAGACCGGGTCGCACCTTTCCTCCTGGAAATTCAACCATAAGTGCAGGGACATCAGAAAGGGGGGCACGCTGAGGATAGAGACAACAGCGCCTGCCCTCGTTCACTGGAGCGCTGACGGCTGGCATACCGAGCACGACACGAGGTCAAGAGACACAGGCATGGGCATGTATGTCTCCGACATCGGAACAGCAGACATGGCGGCCGGTACGAGCATCCTCTTCACGTTCTACTGGCCGGCGCAGGGCCGGTGGGAAGGGCTGGACTACAGCGTACTGGTCAGAGAGGGGACGGCATAGTTGCCTGAGGGATGCACACACTCTATTACCGGTTCTCCCCCTGGTATATCGCCTATGCCCTGTTCGGCGTCATTGCCGTAGGCATCTTGCCTATCCTTATTCCGGTTTCAGTGGGCAACGGAGGCGCGGGGAACATAGCCATACTGATGGCCACCCTCAACGTCGGCGGCATGTTTGCGGGCATCTTCGGCTTCCTGTGCGACCGTCACAGGCTCCACAGGACGGTCGTAATCTCCGGACTGGGTATGGTCGCCCTGGGCGCGGCCCTGTTTGCCGTCTTTCCGGATCTGCTGGCCAGGGCCATGCTCGCGCTGCTCATCGGTACCGGTATGGCTGCGGTGTCCACGGTCGCGAACCTCCTGATCGTTGAAGTCTATCCGAGAGAGCAATGGGATGGACGTATAGGCTGGCTCCAGACCTTCTACGGCCTCGGCCAGGTTGCGGGCCTGCTGCTCGCCGGTATCCTCAGCAACAGAATCTTTGTCGGGTTTCTGACGACCGCCGCTATCGGCACAGCAGCGCTGACGACGGCGATCTTCACGGTACAGACACCCGCGCGGCCGTCGGTCCCTGTCCGCGCACGACCTACCGCCGTGAAGCACGGCGAATGGGGCATAAACGGCCCCGACCGGTCGCACCACCACCTGAGTGCACCCGCACTGCGGAGCATACGGTCGCTGTACGCAACGCCCCTGGGCCTTTTCCTGATCGGATGGCTGCTTATCTACACCGGTGCAGCGGGCGTATTCTCCCTGTATCCGGTCCTCTACAAAAGTCTTTTCGCCATACGTCCGGCACTGTCTGCGGCCGGCTTTGCCGCCGCTGCGGCAGCCGGGCTGTTCCTGTACGCGCCCTCGGGAAGGCTCTCGGACAGGATCGGTGCCCTCAAAGTACTGGATGCCTCAGTCCTGATACGGGCAGGTGCGTTTCTCTGCTTATGGCTCCTGACCTTCTCCACGGGCCGCTCTACCGGCGCGGTCTCGCTGCTCCTGTTCGGGGCCATCGTCCTCGCATGGTCTCCCATCAGCGTGAGCAGCGTTGCATTCGTGGCGTCCGCATCGACCATTGAGGAGGGCGAGGCAATGGGACTGTACAACGCCGCGAGCAGTATTGCGGCGATTATCGGCTCTCTGGCAGGCGGGATGATTGCCGTCGCTGCGGGGTATAGGGCCGTTCCGCTGCTGGCTGCTGCCCTCCTGGGCATGGGACTGTTTCTCCTGGGGCGCCTCAAAGAGAAGCGGGCGCCGTAGATGCGATCGACCTTCGCGTGGGGGTCGGGAAGATCTTCGGGCTGCTCGGGCCCAACGGCGCGGGTAAGACCACCACGATCAAGATTCTCACGACCCTCCTGAAGCCCACAGCCGGCGCCGTACTCATAGCGGGCTTCGACGTCGGTGCCTTCCCGGCAGAGGTCAGGAGGCGGATCGGGTACGTACCGCAGATACTGTGCGCTGACAGAGGACTGACCGCGTATGAGAACCTCATGCTCTCAGCCAAGCTTTACGGCATAGGGCGGCAGGGCCGCAGAGAGAGCGTGGCTGGTGCGATCGGCTTCATGAGTCTGGGCGATGTCTCGAACAGACTCGTAAAAACGTATTCCGGCGGCATGATACGGCGGCTCGAGCTCGCGCAGGCAGTGCTACACCGGCCCGGCATCCTGTTCCTCGACGAGCCAACGATTGGCCTCGACCCGGTCGCCCGCAGGGCCGTATGGGATAAGCTCCTGGCACTGAACGGCGAGTATGGCATGACCATCCTGATCACGACACACGACATGGAAGAGGCGGACAGCCTGTGCGACGAGATCGCCATCATGCACAGGGGGAGCATCGCGGCAACCGGGAGTCCGGCAGACCTGAAGGCTGCAGTCGGGAACGGTTCGGACCTTCACGACGTGTTAGTACACTTCAGCGGCGGATCCATAGAGGAAGGAGGTAACTATCGTGATGTCAGAAAAACCAGAAGGACAGCAAGCCGGCTGGGGTGACCCCTTCTCCCTGTCCGCGTTCCTGAGGGAGAGTCTGGCGATCGCAGAAGTCGAGCTCAAGAAGCTCCTCCGCGACCCGACCGAGCTCTTTACCCGCGCGGTCCAGCCCGTACTCTGGATCGTGATTTTCGGACAGGTCTTCAGCAGGGTCCGCGGTATACCTACTGGTAGCGTTGGCTATCTTGCATTCATGACCCCGGGCATCCTGGCACAGAGCGTATTGTTCAGCGCGATCTTCTACGGCATCGCCGTCATATGGGAGCGGGACCTCGGGATCATCCGTAAGCTGCTGGTGAGTCCGGCACGACGGATCTCGCTGGTCCTCGGCAAGGCGATATCGTCGGGCTTCCGGGGACTGGTACAGGTTGACCTCGGCATCATGATTTCTGTCTTTGTCGTCTTCCTGCTGATAGCAGACAGGCTGTATCCGACACTGGTACAATAGGCCCGGACGTCCCGTGCTACGGGAACACCGGCGGGAACGAGAGTCCCTGCTTCTCCTCGAGGCCCAGCGCGATGTTCATATCCTGTATCGCCTGCCCGGCCGCCCCCTTAACGAGGTTGTCGATCGAGGAAAACAGGATCGCGGTCGAATTCCGCTCGTCATACCTTACCGCGATGTCTATATAATTGGAGCCACGCACCGCATTGATGTTCGGGAGCTCCGGAAACCGTACCACCCGCACAAATGGTTCGTTCCGGTACGCCTCCGCGATAACGGCTTCCAGCCCTGCCTGGTTCATGCCCCGGTCGCGCACCCCTGCGTATATGGTCGTAAAGATGCCCCTGTTCATGGGCACAAGGTGCGGCACAAAGGTAACACGGGTGGCGGGCAAAAGCTCGGACAATGTTTGCTCTATCTCCGGGGCATGCCGGTGTACTGCCGGCTTGTAGGCCCTGAACCCCTCGTTGATCTCTGAAAAGTGCAGTTCCTGCGAGGGAGACCTTCCTGCGCCGGTCACGCCGCTCTTCGCATCTATAATTATGCCCCGCTCAGCAAGGACACCTCGCTTGAGGAAGGGAGCAATCGGTATGACGGCGCCGGTAGGATAGCAGCCCGGATTGGCTATGAGCCTTGCACGCCGTATGGCATCACGCTTCAGCTCCGGCATGCCGTATACCGCATTATCGGCCAGCTCACGGTCTGTCTCGAAGCCGTACCATTTCTTGAAGACTTCGGCGTCCTTTATCCTGAAAGCACCGCTCAGATCGATCACGATCGTACCCGGCTTCATGAACTTACGACACAGGGAAGCCGACTGCTCATGCGGCAGCGCGAGGAAAACGACGTCGAACACCTCGTCGTACAGTTGATCGATCTTCTGGCAGGTAAGGTCGTAGAGCCCGGCCAGCGACGGCACCGCCTTCCCCACAGGCTCCCCGGCATGACGGTCCGCACTCACGGCACCGACCTTGACGCCGCTGTGCCCGTACAGGAGCCGCAACAATTCTATACCAGAGTAACCAGTTGCACCGAGTACGGCTACCCTCGAGGTCACTCCGGTCATCGTCATCTCTTCGAATACTGGAAGCGCTTTCTCGCGGCTTTCTTACCGTATTTCTTTCTTTCCTTCATCCGGGGGTCCCTCGTTATCAGACCCGCTTTCTTGAGTTCGGCCCTGAAATCGCCGTTGAAGGCAATGAGTGCTTTCGTAATACCATGCGAGAACGCCTGTGCCTGGGAAGACCAGCCGCCCCCGATAATGTTGGCGACCACATCGAATTTCCCGAAGGTATCGGTGAGCTTGAATGGCTTCAGGATGCTCTCCCTCATGGTCATCACCGGGAAATACGTCTCCAGGGGCTTCTTGTTTATGCGCACCACCCCGGAGCCTGGCCTGAGCCATACCCGCGCCGTGGCCGTTTTCCTCTTACCCACACCGTGAAAAAGAAGGTCTGTCATTTGTTCGCCTCCGGTTTATCCTTTTTTGCCCCGGCAGCCAGTTGTGCGGCATGGGGGTGCTCGGCGCCGGGATACACCTTAAGCTTCGTCAGAAGCCGGTCCGACAGCCTGTTCTTGGGCAGCATGCCCCGTACGGCATGCAGTATCACTTTCTCAGGGAGTCGCTCCAGGAGCGCTTTCGCACGCTCGCTCTTCAGACCGCCCGGGTACAGGGTGTGGTGGTAATACCTCTTCTGCTCCAGCTTATTGCCGGTCAGCTTTACCTTTGCGGCATTTATCACGACCACAAAATCGCCCGAGTCCACGTACGGTGTATAGCCTGGCCTGTCCTTACCCCTGAGCATGGTTGCGATCCTCGTCGCGAGCCTGCCCAGGACAGCGCCGTTCGCATCTATCAAGTGCCACGATTGTTGTATGTCTTCTTTTCTTGCCAAAAAAGTTTTCATATCCCTTCCCATCTATTCAGATTAAATTTGTATATGTATAGTCGAAGAAAATCAAAAGTCAAGCACTTGCTTGCTCTCAAATGCCGACAGGGAGACGAAGGTACGCAATGAAGCATGACGGTTGGCCAGAACTGGTATGCGTAGGCACAAAAGTAAATCCCCCTCGCCTTCCTTGTCATAAGGATGGGGAAAAGAGAACGTGCCGCACGTCAGGACAAAGGACTGGAGTGACTATGGCTCAACGTCGCGGAGGCACGTGTACGATTAATCCATGATCACTTGTGCTTGACAATGTGCGTGAGGTGTCCGATAAAGAAGAGGGGGATATTCCCGGGAAAGCCATGCCGGGGCCGGCACCGGGCCTTTACCGGCACGGGGGCTTGCCGTGGGTGGACGACCCGCTTCGGGTGTCCGGCCTCTGCTGGTGCGGGCCTATACACGGGGCAAAAATAAACGACACAAAAAAAGAGATAGTGCTGTATGAATATACGGGAGATACCGAAAGACGGTAAAAAGATCAGCATGGTAAAAAGCAGCGAATGGTTCATGGGTATGGTAGGCGATGCGGCCATCGACATAGAGTCCGCCAGGGACGGAATAAACTCCACGATCGATGTGCATATCCAGGATGACGCGTCCGTCGCTATCGAAGGCAGCGTGCATGCGGACGTGGTCCTCAGGTGCGTAAAGTGCCTCGAGCCGTTCCAAAGCCCGGTCGACCGGGAGTTTAGCGTGGTGCTCGAGCCCTATGAGAGGTCCCTCTCGCTGAGCCGCAGCATATCCCGTGCCGAACTCGACGCGGAGTTCTACTCGGACAACGAGTTCGACCCTGACGTCATCGTCTTCGAGCAGATCATGCTGAGCTTACCGCTGTACCCCCTGTGCAGGCCTGCCTGCAGGGGTCTCTGCAGTCACTGCGGCATCGACCTGAACGAGCACCCGGAACACCAGTGTCAGAACGATACGGGCGCGAACAGCCCGTTCAGGGAACAGATGAATAAAATAAGAAAAATCTTGTGAAGGAGAATCCATGGCACAGCCAAAGAGAAAACATTCCAAGGCACGGAGGAACTCGCGGAGGGCGAATTACGGGCTCACGGCGCCGACGCTCGCCACCTGTCCGAGGTGCCACCAGCTCATGAAGCCCCACCACGTCTGCCCGACGTGCGGTCACTACGACGGCAAAGAAATCGTGGAGATAAAAGAAATATAGCCTATGAAAGTGGCCCTCGACGCTTTTGGGAGCGACCGCAGCCCTGACATAGAGATCAGGGCCGCAAACGAGGCGGTGCGCCAGGGTATAGGCATCGTCCTGGTCGGCGACAAGACAAGGCTTGGCGGCGCAGACGCCGCGATCGAGATCGTCGATGCCAAAGAAGTCATCGCCATGGACGAGTCCCCGACGAACGCGCTGCGGAAGAAAAAGGACTCGTCCATGCGGATCGCGGTGGAGCTTGTCAGGGACGGTAAGGCGGACGCGGTCGTCAGTGCAGGCAACTCCGGCGCTATGATGGCGATCTCCATGTTCGTCCTCCAGAAACTGCCGGGCATCCACAGGCCGGCAATCGTCGGCGTACTGCCGAGCTACCGGGGCAGCACGGTGTTCGTGGACATGGGTGCAAACGTGGACTGCAAGCCCCACTACCTTTTGCAGTTCGCGATCATGGGCAGCGTGTACGCGAAGAAGCTCTTCAACATCGAACGTCCCTCCGTGGGCCTGCTGAGCAACGGCGAGGAGGAAGGCAAGGGCAACGAGTTGACCTATCATACCAACGAGCTGTTGAAGGGAAGCTCCCTGAACTATCGGGGTTATGTGGAGGGCAAGGACATCTATATGGGGGACGTGGACGTCGTCGTCGCCGATGGCTTCGTGGGAAATGCCGTCCTGAAGGCGAGCGAGGGCGTCGCAGAGATGATAACCAGCGTGCTCAGAGACAGCTACCGCGCCTCCCCGGTCGCCATACTGGGCTACCTGCTGTCCAAGGGCACCTTCACAAGGCTGAAGAAGCGGATCGACTATGCCGAGTACGGCGGCGCGCCCCTGATCGGTGTGAACGGACTCGCGATGATAAGTCACGGGCGCTCCAACGAGAAAGCGATCCTGAACGCGATCCGGCTCTCGAAGCGGTTCTACGACACGAAACTCAACGAGGCGATAATCGCGGAGCTCAACAGCAACACAGCGCACGTGGAAAGTATCAGGAAAGCGGGAGCACAATGAAGATTGCTTTCATGTTCCCGGGACAGGGCTCCCAGTTCGTGGGCATGGGCAGAGAGCTCTACGGGAAATATGAGATCGTCAGGGAATATTACGACCGGGCATCGAAGAGACTGGACACGGACCTTACGCGCATCATGTTCGATGGCAGCAGGGAAGAGCTCACCCTTACCTATAATGCACAGCCGGCGATACTGACGATGAGCGCCGCCGTGGCCAGATTGGTGAGCTCGACCTACGGGATAGAGCCGGATCTGTGCATGGGACACAGCGTGGGCGAATACAGCGCTCTCACTGCAGCATCAGTCATGGCGTTCGAGGACGCAGTCTACGCCGTGAGGAAGCGGGGTGAAGCCATGCAGGCTGCGGTACGGCCCGGGGAAGGCACGATGGCAGCGGTCATAGGGATGGACGAGCCCCTGCTACAAGACCTCCTCCTCCAGGCGGGGGCAGAGACCGGCCGCACCGTCGAGATCGCGAACTACAACAGCCCCGGGCAGATCGTCATCTCCGGCCACACGATAGCCGTGGACCGTGCGATGGACCTGCTCCGGGCAAAGGGCGCGCGACTCGTGAAGAAGCTGGAGGTCAGTGCACCATTTCATTCGAGCCTGATGCAGCCGGCCGTTCCGGTCATGGAAGAAGTCCTGCACGGCATGGCATTCGGGAAGACACGCTACCCGGTCGTGTTCAACGTCGATGCCGCAGTTCACCGAGACGAAAGCGAGATCCCGGGCCTGCTCCTGAGACAGCTCGTGAGTCCTGTCAGATGGACCGACACGATCACCTTTGCACTGCAGCAGGGCGTCGACACCTTCATTGAACTGGGTCCCGGCAGGGTCCTGACCGGGCTTGTCAAGAGGATACGTGGCTCTGCCCGGCTATTCAACGTCGAAAGTCCCTCGACGCTCGAGCAGCTCAGCGTACTCGTTCAATGACCATGGCCTACGATGTGTTGAACAGAATCGCTTTCATAACCGGCGGCCAACCGGGCATCGGCTTTTAAAAAACTGTTGCAAAAGAGATAGGTAGCAGGGATATACTGTGGTCTGCTTCCTCCTGTCCGAGGAGGCTGGCTACGACAAGGGCACGGCGATAGGGGTAAACGGCGTGCATTGAGACAAGGCCGGACAGGCGCCGGGGAGGTCCCGGTGTGAAACACCAATAAACCAAAGGAGGAGAACGTATGGCACTCGAAAAGAAAGTACGTGAGATTATCGCAGACAGGCTGAAGCTCGATGTCGAGCAGGTCCAGCCCGGCTCGAGGTTCATAGAGGACCTGGGGGCGGATTCGCTGGACATCGTGGAGATGATCATGCAGATGGAGGAGGACTTCGGCATAACGATACCAGACGAGGACGCGGAAAAGATCAAGACGGTCGGTGACGCCATTTCGTATATCAAGTCACAGGGTGTGAATGAGTAAAAGAAGGGTCGTCATTACCGGGCTCGGTACGGTCACCCCGCTGGGGAACAGCGTGGAGGAGACGTGGCGGGCACTCCTCAGCGGGAGGTCCGGCATCGCTCCTATCACGAGGTTCGACCCGTCGCTCACCGACGTCCGGATAGCGGGCGAGGTAAAGGACTTCGACGCGGAGTCGTACGTCGAAAAGCGGGACGTCAAGAAGATGTCGCTCTTTATCCAGTACGCGATGGCCGCGGCGGTCATGTCGTTCAAGGACAGCGGCCTGTCCGAGACGGACATAGACGGGGAGAAGATGGGCGTCATCATCGGGAGCGGGATGGGCGGCCTGGAGAGCATAGAGTACTATCACGATGCACTGCTGAAAGGCGGAAGCCGCAAGATCTCCCCCTTTTTCATCCCCATGACGATCGGCAACATGGCATCAGGGCACGTGGCCATCAGGTTCGGAGCGAGGGGGCCAAACCTCTGTATCACGACGGCGTGCTCCTCCGGGAGCCACTCCATCGGCGAGGCTTACCGGTACATCCAGCACGACCTTGCTGACATCGTCATCGCGGGCGGAGCGGAGTCGACCATCACCCCTCTCGCGTTCGCGGGCTTCTCGAACATGAAGGCACTATCCTCCTCGCACAACGACGATCCGAAGGGGGCGTCCCGGCCCTTCGACCTCGACCGGGACGGCTTTGTGATGGGCGAGGGTGCCGGGGTACTCATCCTGGAATCCTACGAGCACGCGAAGGCACGGGGTGCGAGAATGTATGCGGAGGTCATAGGGTACGGAGCAAACGGGGACGCATACCATATAACCACACCTTCGCAGGACGGCAGAGGGGCGGCCCAGTGTATGCGCAGGGCGATCGCGGATGCGGCCATCCGGCCCGAGGACGTCGGCTACATCAACGCACACGGCACGTCCACCAAGTACAATGACCAGATAGAGACCCTTGCGATAAAGGCCGTATTCGGCGAGCACGCCGGCCGGCTCGTGGTGAGCTCCACCAAAGGGGCGACCGGACACCTGCTCGGTGCAGCGGGCGCCATCGAGGCTATATTCAGCGTTCTCGCCCTCTACCATGACACCCTACCGCCCACCATCAATTATACGACGCCCGACCCGGCATGCGACCTGGACTACGCCCCGAACGCACCTGTCAAGAGGGAAGTGGCGGTGGCCCTGTCGAACTCGTTCGGTTTCGGGGGCACGAACGCAGTGCTCGTTTTCAGAAGGATGGTCGTATGAAGATCGCGATCGCGTCCGACCACGCCGGCTTCGGGTTGAAGGGAGAGATACTTAAGTTCCTCGAGAGCAGGAACATCCGGACCATCGACCTCGGCACCTACTCGGAGGAGTCCGTGGACTACCCGGACTACGCAGAGAAGGTAGCGGACGCCCTCACGGACGGACGGGCAGACAAGGGCATCCTCGTCTGCGGCACCGGCATCGGCATGTCCGTCTCCGCGAACAAGAAGAAGGGCATCGTCGCGGCGCTCATCTACAGCGACTACACAGCAGAGATGGCGGCGAAGCACAACCGGGCCAACGTGATCACGCTCGGCGCAAGAACCATGCAAAAAGAAGACGCGATCCGGTATATCGATATATGGATGAACACACCGTTCGAAGGCGGCAGGCACGAGAAAAGGGTCAGGAAGGTCCTGGACATAGAGAAGGAACAGAAGGAGAAATAAGCTATGGACAGTATACGGCAGACCGACAGAGAGGTCTACGATGCGATCGCCGCCGAGGTCAGGAGGCAGCAGACCACGCTCGAGCTCATAGCCTCGGAGAACATCGTGAGCACGGCCGTGCTCCAGGCGATGGGAAGCGTGATGACCAACAAGTATGCGGAAGGATACCCGGGCAAGCGGTACTACGGCGGATGCGAGAACATGGACACGGTCGAGCAGCTCGCGATAGACAGGGCAAAGGCGCTGTTCTCAGCGGACTATGTGAACGTCCAGCCACACTCAGGGGCCCAGGCGAACATGGCCGTCTACTTCGCGTTCCTCAACTACGGCGACACCATCATGGGTATGAACCTTGCACACGGCGGCCACCTCACGCACGGCAGCCCGGTGAACTTCTCCGGGAAGTTCTACAAGGTGGTACCGTACGGCGTACGCCGGGACACAAAAACCATCGACTACGACGAGCTCGAGAAGCTCGCGTCGGAACACAGGCCCAGGCTCATCATCGCCGGCGCCTCCGCATATCCGAGGACGATCGACTTCGGGCGCTTCTCGAAGATCGCGAAGGCGTGCGGCGCATACCTTATGGTCGATATGGCGCACATCGCCGGCCTGGTCGCAGCCGGACTGCACCCGAGCCCGGTGCCCTGGTCCGACTTCGTCACGACGACGACCCATAAGACGCTGCGGGGCCCGAGGGGCGGAGTCGTCATGGGCAAGGCGCCGTACGAGAAGCAGCTTAAATCACAAGTGTTCCCGGGCATGCAGGGCGGCCCGCTCATGCACATCATAGCGGCAAAGGCGGTCGCTTTCAAAGAGGCGCTGTCCGACTCTTTCAATCAGTACCAGCGACAGATCATCCTGAACGCGGCACGGCTTGCCAGGGAGATGCAGGACGCCGGGTTCGACATCGTCTCCGGTGGAACGGACACACACCTGTTCCTCGTGGACCTCTCACCGAAGGGCATCACCGGCAAGGACGCGGAGAAGGTACTGGAGCGGGCAGGCATAACCGTGAATAAGAACGCGATACCGTTCGACGAGAAGCCACCGACAGTAACGAGCGGTCTGAGAATCGGGACTCCGGCGATCACGACGAGGGGCATGGGCGAGAAGGAGATGGCGCTCATCGCCGGCTACATCGACGACGCGCTCAAGCACCGGGACAACGAGACAGCGCTCGGCGAGATAAAGCTGAAGGTAGTCAAGCTGTGCAACGATTTCCCGATTTACCAGGGGATGGCCTGAGCAGCTCACACCATGAAATGTCCGGAGTGCGGCCATAGTGATACCTCAGTGATCGACTCGCGCATGGCGCGGGAGGGCCTCGCCATACGCAGGCGCAGGGAGTGCCCCACCTGTAAAAAGCGCTTTACCACGTACGAGCAGATAGAAGACGCTACGCTGATGGTCATCAAGAAGGATGGGAGGCGTGAGCCGTTCGACAGGCAGAAGATAAAATCCGGCCTCCTGAAGGCATGCGAAAAGAGGCCCATCAGCATGGACACGATAGAGAAAGCCGTCAACCGCATAGCCCAGACCTATGAAGGCTCTCCGGACAAAGAGATACCCACGAGCGAGATAGGCGAAGCACTTATGACGGAGCTCAAGGAGCTCGACAAGGTCGCCTATGTACGGTTCGCTTCAGTCTATCGCGAATTCAAGGACATCAGCGAGTTCATGGACGAACTCAAGGGACTGCTAAAAATAAAGCTCGCACCCCAGCAGTCCTCTGTCCGGAAAAAGCCCCGGAAGCACTGATTACTTTTTGCCCTCGAGCACGCGGATAATTTCCGTGATGTCCGGGAGCTCTCCGATCGGATAGATCTTGAAAAACAATATCTTCCCGTTCTCGTCCACGATGACATTCGCCCTCTCGGAAAAGCCGTCGCCCTCCCGGAAGATCCCGTACTTTTTCGCGATGTCCCCGTGTATCCAGAAGTCCGCGAGAAGACGGGTGTCCTTTATGCCCAGGGACTTCGCCCATTCTTTCTTGGACGGCGATGTATCGATGCTTACGCCGAGGGCCACGGTGTTGAGCCGGTCGAATGCCGCCTTGTTCGTCTCGAGCGATCCCATCTGCCTGGCACACACGGATGTCCACGCGAGCGGGTGGAACGAGAGGAGGACCTTCTTGCCCCTGAAGTCCGACAGCCGCACGTCCTTCCCGTCCTGATCTTTGACCTTGAAGTCCGGTGCAAGTACACCTACATTGAGTCCAGCCATACCGTATCCTCCTTTTACGAAAAGGTACTCAGCACGGCGCGTTTTTTCAATACCCTTGTACCGCGCAGAGATCCGGCCCCGTTTCCACCCTTCTGAAGATTCGGGGCGGGAACACGAGACACCTCTGCAGAGCCGGTTGGCAAAGCAAGGTCACGAGCCTGACTCAGGATTTATGAAAAAGTCTTATGTCATTTCCATTGCTTTAACCTGAAAGTTGTGTCATAGCTCACGATTGGATTAAAACGGAGTGCTCGGGGAGAGCGATGGAATACGAAGCTGTCATAGGGCTCGAGGTACACGCCCAGCTCAAGACGCAGACCAAGACGTTCTGCGGGTGCGCGACGACGTTCGCACGGGAGCCCAACATCAACGTCTGTCCGGTGTGCATCGGCATGCCCGGCGTGCTGCCCGTACTCAACAGGAACGTGGTGGTGTACGCGTGTATGCTCGCGATGGCGGTACGCGGAGAGATCTCCAGGCGCAGCGTCTTTGCGAGAAAGAACTACTTCTACCCTGATCTGCCGAAAGGCTACCAGATATCGCAGTACGAACTGCCCGTGAACAGGGGCGGTATGATACACATCCAGCTCGACGGCGCGGACCGGGACATCCGGCTCAACCGCATCCATATCGAGGAGGACGCCGGCAAGCTCATGCACAACCAGGATGGGACGAGCTACGTCGACTTCAATCGCTCCGGGATCCCTCTGCTCGAAATCGTGTCCGAGCCGGACCTGTCCACGCCGGACGAGGCGATTGCCTATCTCAAAAAACTGAGGACGATACTGCTGTACCTCGGGGTGTGCGACGGCAACATGGAAGAGGGCTCCCTGCGATGCGATGCAAACGTCTCGGTACGGCCCCGGGGCGAGGCTCGGCTCGGGGTAAAGACGGAGCTCAAGAACATGAACTCGTTCAGGTTCATCCATAAAGCGCTGGACTACGAGATACAGCGGCAGACCGAGGTCCTCGGCCGGGGCGGCACGATCAGTCAGGAGACGAGGCTGTGGGACGAATCATCCGGTACGACGCGGTCCATGCGATCGAAGGAGGAGGCCCACGACTACCGCTATTTCCCTGAGCCTGACCTCCTCACGCTCGAGGTCAGCGACGATCTCCTGGAAGAGGCACGCCGGGGCGTGCCGGAGCTGCCGGACGCAAAGGCGGGCCGCTTCACCGCGGAGTACGGTCTTCCTGCGTACGACGCGGAGGTTCTGACCGCATCGAGGGACCTCGCCGGCTACTTCGAGACCGTGGTAGGGTCTTTCGACCGGCCCAAGGCCGTCAGCAACTGGATCATGAGCGAGATGCTGAGGTTCATAAAGGACATCGACACCGAAGTAAAGGACTTCCGGGTCACCCCGGACAGAACGGCGAAACTCCTCGGGCTGATCGACGACGGGACGATAAGCGGCAAGATCGCTAAAGGTGTGTACGAACAGATGGTATCGACCGGCAAAGAGCCGGATGCACTCATAAAAGAGCTCGGTCTCGAGCAGATCTCCAGCGAGTCCTCCCTGCGGGAAGTCATAGCACCCATACTCGAACAAAACAGAAAAGAGGTCGGGCAATACAAAGCCGGCAAGGAAAAGCTGTTCGGCTTCTTCGTGGGACAGGTAATGAAGGCAACGGCCGGGAAGGCAAACCCGTCCGTGGTAAACGATTTATTGAAAAAAATGTTAAGAGAGGAAAAAACATGAAGCTCAAAAAGGCTATCATTTACTCAGGGGCAGCACTGGTTCTGATCGTTGCCATCCTGCTTGTGCTCCCCTTCGTGATCAATCTGGACAGGTACATAGGCAAGATAACGGCACCCGTAAGCAAGGCCATCGGCAGGCAGGTCTCCATCAAGCACATCAGGCTGACCATACTGACCGGACTCGGCGTCGAGCTGAAGGGGGTCACGGTCGCAGAAAAGGCCCCGGCGAAGAGGCCCTTCGTGCACGTGGATGATATTGATGTCGGGGTCAAACTGCTCCCTCTGCTGAAAAAGGAGATAGACATAAGCAGGGTGATACTGCTCAGGCCGGACGTTCACATCGTGCGGTACGAGAACGGGACCTACAACTTCTCCGATCTCCTGAAGACCGCACCCGCAACCACCCACCGGGCGCAGACAAAGAAGGCGGCCACGGGCATACCGGCAGGCTTCTCTCTTGACAGACTTGCCCTGTCGCACGGTACGATCGATATCTCTTCCTTCCAGCACAAAAGAGAGCACGATTACCGTATAAGCGACATCAACCTGGAGGTAAACGACTTCAACGCCAGCAGCCCCTTCACCATGGCACTCGGCGTTCACTTCGCCAGTCTCAAAGAAGCCAGCCTGAACGTACAAGGCAAGGTCGGTCCCCTCGGCCAGCAGCCGTCCCTGGAGACGCTCCCGATCGACATGGCGGTCTCCATGAAACATATAGACATACCGTACATGCTCGCGCTCGCAGGGATCAAGAGCAAGGTGCTCGCTGCCGGTACCCTTGACGTGCACGAAACACTCAAGTCCTCGTCCGGCACCACGAACATAGACGGCAGGATCGGCTTCTCCGGGCTGACGCTGACCAACGGCACGATTGAGCCCTTTGCACTGACAAACAGACTGCAAGTGCACCAGCGACAGAAGCTCCTGTCCATAAAGGACATTACGCTCAGTTCACGGGGCATCGAGCTGGGTCTTCAGGGTGATATGAGCATCCCGGGCATGACGATAAACGCCAGTCTCGCTTCCAGGAAGCTGTCCATCGAGGACCTGCTTGCATTCTACAGCCCGCTGAAACAGATGCTGCCGGCCGCAGTATCGATAAGCGGCAACGTGGGCGTCACAACGGAGGTCCATGACGACAAAACCGGGATCCGGGCGCGTGGTGCCGTCGACCTCCAGGACGCGACGGTACGGTACAAGGACCTGTTCGAGAAGCCGGCATCGACGCCGCTACGGCTGTCCTACGCTCTCTCCAAGCGGGGCAACCTCGTGTCTCTGAGCGACCTGAAGCTCGTGATCGCCAGCATCGCCCTGTCTGCGGCCGGGACCGTCTCGATGGCGGGCGACATGCCGGGCAACATCAGGATCAGCACCGGCAGCGTGGACCTGCAGTCTTTGCAGGGCATCGTACCCCTGATAAAGACCTACAGTGCCTCCGGCAGCCTTACCCTGTCGGCAAACGCGAAGGGGCCGCTGAAAGAGCCCGGGAAGCTCGCCATTACCGGGGGGATCAGGGTAAACAAGGTGTCCGCCCGGATAGCATCGCTGCCCAAACCCGTGAAGTCCCTTGCCATGGACGCCTCATTCACACGCAACAGCGTTGCGCTCAAGTCGATGAGCATACAGATCGGACACTCGACAATCGACGCCAGCGGGAACATCGCGGACTTTGCAGCCCCCCGGGGCAGGATCTCCATCAGCTCGCCATATCTCGATGTCGATGAGCTGACCCCCGCATCGAAGCAGGGACAGGGGACACCCGCAAAACAGCCGGCACAGACAAAGCCCGGCGAGCAGCCTTCCATCCTCGACCGAGCCGACATCACCCTGTTTGCACGTGTCCAGAAAGGCATCATAAAGAAGGCTCCCTTCGCGGACCTCGTCGCTCTGGCGAGGCTCGCAAAAGGCACGATCGTCCTGGACAGGTTCAACATCAGGGCATTCGACGGCAGCATTGCCGCGAACGGTACCGTGGGCATGAAGGGGACCAAGCCCTATGACCTCCATCTCAAAACCGTGGGTCTGAACCTCGGTACTATGCTCAACACCTTTACCTCGTACAAAGACATCATGACCGGCCGGCTGGGGACCACCATCGCACTTAACGGCAACACGGCCGACTTGAAACACAGCGTGTGCGGGAACGGCGTGCTCACCGTCACGAACGGCGAGATAAAGACCTTCTCGGTCCTGTCGCAGCTCCTGGGCATCGCGAGTCTCGCGGGCGCCGGCAACGGGCAAACGACGAAATTTAATGCCCTCAAGCTAACGGCGGTCATCGATCACGGGAAGGTCTCCTCGAAAGATCTGCAGATGTCGAGCACTGATCTCGACGTCATGGCCAACGGCTATTTCGATACGGATGGCAACCTGAACTATCACGGCATCGGCACCCTCTCGCGGACTCTGTCGAACGGCGTAGGCGGCACGGCCGGGCAGCTCATCAAGAACGGACACGGCCAGGTAGAGGTACCGTTCATACTGACCGGAGAGGTCCGAAGGCCCTCGTTCAGTCTCGACCAGGCGGTGTTTCAGCAGAGGCTCCGGGAGAACGCAAAGAAACAGGTCATCCGGCAGTTGAACAACCAGCTCAACAACGAACTCAAGTCGAACCAGCAGCTCAAGCAGTTGAACCAGGGCCAGAACAAGAACATCCAGAACCTGCAGCAGCAGGGCAGGAAGGCCCTGCAGAACCTGTTCAGATGAAGGCGTCGTTCTTCACAATCCTGCCGAGGGAAGATCATATTCTGATCCTTGACCAGAGGCTACTGCCCGGTAAGAAGCACTACCTCAGGGTGAGGACCTATAGAGACGCTCACGACGCGATACGGGACATGGCAGTACGGGGTGCGCCGGCGATCGGCGTTACGGCGGCGTTCGGCCTGTGGCTTGCGGCAAGGGCCGCCAGGACGAAGGACCGCAGGACATACAAGGCAGAGCTCGAGAGGGCCGGGCGCTACCTCGTCAGTTCGCGGCCAACCGCCCACAATCTGCCGTGGGCAATTCGGAGGATGCTCCGGGTAGCGAAGGCAGAGCAGTCATCTCCCCTTTCAATAACAGAAAGGCTGTACACCGAGGCGCTGCACATATTCCATGAGGACATCGAGGCGAACAAGCGGATGGGCGACCTCGGCGCGAAACTCATACCGGACGGTGCCACCGTCCTCACGCACTGCAACGCCGGCACCCTTGCGACTGCCGGCTACGGCACAGCCCTCGGGGTTCTGCGCTCGGCGAAGAGCGCGGGCAAGCGGCTCAAAGTCTTCGTCGACGAGACGAGGCCGTTCCTGCAGGGCGCACGACTGACCGCGTGGGAACTCAACGAGGACGGGTTCGACGTCACCCTGATCACCGACAGCATGGCAGGCTGGATGATGAAGCAGGACCTCATCGACGCATGCATCGTCGGTGCCGACCGTATCGCGCTGAACGGGGACGTCGCGAACAAGATTGGCACCTACAGCGTCGCTGTGCTCGCGCGCGTGCACAGCATTCCGTTCTATGTCGCCGCTCCGTCGTCGACCTTCGATGCGGGCATATCGTCCGGCAGGGACATTGTCATAGAGGAACGGGCACACAAGGAGGTCATCACCCTATCGGACAGGGTAATAGCCCCGGCAGGAATAAAGGTGCGCAACCCTGCCTTCGACGTGACGCCGGCCACGTATATCACCGCGATAATAACGGAGAAGGGCATCATCCATGCCCCCTACGCAAGGGCCATACGGGGCCTCCTGAAACAGACAACGTGAAGCGCGTCTACATCGTTACGCTCATCGGAACGCTGTTGCTGATCGTGGGCCTTTTCACTGCATACCCGCTGCTGGAGCGGGAGCTCTACTTGGGCGATACACCCCACAAAGCCAACGCCATCATCGTGCTGAGCGGCGACGCCGAGCCGGACTACCTGCGGACCAGGAAGGCCGTCGAGCTATACAAGCAAGGGTATGCCCGCTACATCATATTTACGGGCTACGGAGCTGCCGGAGACAGCGGAGAGTTCCTGTCGAAGATAGCTGCCCACCACGGCATACCCATGACCGCGATTATCATAGAGCCCTACGCGAGGAGCACCTACGAGAATTTCTTCTTTTCAAGACCCCTCGTTCTGGGACACGGGTTCAGGTCCATACTGATCGTGACGTCCCCGTACCACCAGCTCAGGGCATACCTCGTCGCGAAGAAGATCTTCAGGGACACGGGCGTACGGATCTACAACTGCGCATCCCACAGGCCCTACACACTCGCGGCCGGCATCGGGACCAGCATCCGGGAGGCGCGGTTCGTTTTTATGGAATATATAAAGTTTTTCGGCTATTACCTGCTCGGAAGGATATAAAAGGAAGGAGCGATGTTATGATAAAGCAATTAGACCTGTCCGCGCACGATAGCGGACTACGCGAGGAGATCCTGCACAAGGTTCAGCAGGTCTTCGAAACCCAGCAGTTCGTACTCGGGTGCTTCGTGGATGAATTCGAACGGGCGTGCGAGGCATACCTCGACGTCAGGCATGCCGTGGCAGTTGCATCGGGATCGGACGCGCTGTACCTTTCCCTCATGGCGATGGGAATCAAAAGGGGGGACAGGGTGATAACGACGCCGTTCACCTTTTTTGCGACCGTATCGGCCATAACGCGACTCGGTGCCTTCCCGGTGTTCGTCGATATAGAGCCGGACACCTTCAACATAGCCGGCAAGGGTATCGAACAGGCGCTGAAGAGACACCGGGGCATAAAGGCTATTCTGCCGGTACATCTCTACGGCAGGAGCGCGGACATGGAGGCCATAACCGGACTCGCCAAGGAGTACGGCGTGCGTGTCGTAGAGGACGCGGCGCAGGCCTTCGGAGCACGCTGTGTTCTGGATCATGGATTCAGGAAGGCAGGGACGGTCGGAGACGCCGGGTGCTTCTCTTTCTACCCGACGAAGAACCTCGGGGCAGCAGGCGACGCCGGTATGGTGGTCACGAACGACGACAGGATTGCCGGGCTGCTTCGCATGCTGCGGGTACATGGGTCCCCGGAGAGGTACCTGCACACACACCCGGGCATCAACAGCAGGATGGACGGGCTGCAGGCTGCGGTGCTGTCCGTAAAGCTCGGCCACATAGAACGGTGGAACCACACGAGGATGGAGCTCGCGAGGAGGTACACGGAGATGTTCAGGGACAGGGGACTGGACCGTGTCATAACCCTCCCCGAGGTACCGGAAGATGCGACCCACATATTTCACCAGTACACGATACGGGTAAGGGACAGGGACACTCTTAGGGAGGCCCTCAGAAAGGACGGCATCGGCACGGAGGTCTACTACCCCATCCCGCTCCACCTCCAGCCGGTCTTCAGATACTTGAAGTACAGGAAGGGCAGCTTCAGACAGGCCGAGGTCGCCGCACAGCAGGTGTTGAGCCTTCCTCTGTACCCGGAGCTATCGGAAGACCAGCAAAGGGAAATCGTGGACGCGCTACAGCGTCATCTTTAAGGGCTGGACCGTGGCGGATGCACACACAAACCATAGACCTGTACGGATGCAGGATCGCCTTCAGAGTTTCGCAGGGTAGCGGCACCTGCCTGCTGTTCCTCCACGGGGCCGGCTCTGCCGGCGCGGTATGGCAGGCTCAAGGGGACTTCTTTCAGACGCTTGCGCCCGTGATCATACCCGATCTCCCGGGGCATGGGGACTCGCCCGGCAGGGGCCGCACCTCCATTGACGCGTATGCAGGCATCGTGACCGAGCTTATGGCGGCCCTCGGGAAGGGGCCCTTCGTCGTGATCGGACATTCGATGGGCGGCGCCATAGCACAAACGATAGCCCTTGCGCACCCTGAAATGATCATGGGCCTCGTGCTCATGGGGACCGGGGCCAGGCTGCGGGTGACCGGGCAGATCTTCACGGCCATCGAAGCAGATTACGACCAGTATCTGGACCTTGCCAGCAGCTTTTCAGTCCCGGCTACGGCAGGGCAGCCCATCGTATCACGGCTCAGAGAGCTCTTTTCGAAGACGGAAAAAGCCGTGGTCTCCGGCGATTTTAGGGCGTGCGATGACTTCGACATCATGGACAGGGTCGCATCCATACGTACGAGGACCCTGATCATCAACGGCGACAGCGACATGATGACGCCCCTGAAATACGCGCAGTACCTCCATGAGCAGATCCCCGGCTCACGCCTGCACGTCATGGCCGGCACGGGACACATGGCCATGATCGAGAGGCCGGAGGAGGTCAACGCCGCCATCAAGGAGTTCCTGTTTACTTGCTTCCGGACTCGTTGTGACACATACTATGGTTGAAAGGAGGCTGCCATGAACAAGAACCCTTCAAAGAAGTATGTCCTCAAAGACGGTTCCGAGATAACGATACGAGCAATGGCCAGAAACGATGGAAGCGCCCTGCATGAATTCTTCAAGCATATCCCGGAAGAAGACAGGCTGTTCCTGAAACACGACGTCGTGGACAAAAAGATTATCGAGCAATGGGCAAAGGACCTCGACTACAACAGGGTCCTGCCTTTGCTTGCAATCGATAGCGGGGATCACATCATCGGCGATGCCACTCTCCACACGACGGACTACGGGTGGTCAAGGCACCTTGGAGAGATTCGCCTCGTGGTGGGGAGGGCGTATCGGGGCAGGGGCGTTGGCTTTGCGTTGTCGAAAGAGATATTCATCAATGCGCTCGAGAGGGGCCTTCTGAAGATCACTGCGCAGATGGCCGCGGACCAGAAAGGGGCGATCAAGGTTTTCGAGAATCTCGGCTTTACGAGAGAGGCCGTGCTGAAGAACCAGATCATAGACCTGAAGGGCCAGACGCACGACCTTATCATCATGACGAACGACGTCAGTGAGGCGGTCAAGGCCATGGAGCGATACGAGGCGGAGAACCTCGTGAAGACCACGGAATAGCCGCCCCTTCTTCCCGTAAAGCGCTACGTCCTAACCGTAGGACACCGCTTTGCTTTTCTCCGGGAATACCGGTATGTAGTTGACAGGAAGGCAGGACCGGATATGAAGTACATCGTATTACAGGGCGACGGCATGGCCGACTACCCCCTCGAAAGGCTGGGGGGCCGGACCCCACTCTCGTACGCCCGAAAGAAGAACATAGATGAACTTGCGAAGAAGAGCATCGTCGGCATGGTACGCACGATCCCGGCCGGCATGCATCCCGGAAGCGATATCGGCAACCTGTCCATATTCGGCTACGACCCTGCACGGTACTACACGGGCAGGGCCCCGATAGAAGCGGCCGGCCAGGGCATAGCGCTGGGCATGGACGACGTCGCGTGCAGGTGTAACCTCGTCACGCTGGACAAGTCCGCGGGTATGACGCGCATGAAAGACTATAGCGCTGGCCACATCACGACGGAAGAGGCCATCGAGCTTATGCGGGCTCTCTCGTCGTCGCTACAGCTGGACGGCTTCAGGCTGTACCCCGGGGTTAGCTACCGGCACCTCATGGTCTGGCAGCACGGCCTCGACCGTATACAGACCTTCCCTCCCCACGATATCGCGGACCAGGACATAGCCGGACACATGCCGGCCGGCGACGGTGCCGACCGGCTGACTTCGCTCATCGAGTCATCGTGGGATATTCTCGAGGCACACCCGGTAAATATAAAAAGAAAGGCGCTCGGGAAGGCGCCGGCAAACAGCATCTGGCTATGGGGCCTTGGAAAGGCCCTGCGTATACCGCCGTTCAGGCAGGTGTACGGGCTCTCCGGTGCATGCATATCGGCGGTCGATCTGGTGAGGGGCATCGCGAGGCTTGCCGGCTTCGCTATCGTCGAGGTGCCGGGGATCACGGGCTGGGTCGACACGAACTACAGCGGCAAGGCAGCGTACGGCGTGACCGCACTGAAGGACCATGACATCGTCTACATCCACGTCGAAGCGCCGGACGAGGCTGGGCACAACGGCGACATAGCGCTCAAGGTCAAGGCCATAGAGGATTTCGATGAAAAGGTGGTGGGCGGTGTAAGGGACCACCTGCAAGGGGCCGGACCGTACCGGATCCTCATCATGCCGGACCACAGGACGCCGATAGCACGGAAAACGCACACGGAAGAGCCGGTGCCGTTCCTCTTGTACGATTCGGAGCACGAGGTCAGGAATGCATACCCCTATGATGAGGCCGGCGCGGGGAAAAGCGGCATTTTCATAGAGAACGGTTTCGAGATCATGTCGATGCTCCTGAAGGACAGACGGTAGACACAACGGGCGTGCATGGGCCCCTATCTTATTGCAATTTTCCGGTTAGTATGAGCATGTATCCTTCATAAGGAGCGTACCCATGGAAGAAGAGCTTTTTAAAAGGTTTGGCAAGACGTTCCCGAAGGGCACGATACTGTTCCACGAGGGCGATACCGGCGAGGACATGTACATCATCAACACCGGCAAGGTAAAGATCTTCAAGGAGATAGGGGGCACGGAAAAGGTCCTAGCCGTTCTCGGTGTCTCGGACTTCTTCGGCGAGATGTCGCTCCTCAACAGGAAGCCGCGCTCCGCAAGCGCCGAAGTCGTGGAGGATGCAAAGATACTCGTCATCAATAACAGCACCTTCGACACGATGATACGAAGCAACGCGGAGATAGCGCTGCGTATCATTCGGATCCTGTCGAAGAGGCTCGATGATGCCGACGTCCAGATAGCCAATCTGATGATAAAGGACTCGAGTCAGAGGGTCCTCGTGACACTCATCAAGCTGGCGGACGGCGGCACAAAAATAGACACCGGCACGTTCCTCAAGGCAGATACCGATTACCTGGCCATAACGACCGGGCTCGAAAAGGAGAAGGTGCGGGAGATAGTGGAGCGACTCATGAAGAACAGGCTCATCGAGCAGACGAACAACGGGATCCTGATCCGGAACAAGGACAACCTGAAGAAGTATCTCGACTACCTGGTCATGAAAGAGCAGTTCGAGGGGATGTGAGCCACTGCGGGGCCCTATGAATATACGAGTCCTCGGGTGCCACGGCGGCGAGCTGCCGAACTACAGGGCCACGTCGTTCCTCATCAACGGGCGCACGCTGATCGACGCTGGCGCTGTCACCAGTGTACTGACCCTGAAGGAGCAGCTTCGTATCGAGCACGTGATCCTCACCCACGCCCACGCAGACCACTGCAGAGACACGCTGTTTCTTGCGGACAACATCATCGGCGCGGCTGGCGGAGGCTTCCGCATGTACGGACTGTCGGTCGTGCTGCAGGACGTCAAGAAATACCTGTTGAATTGGCATATATGGCCGGACTTCACGGAGATCCCTGACAAAGAGCGGCCCGTCATAACGATGCACGGGATCGAGAGCGAGCAAACCGTCGAGATCGACGGCCTACGAGTCACCTTCTGTGCAGTCGATCACACCGTCCCCACAGCGGGCGTCATCATTGACGACGGCAGGAACAGCGTCGTGTTCAGCTCGGACACCGCTCCGACCGAGAGGCTCTGGGAGCTTGCGTCCAGCAGAGACAACCTGAAGGCCGCGTTCGTGGAATGCTCCTATCCGGAGGAAAAAAAGGACCTCGCTGCCCTGTCGAAGCACCTTACGCCGTCGCTCGCCAGGCACGAGGCAGCCAAGCTCCACAGGGATGTCCCTGTCTATATCTACCATGTGAAGCCGCAGTTCTACACCCAGATAGCACGCCAGCTCAGACGGGAGAAGGGCATGCGCGCAGAGGTCATACGGCTCGGCCAGGTCGTGCGGCTCTAAAATGCCCCTTTTCGGTTCTGAAAAAACGAAGAATAGCCTCGACAGCCTCTGGATAAAGTGCAACAACTGCAACGAGATCATCTACAAGAAAGAGGTGGAGAAGAACCTGAAGGTCTGCCCGAAGTGCAACTATCATTTCAGGCTGTCCGCAAAAGAATGGATCGACATCCTTATCGATCGTGACACCTTCCATGAGCTCTGGTCCAACATCGAGGCCGTGGATCCGCTCGACTTCAAGGACAGGTCCAGATACCGGGACAAGCTGAAGGAGACCCAGAAGCTGACCGGCATCAGCGATGCTGTGGTCACGGGCTACGGCACGATTAACGAGCTTTTCCTCAATATAGGCATATTTGACTTCAACTTCATGGGCGGCAGCATGGGCAGCGTGGTCGGGGAGAAAATCACGAGGCTGATAGAGAAGGCAGCGGAGGAAGGATCAAACCTTCTCATCGTTACTTCTTCCGGCGGCGCAAGAATGCAGGAGGGCATCTTCTCGCTCATTCAGATGGCCAAGACGAACACGGCCATGAGCAGGCTTGCCGGCAGCAGTGCCCTGTACATCAGCCTCCTCACGGACCCCACCACCGGAGGGGTCGCTGCAAGCTTTGCAAGCATCGCAGACATCATCATAGCGGAGCCCAAGGCACTGATAGGTTTTGCCGGACCGAGGGTCATATCGGACACCATAGGGCAGAAGCTGCCGGACGGATTTCAGCGTGCCGAGTTTCTGCTCGAGCACGGCATGATAGACATGGTGATCGACAGAAAGGTCATCAAGAAAACGATAGCGCAGATCATCAAGCTCCTCGGGAACACCCAGAAACGCCTATAAAGGATGCTGCCGCAGCCATAGCTCGCGACCGTACGGGGCACTACCACTCGAACTTGGAAGCGATGATCACGTCGTTGTAAAACCTCGTGTACGATCCGAAGGCCAGCGCGCTGCCGGCATAGCCGACATACACGGTCGGGCTTCCCGGGGTCTTCGGATACCTGAGAACCGGTATCTTCAGCGTATACTCGGTCAGCATTTGAGGAACACCGCCTGCTATCTCGTACGACGCTATCCCAGTCGTGACCGTGAATATGCTCGCCACGCCTGTTCCGTAGACGAAGTCCAGGGTTATCTCCGGATTGTAAAAGTCCCATATCTGCGTGTATATACCCAGCCCGATCGAGGGGCCGGACAGGGAGTAATTGTAGGACGAGGTCCCCTGGTTCGAGGAGCCAGGGTACGAGGACCACAGGTACCCATAGCCGGGGTTGAGCCATATCTTCACGCTGTCGGCATCGACGATATTGAGTCCGATGCTGACGTGACCCAGCACGTTCGTCTCCATCGATGATTGGTACGACGGTCCTTGCGAGTTAATCCACGTGTACGATGAGCTGAACATCTGGGCGGTCACGTCCCCATTGATCCTCAGCCAGTCCAGAGGACCGTACGAGGCCCTGACCGACAGCAGAAAGTCGTACGAGGACGAGCTCGGCGAGTCCTGCACGACCCCGCCCCCGCCTATCTCCGGCGTAATGGAGGCCCATCTCCTAAAGGGCGGTGCCGGGTGGTACTCGGCAGGCATCACGACCCTCATGTTGTAGTTGTGCTGCGAACCCGGCTGCTGCGGGACCGGCATGGATGGCTGGTATGCGACGCCGGTATTGGGGTGCCGGTTAACCTCCGTGGGGGCAAACGATATATAAACCATGGCGCCGTAGGTGGCCTGCTGTGAAAGGGTTATCTGGTAAACCTCGACTTTCTGCGAAGGACTGAGGTTTAACGTGAGCTCTTTTTTGGACGGGACAAAGAACTGCGTACTCGATATCACGAGCTTCGAAGGACCTGAGGAGGGCATCGAATAGTACTGCACCCCGCCGCCGGTCGTGATGCTGATATTGAAGCCCCCCACCCTCGACGAGGCTACCGGCACGAGGCTCCTCACGGTCACGGTAAGCTTGCCCTGGGCGTGCGTCTCTATATCGAACATGCTCGACGGCACGATAATGTAGTAGATCTTACCGCGCTGCCCGGCAACGGTAACAGGCTTTCCGTTCGTCAAGAGCTTGAAGGGAGGGCCCTGCTGCGCAAGTCCCGGTCTGACCATGAGTCCCAGCGTGGCCGCTGCCACGCACATCAGTATAAGAAGCCGATTCACCCGGCCCGAGGCCTCACCATCCGTGTATAAGTTTGTACGCAAGTGACTCACCTCCCTTTTGTCCCTCTATACCAGAAAACAAATAAAATGCAAGCAAGGAAGGTAGGGGCGTCCCGCCGGGGTACCCAAGCGGGGCTTTGGTCGCGGGACGCCCCTACGACGCTCCTGTCTTCAAAACATACTATTCCATACTGCTTGACAAAGAAAAAAGGATTTTTTATGACGAGGCTGACTTGCAGTCCTCAATGTAGAATCGGATCACAGAGGGAGCAACTGAATACTCAAACTAAAGGAGGAGCTATGAAGGCAAGGGTGACGGTATTTCTTTTCATGGCATCGATGGCGATGCTGGTGATCGCGGGATGTTCTTCCGGCAAGAACGGGGCAACCGGGGCACAGGGCCCGCAAGGGGCCGCCGGCCAGCAGGGGGCCACGGGCCAGCAGGGGGCTTCCGGGCCGCCGGGGCTCGTTATCGACAGCCTGAGCGCAACACCGAACACCTTGATCCCAAACAGGACGGCGACCGCGGTCGTGGAGGCGTACGACCCGAGCGGGGCCGCCCTGACCTACGCATGGACCGCGTCAGCGGGCTGGAAGATCAAGGGCTACGGCGTGACCGCAACAGTCACAGCGCCTACGGCATACGATGAAGTAGGCTATATCATGGTAACCGTCGCCGACGGATCAATAAGCGTTACCGGTACGACCGTGGTAAGCACGGTTCCGCAGCTCATTACCAATACCTTTGCCGTAGGATATGAGCCTTACGGCATCGCCATAGATGCATCCGGCGATGCATGGGTAACAAACGATTACAACAATACAGTGTCAGAGCTCAGCCCCACCGGTACGACCATGGGTAACCCATTCCCTGTCGGAAGCGGGCCTGTAGGCGTAGCAATAGACGCATCCGGCGATGTCTGGGTCGCAAATAATGGCAACGGTACGGTATCAGAGCTGAGTCCCACGGGCACGACCATCGGCGGGCCCTTCACGGTCGGAAGCTCTCCTGAAGGCATAGCCATAGACGCGTCCGGCAATGTCTGGGTCGCGAATAATGGCAACGGTACGGTTTCAGAGCTTAGCCCCACGGGCACGACCATCGGCGGGCCCTTCACGGTCGGAAGCTCTCCTTACGGCATAGCCATAGACGCGTCCGGCAATGTCTGGGTCACGAATTTCGGCACCGACACGGTTTCAGAATTGAGTCCCACGGGCACGACCATTGGCGGGCCGTTTACGGTCGGGAGCGGGCCCTGGGGTATAGCCATAGACCCATCCGGCAACATCTGGGTCGCAAATAATGTCGACAACACGGTAACAGAGCTGAGTCCCACGGGCACGACCATCGGCGGGCCTTTCACGGTCGGGGTTTATCCTACAGGCATAGCCATAGACGCATCCGGCAATGTCTGGGTCGTGAATTCTTACGGCAACGATCCGAATGGCTACAGCCCCGGTACGGTAACCGAACTGAGTCCTGACGGCACAGTCATCGCAAACTACAGCGTGGGCTTCTATCCCTACAGCATAGCCATAGACGCGCTCGGCGATGTCTGGGTCGTGAATTACGACGGAGGAGAGATGTACGGCGAGACCGGCGGCACGGTGACCGAGATAATGGGTGTCACCCAGGGTCCCCAGTACTGGCCTTACACGGGGCCCGTATTTCCGGGCGGCGGTAACTACTAAAAAGGAGCGGCCATGAAAACCTATATCAGGACATGTGTGTTCCTTTTATCGATAGCGGTGCTTCTCCTCGGGGGCTGCGCCGGCAAGGATGGGGCAGCCGGGACCATGGGCAAGCAAGGGGTAACCGGCCCGACCGGGGCCACAGGCCAGCAGGGGACCGCAGGCGGCCTCGGGCTCGTTATCAGCAGCCTGAGCGCAACGCCGGACCCGATAATCCCCAACAGGACGGCGATAGCGGTCGTCAATGCGTACGATGTCAGCGGAGGCACCCTGACCTATACATGGGCCGGATCTGACGGCTGGAAGGTCACCGGCTACGGCATGACCGCGACGATCACGGCGCCGGCCGCGTATAACGCAGCAGGCTCCATAACCGTGACCGTTGATGACGGTGTAACGAGCGTTACGGGTACTACCGTATTGAGCACGATGCCTCAGCTCATTATCAACACCTTTGCCACCGGGTATGATCCCGGAGGCATAGCCATAGACGTATCCGGCAATGTCTGGAACACAAATTACGACAGTTCTGGCACGGTCTCCGGGATGAGCCTTACCGGAACGACCTTAGGCGGGCCGTTTCCTGCCGGGAGCTATCCCTGGGGCATAGCCATAGACGCGTCCGGCAACATCTGGATCGGGAATGCAGGCGACGGTACGGTTTCAGAGCTGAGTCCCACGGGCACGACCATCGGCGGTCCGTTTACTGTCGGGCGCGGGCCTGAAGATATCGCCATAGACGCATCCGGCAATGTCTGGATCACGAATTACCAGGACAGCACGGTAACAGAGCTCAGTCCTACGGGTACGACCATCGGCGGTCCGTTTACTGTCGGGAGCGGGCCTAATTGCATAGCCATAGATGCGTCCGGCAATGTCTGGGTCACGAATTTCGGCACCGACACGGTTTCAGAATTGAGCCCCACGGGCACGACCATAACGACGGTGACTGTAGGAAACAACCCCAATGGCATTGCCATAGATCCCTCGGGCAATATCTGGGTCTCGAATGAGGGTGATAATACGGTATCAGAATTAAGCCCCACAGGCACGACCATCGGAGGTCCGTTTGCCGTGGGTGTTGAGCCGCAAGGTGTCGCTATAGACGCATCGGGCAATGTCTGGGTCGTGAACTATTACGGCAATGATCCGAATGGCTACAGCCCGGGCACGGTAACCGAATTGGGCCCTGACGGTACGATCATCGCAAACTACAGTGCAGGCTTTTATCCTGCCGGACTGGCCATAGACGCGCTTGGCGATGTCTGGGTCGCAAACTATTGTGGCGGTCAGGATACCGGGGAGACCGGCGGCACGGTGACCGAGATAGTGGGTGTCACAAAAGGACCTGAGTACTGGCCTTACACAGGTCCGCAGTTCCCGGGCGGCGGAAACAATGGATACGATTAAGGGAAAGGAGTAGGGGCGAACGGCCGTTCGCCCCTACAAAAAAGACGCGGGCACGATTAGGTAGAAGGTAGGGGCGGGTTTGAAACCCGCCCCTTGCAGTTTATTATATTTTCCTGTACATTCCATTACGACCTTCATGCAAGGGATGTACGATGCGACAATCACTATCATTGGCACTATCATTGGCCCAATATCCCCAGTATTCGAAGCTAAGCGGCCCCAAGCTGTCGAGGGTCATCATCAGGCAGAGGCTCTTTCGCATGTTGGACCGGTCGCGGAAAGGCCAGGTTATATGGATCACCGGGCCGCCGGGCTCCGGCAAAACGACCCTGGTCGCAAGCTACATCAAGGGCCGCGGCCTGCCGGGCATCTGGTATCAGATAGACGGCCGGGACGCCGATCCCGCGACCTTTTTTTACTATCTCAAGCTGGCGGCGGACAGGTCGGCCAAGAGGCGCCATCCGGCCCTGCCCTTGCTGGGTCCCGAATACCAGGTGGCGCTCCCGGCATTTGCCGCGAGATACTTCGGCAATCTCTTCGAGCGGTTTACGTCTCCTTTTGCCGTCGTCTTCGACGACTACCATAACCTTGCGCCTAACCTCTCGGATAACCAGCTCATCCACGACATGATCAACGAGGGCATGGAGCGGGTACCGGAGCGCGGCGTGATCATCGTTATAAGCCGCGGCGAGCCGTGGCCCGCATTCGCGCGCATACGCGAGAGCGGCAGGCTGACGGTGATCGGGTGGGAAGACCTCAAATTTACGGAAAAGGAAACCGGGAGTTTTGCCCGTCTGTATACCGGGAAGGGCCTGCCCCGGCAGACGGTCCGCGCCATGCACGACAGGACGGCCGGCTGGGCAGCCGGTATGGCATTGATGATGGAGTACATCGAACATACTCCGGTATCATTGGACCGGGCGGAACACTCGTTCTCACTCATGGAGCGGGAGGCGCAGGAGACGATCTTCAGCTATTTCGAGGGCGAGGTTTTCGACCGGGCGGACGACGGCATGCGGGAGTTCCTGCTCACGTCCGCCTTTCTGCCGAGGATGACGCCGGAGGCCGTGGAGGCGCTTACGGGCGCTAAAGACGCCGGGCGTCTCTTATCGAAGCTTGTCCGGTCGAGCAGCTTTATAAGCAGATACCATGCCCGGGAGCCTTTCTATCAATACCATGCGCTGTTTCTCGATTTTCTGCGTGCAAAGGCAATTGATCTCTGGAGCGCCGATGCCCTGGGCCGCGCCCGGCGCCGCGCCGCGAAGGCCCTGTCGGATACCGGGCAGACCGAGGACGCGATCGCCCTCTACCTTCAGGCGAGCGATTGGACACAGGCCGCACGGCTGATTATCGCCGAGGCGCCGGGACTCATCGACACGGGCAGGTTCAGGACGCTCGAGGCATGGCTCCTCGGACTTCCGTCAGACGTGCTCGATCGCGACCCGTGGCTCCTGTACTGGCTCGGGGCAAGCCGCGTGATGTCCGATCCGGCAGGATCCCTGGAATCTCTCGATAAGGCGTACCATAAGTTCAAAGAGGATAACGTACCGGCCGGGATGTATGTCGCCATAGCGACGACGATGAAGGCCTTCATACTGAGCACGCATGACGTTACGTCCTGGGGACGATGGGTCAAGGAGTTTAAAGAGCTCCACAGCACGTATCCGGCGTTTCCGTCCCGGGAGATCGAGCTGGAGGCGTCCTTCGGCATCTATAGTGCGCTCCTGTTCCACGACCCTCAGGACCCCGAGCTTCCGATGTGGGCGGAAAAAGTCAAATCGATCCTGACAAAAATCCCGGACCGGTTTGCCCGCATTAGGCACGGCAGTATGCTGTTTCTCTACTACTCGTGGACCGGGGATTTCTTCAATGCCGGTGTGCTGGCGGATATGTTCCACGCATTGGTGCGCTCCGGGGACACGCCGCTCCCCACGCGCCTCCTCGGGTACGTCATGGAGTGTACCTATCTCTGGAACCGCGGAAGCACGGATGCATGTCTCAGGGAAATGGAAGAGGCGCTGGCAATAGCGCACGCCGATACTATCCACATAGTCGATCGCTTCCTTCTGGGCGCCGGCCTGCATGCCTCATTGATAAACGGCGATGTAAAGACCGCCGCGGGCATAGTAAAGCGGATGGAGGACGCGGTAAATCCTTTCTACCGGTTCGCTCTCTCCAATTATCATTTTTTACTCGGCTGGTACCGTATCCTCGCGGGAGACCCGCCCGGCGCGCACAACTACGCGGAAGAGGGCCTTGCACTGGCACAGCAAGCCGGTGTTCCCTACGTGCAAGCGCACCATCATCTCGAGCTGGCATATCTCTGTATCGGGGACGGGCGGTACCGTGAGGCATCGTCCCATCTTGCCCATGCCCATAGCATTGCCGTCGGCATGAAGAGTATGCAGCTCGAATACCACTGCCTGATGACGCGCGCATGGTACGATTTTACGAGAGGCAGGGAGACACAGGCTTTGAAGGGGCTTGCGCAGGCCCTGGCGATCGGCAAAAGGCAGGGCTTTGCCGTTACGCTGGTGTTCCACAGGTCCGCACTCGCGGACCTGTACAACAGGGCGCTCGACGCCGGGATAGAGACAGACTATGTAAAAGGCGTCATCAGAAAGCTCGACCTCGCCCCTCCCGCCCTTCCCGATCATAATCCGGCGGCTGCTGCCGGCTGGCCCTGGCCCATAGCGATATTCACACTCGGACGCTTCGAGCTCATGCGGGACGGGGAAAAGCTGGTCTTCTCCGGGAAGGTACAGAAAAAGCCGTTGACCCTGTTGAAGGCGATCAGCGCTTTCGGAGGAGAAGAGGTCGAAGTGGGCCAGCTTGCCGACCTTTTATGGCCCGATTCCGAGGGGGACATCGCTTTCAAGGCGTTGCGCGTAACTCTCATACGCCTGCGCAGGCTGCTCGGCTATCCCGCGGCAGTCAGGCTTGTAAACGGCAAGGTGTCCCTGGACCCGCGCTACTGCCGGGTCGATGCATGGGCGTTCGAGCAGGCACTGGACGGAATCGGGGCCGCGGCGCAAGAAGCCGGGGGACCGGGGAAGGAGCGAATGCTTACGGCACAGATGCAACAGACCGTTGCATCCTACAGCGGGGATTTTCTGGCAGGGGAATCATACCCATGGTCGATATCGTACCGTGAGCGGCTCAGGCTCAGGTTTACCGGGAGCATCGAAAGCCTGGGCAATCGTCTCGAGCAGGGAAATGCATTCAATAAGGCCATCGAGGTTTACCACAGAGGACTGGAGGCCGATGAGCTCTCCGAGGTCTGCTATCAGCGCATCATTGCCTGTTATCTCCGGACGGGACGCCATGCAGAGGCGTTATCGACGTACCATACCTGCAAAAAGACCCTCGCCGTCTACGGCATAGAGCCGTCTTCCGAAACGGAGGCTCTCTACCGGCAGATCAAGACTAAAAATTCTTCCAATCCGTAGCCTATCTGTAGCTCCGGCTGAAGTACACGTGCCTCAAAGGAGGCGGTATGGAAAGCTACATTGTCCGTATCTATCGTCGGGACAAGAAGGACCGGGATGGGATCACTGGCGTCGTCGAGACCATTGAAACAAACAGCCGTTCAGATAAGACCGGCAAGAAGGGCTTCAAGAGCTTCGATGACTTGAGAAGGGTACTCTGTCCGGCGAAACAGCCGCAGGATTCAACTGAAGGTAGGGGCAATTGATGAATTGCCCTACCTAGTAAAATAAAAGGAGACGAATATGAAAAACGGTCTGAAATTTTCGTTTACGATTGCCATAATCTTGGCAATAGGCATGGGAAGCGGCTGCGGCAGCAAGAGTGGTGGTAACAATCCGTCTCCTGTCAAGCCGAATCCTCCGACAAATTTGACGGTGACCCCGGCGGACGCGCAGGTGACGCTGCAATGGGGCGCTTCAAAAGGTGCGGCGAGCTACAATGTCTACGACTCGACGACATCCGGCGGTCCTTACACAAAGGTCAATAAAGCCACCTATCCCGATTACGTGGTGATCGGGCTGACCGACGGGACGAAGTATTTCTTCGTCGTCACGGCGGTGAACAGTGCGGGTGAGAGCGGGTACTCGAACGAGGCGGGCGCAACGCCCACACCATCCACCATGCCGCCTTCGGCGCCGGCCAATCTTGTCGCGGTGGCAGGGAATACACAGGTCGCCCTGGCCTGGAGTGCATCCGCGGGCGCGACAAGCTACAACGTCTATACATCGACAACGTCCGGCAGCTATGCCGCGAAGCTCACCTCGACGACCAATCCCCATTACACGGTCACAGATTTGACCAACGGGACCAAGTACTACTTCGTTGTGACCGCGGTGAACAGCATCGGCGAGAGCGGGCATTCGAACGAAGTGAATGCCACGCCGTATGTAACCGGACCGCTCAATCTAAAGGCGATACCCGGGGCTTCACAGGTATCGCTGGGCTGGAACACCTTTGCTGTAGGCATCTACCCGATGGGCATAGCCACAGATGCATCCGGCGACGCCTGGGTTGCGAATGACTGTGGAAATGATTCTAAGTGCAACAGTATCGGCACGGTATCGGAATTGAGCCCAACCGGTTCAACCATAACCACGGTTACCGTAGGCCATTACCCTGTGGGTATAGCCATTGATGCGTCCGGCAATGTCTGGGTTGTAAATAATGGAGGTAGTCCCGGCACGGTAACCAAATTAAGCCCGACGGGCACTTTCATAACCGAGGTCACCGTAGGTTACTCCCCGATGGGTATAGCCATAGACGCATCGAATAACGTCTGGGTTGCGAACAGCTGCGGTGATGATTCTTCCTGCGGTTCCGGTACGGTTTGGAAGCTAAGCTCTACCGGAAATTTCATAACCACGGTTACCGTAGGCTACTCTCCTCAGGGTATAGCCATATCCGGGACCGGCAACGTCTGGGTTGTGAATAACTGTGGTGATGATTCTTCCTGCTCCAGTCCCGGCACGGCAACCGAATTAAGCCCCACGGGCACCTTCATAACCGAGGTCACCGTAGGCTATAGCCCGTACGGCATAGCCATAGACGCCTCAGGCGATGCATGGGTTGCGAATTACAGTGTCAACTCCGTAACTGAACTGAGTCCTACCGGCACAACCATAACCACGGTAACCGTCGGCAATAGTCCGCAGGCCATAGCCATAGACACGTCAAATAATGTCTGGGTCGCGAATGAAGGCGACAATACGGTGTCGGAGTTAAGCCCTACCGGCACGACCATAACCACGGTTACCGTAGGCTCGTGGCCGTACGCCATAGCGGTAGACGCATCGGACAATGTCTGGGTTGCGAATGAAGTCGACTATACGGTAAACAAATTCGGCGCGGACACCAGAGGATACAATGTTTATAAGTCCACAACGTCCGGCGGTCCGTACGCACTCGCGGGCTTTTCAGCGCACATGACATTTAACGCTACAGGGCTGACGAACGGTATCGAACACTACTTCGTGGTGACCGCCGTCGATAAACATGGCGAGAGCTTATTCTCGAACGAGGCGAGCGCGAGACCGTTCTCCGTGACGGACTATACCGTGGGTAATGAACCCGGGGGCATAGCGGTAGATGCGTCGGGCAATATATGGGTTGCGAATTTTAACGACGGATCGTTAAACGAGATAACGCCGACGACGGGCAGTAATTTTACCGTTTTCAGCGCCTTAAATCATCCTAAGGGTATTGCGATCGATCACGCCGGCAATGTCTGGGTAACCGATGACGGCAATAACACGGTAACCGAATTGACCCCCTCGTTCACGGCATACACCTATACGGTCGGTACTGTCTCCTATCCCGGTCCCGAGGCCATTGCGATCGATCAATCCGGCAATATCTGGGAAACGAATCAATATGAAAATACGCTATGCGAGATAACCCCGACGACGGGCATCACATCCACCGTTCTCGGCGGCTTAACCACTCCCCAAGGTATAGCGATTAATGCTACCGGCGACGTCTGGGTAACGAACTATTCTTCAGGTAACTCGGTGACCGAGTTGAACACGTCGTTCACGACATACACCCATACCGTCGGAAGCTATCCCTGGGGCATTGCGATCGATCAATCCGGCAATGTCTGGGTAGCGAATTCAAATAACTCAAGCATATCGGAGTTAAGCCCGACCGGTTCGACCTTAAACACATATTATGTAGGCCCTCAGCCGTCGGGCATAGCCATAGACGCGTCCGGCAATATATGGATCGTAGACTTCAGCTCGAATATAGTGAGCGAGATAGAAACGGCAGGCACACCGGCGACGATTACCTACACTATCCCCGGCTTAACCGGGGCCGATGGCGTGGCGATCGATCAATCCGGCAATGTCTGGATAACCAATAATTTTGGCAATACGGTGACTGAGATGGTCGGCATAGCGACCGGCCCGCAGTTCTTCCCGTGCCCGTATTCGACCGCACCGGGCAACACCTGTCCGCAGTTCCAGGGCGGCGGGAATTTCTGAGATTGAAAAGGTAGGGGCGAATGATTATTCGCCCCTACGAAAGAACCCATCGGCCGGTTTGCGCACGGAACCTTTTTGACGGACCTGCGTTTAACCCGGTAAAAGGAGGTACGGGTCATGAAGAAGACGATGGTAATGGGTGTTGTAGTCCTGATGGGGCTCATGCTGGCCGGGGCCGCCTATGCGATGGGACCGGGCATGTGTAAAAGAACAGGTGCCACGATAGCGAGCATCAACATAGATTCCGTCAAGCACTTTCTCAAGGACACTTCAGCGGTACGGGACGAGCTTATCATAAAGCGAATCGAGCTGCTCAAGGCATGCAGACAGACAAACGTGGACTATGACCGGATTGCGACGATCAAGAAAGCCATGATAGATCTCAAGACGAAGGTTATGGACACAGCGAAAAAGTACGGGCTCGACAAGGACATCGAGTGCCTGATGGGCATGAAGAGAAGGGCGATGATGGTACACCGCGGGATGGAGCACGGTATGATGGGCCCTGGGCGCGGGAACTGACGCCCTCTACATCGAGATCGAGCCTTTCCTGAACTCTGTCCTGCCGATCAACGCGTTTACCAGTACGGGTGTACCTTTTCTGGACACCTCAACGGCCTGACGGAGCACGGGCTCGATCTCGTCCTCGCTGCTGACGACGAACGCCTTTGCGTCGAAGGCCTGCGCGACCTGGTGGTAATTGGAATAGCGCAGCGCGGTCGCGACATCGTCCCCCAGAAGCTCCACCTGCTCGCGAGCAATCTGCGTCCAGCCGGCATCGTTGCCTATGACCGCAATGACCGGGATCCGGTGCCGCACCATGGTGTCGAACTCGATGATGCTGAAGCCGGCCGCGCCATCACCCCAGAGCAGCCACACGTCCGACGTAGGCCTGCATAGCTTCGCCCCTATCGCGAAGCCGGCTCCCACGCCAAGCGTGCCGAACACCCCGGGATCGAGCCATGACAGCGGACCTCGAGGTTGCACGATGTACGAGGCGGTCGCCACGAAGTCCCCTCCGTCTGCAACGATGATGCTCTTGTCTGCCAGCGTGCTGTCGATCCTCTCGAGTAGACGCAGGGGGTTTATGTACGCGGTACCCTGACCTGCGAGCCCCCTGATCTGGTCCTCGCGCTGCTGCTCGCGCATGCGCAGCGTCTGGATCCATGCCTTGCGTTCACGCCCACCAGCCAGTGACGAAGAGCAGGCAATGAGGAACGCTGCCGGATCGGCGTTCACCGCGAGCCGGGGCCTGCGGTTCAGGATAAGGTCGCGCTTGCTGCGGTTTATCGAGATGACCTCGGCCTTCGGATTGATCGCCCTGCCGTAGTCGAGCCTGAAGTCGCACGGCATGCCAGCCAGGACTACGAGGTCTGCCTCTGCGAGCGTGCTGTTGCGCCTATGGTGGAACTGCAGCGGATGGGCCGTGCCCAGCAGACCGCGCGCCATACCAGCCAGATACACCGGGACGCCTATAGCGTTGACCGACTGTATCAAGGCATCGAGCTTCCCGGGGTCGAGGACCGCCTGGCTGCCGAGGACCATGGCCGGGCGCTCCGAGCGGACGATCAGGGCAGTGGCCCTTGCCACGCCCCTGTCGTCGAGCCCCGGCACGTCCGGAGCGATGCGGCCGCGCTCCATCGTATCAGCAATCCTGTCTGACATCCCTTGGGGGTCGCACGCGAATATCCTGTCCACGTGGCGCCTCAGGTACCAGGAGACCATCCTGTCCATGAAGGCCCCGGACCCGGGACCCTTGTCAAGGTACCACTTCCTCACGAGCTGCTCGTCGTACACCAGGTCTATGGGGCATTCGACGAGGACCGGACCCGGCACGCCAGACTGTGCGAGCACAAAGGCCGAATCGAGTGTATGGACAAGATCGCAGCTCTTTGTTATGCTGAACACGGCCTTCACGGCGTGACGGACAAGCGATGGCTGGTCGATGTCCTGCAGCGCGCCCCTGCCCCTGAGAACCGTGGTGGCAGCACCGGCGATAACCACGAGCGCTGACTGCGCCATCTTTGCATTCATGAGCGCGGTGACGCCGTTGGCGAGCCCGGGACCGGCAGTTACGACCGCTACCCCGGGTGAGCCGGTAAGCCTGCCCACAGCGTCCGCCGCGAACACGGCGTCTGCCTCCTGTCTGAAGTCAACGACCCTGATCCCGGACTTCTTCGCTTCGGTCAATATCGGGGAGATGTGTCCGCCGATCAGCGTAAAGAGGTTCCGTACACCGTGGCCATTCAGTGTACGCGCTATGACAGCCCCGCCGTTCATAGGTCTCGTCCTCCCATCCTATAAAGTACAACATAAACCGTCGTTTTCAACGGGTATGGCAAAAGGCACACAGCAGTGAAAACAAAAAACGAAGTTTCTATTGACAATCAGGGAACGAAGTAACGATAGTGGAATGATGGGCATTCTTTATAAACCAATAGGAGAAGAAAATGGGGACAATTCGGTATGCAAAAGCCTTTAAATCCACCTTATTTGCTGCGGTACTCTTCGGCACAGCGGTAGTTGCAGGGTGCGGCAGCAAAATCAATCACAACAATGGAGTTACCTATAGCATCGCGGGTACGATGAGCGGCGCAGTCATACAGGGCGTTACCGTGACCCTGACCGGTGGGGTAGCTGGTGCAACTCCAAAGGCCGTCACGACGGACGCGGACGGCATCTATATTTTCACCGGCCTTACGAACGGGAGCTACTCGGTTGTCCCGTCCCTGTCGGGCTACACCTTTACCCCTGTCAGCACCGCCGTTACGATAAACGGTGCAAACGTACTGGCGATCAACTTCGTAGTAATGGCGAACCCTGCACAGACTTACAGCATATCCGGGAAGGTCACCTATAATAGCAGCGGATTGGCAGGGGTCACGATGTTCCTGGGTGCAGGATTGGGTAGCACCACGACGACTACAGACGGCAGCTACAGCTTCAGCGGGCTTACCAACGGCACTTTTACCATAACCCCGTCCCTATCAGGCTACACCTTTAGCCCATCCAACAGCCAACAGACACTGAACAACACCGCTATTACCGGCGTCGACTTCACGGCTACGCTAACAGTCGTCAAGCCCGACCCACCGGCCGGACTGGTACAAGCGACCATCAATAAGATCCCGCAGGTATCGCTGACCTGGAGTGCATCAACCGGCGCAGATAGCTATGCCATTTACTATACGACCACGACGGGCACCTGTGCCACTGCCGGCTATACGTATGCAGGCCCTGCAACAGGCCTCGCCTACACGGATACAAATCTCATCTCCGGAACGACCTATTGCTTCGCCGTAACGGCAAAGAACAGTGCGGGCGAGAGCGGGTATTCCAACATAACCACCACGACCATTCTCGCGGTGCCGTCCCCCCTGAATGCTATCGCACCGAGCGATACAGAAGTGGATTTGACATGGGGTGCCTCGGCCGGTGCGGTAAGCTACGATGTGTATACATCGACGACGTCGGGGGCTTATTCCACGACACCGTTTACAGCGACCTCCGGCCTCAACAGCACGGTAACAGGATTGACGTACGGGAACACCTATTACTTTGTCGTAACCGCGGTGAACGCGAATGGCGAGACCGGGTATTCGAGCCAGAAGGGCGTTTACCTCGGACAAACGCCCAATGGCCTGACGGCATTACCGGGAGACACGGAGGCAACGCTCGACTGGAATGCGACGGTCTCACCGTTGCAATACAATTTATATGACGATGCCGGATTCGTAGGCTTTACCTCCTTCACCTCGTTTACAGCCACGTCGTTGACGAACGGCAGTCTTTACAACTTTACCGTGACCGGGGTCTACGCTGGCGGGGAGAGCGTGGGATCGAACCCTGCAAGCACCATACCGATGTCAATACCTTCGGTCACCTTAAGCGAGCCGGCAACCAGTACCGTCCAGGTAAGCTGGACCCAGGCACAAGGGTTGACCGGCAGCGTGTATGAGCAACTATCGCCCGCTGGAAGCTGGTCACAGTTGTTTACCGGCGTGAGCTCTTCGCAAACATGGACGGGTGCAAAGGACGGCGATACCTATAACTTCACGGTGACCGCCATAAACAGCCTCGGGCAGGAAGGGTCTGCATCGGCTATCGCAAGCCTTACCCTGACACCGGACGCACCGACCGGGTTGGTCGCTCATTCGGGCAATCAGCAGGCTGCTCTCAACTGGATCGGCTCCAACGGAGCAACAAGTTACAATGTGTATATAACGACGTCTACTACCTTTACAGAGTTAACGACAACTCCTCCGCCGAGTTATACGGTACACGGATTGACAGGCGGGGTTACATACTATTTCACCGTTACTGCCGTGAACGCCGGGGGCGAGAGCGGGCCGTACAACCAGGCGAGCACAACGCCCTTTACCGCTTATACCTATGCTGTCGGTTACGGACCTATTGGCATAGCAGTCGATCAAAGCAATAACATCTGGATTGCCAATGCAAGCGGTACCACGTTAAGCGTAATAACCCCGGTCACATCCGGTACACCTCAAACATCTACGGTAACCTTGACCCAGTCGCCCTGGGCATTAGCTATAGATAGTTCGAACAATGTATGGGTCTCTGAACCTGCTGGCTATAGTCAGGAAATTATCGGACGTACACCTCAGACAGCTCAGAATATCGGCCATACTCCTCAAGGTGTACTGATCGATGAACATGATACGATATGGTATGGCGATAGTTCTGCCAACTCGAGTATTCATAACGATGTATGGAATTCGGTTACAAAGACATGGTCAACGGTGGGTGGCCCCTATTTTTACGTTAATTATGGCGAGTTAATCACTGTGGCAGGGGATATATGGCTTGATGGTAACGATATAAGCCAAACATCTGCGAGCTACCTCAGCTTTGCCATAGGCGATCTTGTCGGCAGTACTATGACGGCCCTTGCTAATTTCGCCGGCGGATCTTTCCCTGCGGGCATGGCTGTAGACAAATCAGGGTATGTTTGGGTTGCGGAAAATTCCCCGAATGGTTCTGTAGAGAGTACGAATGGACGGAACGTCCATGGATTGGGCCAGCCCCTGGGCATTGCCATAGACGACTCCGGCTATGTCTGGGTTGCTGGTGGCTCCAGCGGAACTGTATATGAGCTTGACCCTAATACAGGCAGCATCGTGCATAGCTATCCGGTCGGGAGCACACCCTGGGGCATAGCCATAGACCACAGCGGCAACGTCTGGATAACCAATGGTGTTTCCACGGTAACCGAGATTGTCGGTGTCGCAACAGGTCCGCAGTACTTCCCGGTCTCAGGCCCGGTGTTCTCGGGCGGCGGGAACTGGTAGGGGAAAAGTGCACCTGTAGGGGCGGGCGCACGCCCGCCCCTTTTTTATTCCCCTGAGATGGACCGCCCGCTTGCGCTTGACCTTTCCGGTCGAGTTAATGTAAGCCTGTAACAATCACCATGAGAATAGGCCTTAATTTCCTATCGTTCCGCTCGTACCAGGGCACCGAGATCTTTGCCAGACACCTGCTGTCAGAGCTCGTGGGCATGGCGCCGGATAGCGCCTACATCGTTTTCGGCTCGGCATGGCTGCCGGATGAAATGAGACTCGGGTCTCTTCACGTCTCTGTCGAGACGGTCCGCATAAACCCGGCAAAGACGCTCAGCATGGGCCTGTACCAGCAGATAATCCTGCCGCTCAAGCTCATGGCAAAAGGCATAACGCATTTTTATGCGCCCCTGCCCTCCATCCCGGTATTTTTCCCCGGCAAAAAATTCATAACGATCCACGACTGCGCCTACGACCGGTTTGCCGAGTACAAAAGCACCCTGAGCAGGCTGTACATCAAGTCCATGTATCTCGCGGGAAAATACATCTGCGACGGAATAATCACGGACTCCAGCTTTGCGAAAGAAGAGCTCGTACAGCTCTACGACATCGAGCCCGAGAGGATACACGTCCTCTATCCCGGCATACCGGATCTGCCCGGCGTGGACGAGGCGCTCATACGGGAAACAAAGGAGGCGTTCGGGATAAGGCACGAGTATTTCCTTTATGTCGGTATCACGAGGCCGAGGAAGAACCTGCCCGGCTTGTTAAAGGCGTTCAAGCTTTTTTTGCGGAGCCACCCGGCTACGCAACTCGTGCTCGCGGGCAGGATCGATACGTCCTTCGTCGATATCGGAGAAGAGATCCGGACGATGGACCTCCGGGACCACGTGGTGCAGACCGGCTTCGTATCGGACAGGCAGAAGGCGGCACTCTACAGGGGCAGTCTCGGGCTGGTGTTCCCCTCCTACTACGAGGGCTTCGGCATACCGGTCATCGAGGCACAGGGCCTCGGCGTGCCGGTGCTGACGTCGAACACCTCGTCCCTTCCCGAGGTCGCGGGTGAGGGGGCGGTGTACGTCGACCCTCATGACATAAACGATATTGCCGGTGGGATGGAAAAGCTCCTGGACAGCGGGACCAGGGACAGGCTCATACGGGACGGACTGGAGAACGTGGAGAGGTTCTCGTGGAGGCGTGCGGCCTCAGAGCTGTTGGACATATTGAAGGAGGGGAAAGAACCGGGGTCAGGCCTACACATTTGACAAAGGTATATTTACCAAATAAGGGCTGTCACATGTGTAGACCTGACCCCACGTTCCCATAATGAAGGTACTGCAGATAAATAAATTCTATCACCCGGTGGTCGGCGGCATAGAGACGGTGGTACGGCAGATAGCCGAGGGCATCAACGGCAGGGACGACTTTGTCGTGGACGTGCTGGCGTGCAGCGACCGGCCCGGGACACCGGCGTCCGAGGACATAGACGGTGTTCATGTAACAAGGGCCCGGAGCATGGGCGTGCTTCTCAGCATGCCGGTGTCGGCGACCTTTGTTCGGGTGTTGAAAGACATGCACCGGGGGTACGACCTCCTGCACCTGCACCTACCGTTCCCGCTCGGCGAGCTCGCGCTATGGCTCATCAGACCAAGAAGGAAGTTCGTGGTGACTTATCACAGCGATATCGTCCGACAGAGGCCCGCAGAGGCCGCCCTGGGATGGTTGCACCGGTGGACGCTGGCGCACGCTCAGCGGATCGTCGTCTCAAACCCGGGCATCGTCCGAAGCTCTGCCGTACTCAGGGGCTTTGGGCAGAAGTGCACCGTCATACCATTCGGGGTCGACACTGCACGGTTCGGCCCGGAGCTCGGGTCACCGGACAGGGCAGAGCGAATACGCAGCCAATACGGTCAGCGGATCATCCTCTTCGTAGGGAGGCTCGTCTACTACAAAGGTCTGGATTACCTGATTCGGGCGATGAGAGATATAGACGCCGGGCTCGTAATCGTGGGGGAAGGCCACCTGAGGGCGCGCCTCGCCTACGAGGCACGGAGGGCCGGAACCGGCGACAGGGTCTCGTTCGTCCCATACCGGACGCCGGAACAGCTCGTGGACTTTTATCGTGCAGCCTCCGTGTTCGTGCTGCCGTCCGTATACAGGAGCGAGGCGTTCGGCATAACGATCGCGGAGGCAATGGCGTGTGGCCTGCCGGTCATCTCCACGGAGCTCGGAACCGGGACCTCGTTCGTCAACCAAGACGGCATTACGGGATTCATTGTCCCTCCGCGCGACAGCGGTGCCATCCATGACAGGCTGAAAAGGCTGCTGTCGGACCGCGCTCTGGCGGCAAACATGGGGAGGGCCGCAACCGAGAGAATCAGAGCAAGCTTTACGCTTGACACTATGCTATACAACTATACGAGGCTGTACAGGAACTGCTGAATATGAATGGCGCATCCAGACTGAAGATCTTGATACTCGGGGCTGGCGATCTTATTTTGATGTACGTCTCACTGGTTGCAACCCTGGTCATACGGTACCGGACAGGCGCATACCACGAGCTCGTGCGGTATCACCTGTTGCCGTTCAGCATACTGTTCGTCCTGTGGATAGTCGTGTTCTCCTTCGCCGGCTTCTACGACCTGAAGAACCTCAAGAACAGCCTTGCCTTCAAGAAGGGCTTCTCGTTGCTCGTGCTCGCGATCCTCCTGACCGGTATCCTGTTCTTCTACGCGGTTCCTGCATTCGGCGTCTCCCCGAAAACGAACCTCCTGCTGCTCATCGCGATCTTCGGCATCGACGACTATGCGTGGAGACATCTGTACAACATCGTCCTCGTAACGACGATGACGCCGGTCGATATAACTATCATAGGAGCGCACCGGGATATCGATGCTCTTGTCGACTACATCCGCAGCAACCCGCAGCTCGGGTATAGGATCGGGCAATGGGTCGAGAGCATAGACGGAAGCTTCGCAGACCGGCTCAGACACACGGACCTTCTGGTGATCCCGGACTATATCAAGCGGGATAGGGCGCTCATAAAGATCATCTACAACACCATGTTCAGAGGCATCGACGTCATGGATGTGTCCGCGTTTTACGAGGAGATCTTCGGCAAGATACCGATCAGCGAGCTCGAGGAGTCCTGGCTCATCGAGAACGTAGCGGCACAGCACACCCTGTTCGACGCCGGGAAGAGGCCGGTGGAGCTTGTGGCTGCCGTCATAGCGGTGCTGGCGCTGTCGCCCTTGTTCGTGGCTCTGTACGCAGCGATACGGCTCACTTCGAGTGGCAGCGCCATCTACCGACAGGAGCGGGTAGGACGTTACGAGAAGAGGTTCGTGCTGTACAAGTTCAGGACCATGGTTCCTGACGCAGAGCCGGCCGGACCCCGCTGGGCACAGGACGACGACCGGCGCGTTACCGCTCTGGGAAGGCTCCTCAGGCGTACCCATCTCGACGAGCTGCCGCAGATGATCAACGTCATAAAGGGCGACCTCTCGTTCGTGGGCCCACGACCAGAGAGGCCGGCATTCGTCGAGCAGCTCAAGAAGCGGGTCCCGTATTACGAAGTCAGACACCTCGTCAAGCCCGGCATCACGGGCTGGGCGCAGATCAACTACCGGTACGCCGCATCGATCCACGACACGTACGAGAAACTCCAGTACGACATCTACTACCTCAAGAAGCGGTCCCTCGTGTTCGATGTCGTCATTTTGTTGAAAACTATAAAAACGTTATTTATAAATCCTGTGTAGAAAGGAGCATACATGCGCACACTATCGTTCGGAACAGAAGGATACAGGGGGGTAATCGGATACGACTTCGGCTTCCAGACCGTCGAGAGGATAACGAAGGCGATATCCGCATACCTTATCGAGAACAAGGGCAGGAGGCTCATCGTGGGCTACGACACGCGTTTCCTGTCCAGGGAGTTCGCCGAGCACGCAGCAAACATTGCCTCGAAGCAGGGCATCGAGGTATTGATCGCGGACACGTTTTGCCCCTCTCCGGTCCTATCGAACGCGGCAAAGAGTCTCGGCTTCAACGGCGGCATCATGATCACCGCGAGCCATAACCCGCCCCGTTACAACGGGATAAAGTTCAAGGCACACTACGGGGGTGCAGTTACTACGGACGTGACGGACAGGCTCTCCTCCCTGATAGAGCAGGTGCCGGTCGAAGAGACCCTGCCGCAGCGTTATGACCAGACGACGAACATAACGAACGTCTACCGGCACGACATCGAGCGGTTCATCAACAGGGACCTGCACGCCTCGCAGAGGCTCGGGATCGTCATAGACCCCATGTACGGCGCCGGCCAGCGCCTCCTCGCCTCGCTGTTCGAAGACCTCGGCCACCGGGTTACCGAGGTGCGGGGGACCGTCAACCCGTCCTTCGGAGGAACGAACCCCGAGCCGGTAGACGTCAACGTCGCCCCGCTGAAGGAGGCCGTCGTCAAGAACCAGGCAGACATCGGCATCGCGCTCGACGGCGACGCGGACAGGATAGCGCTCGTGGACGAGAAGGGACAGTACGTTGATGCCCATAGGGTATTCGGGCTGCTGATCATGTACCTGGTCGAGGAGATGGGCCTGCACGCAGACGTAGCAAAGACCGTATCGGGCTCCGGACTTATCGACAGGCTGTGCGCGCACTACGGGCTGAAGCTTCAGGTAACCAGGATAGGCTTTAAGCACATCTGCGACCTGATGCAGCACGGCAATGTCATGATCGGCGGCGAGGAAAGCGGGGGCATCGGCGTTGCATCGCACATCCCGGAAAGGGACGCCCTGCTCGCCAGCATCCTGATCACCCAGCTCATGCTGGCGAAGCGGAAGACACTCCGCAGCCTGATCGACTCGATGGAGGCCATCACCGGCAGGCACTACTACCGGAGGAAGGACCTACAGATACGCCAAGCCGCCGGCATTCTGGATAAGGTACGCAACAACAGGAACGTCCTGCTGGAGGGCCTCGGCGCATACACGGTGGACGATACGGATGGATTGAAGTTCGTGTTCAAGGACGGCGGGTTCCTGATGGTGCGGGCTTCAGGCACCGAGCCCATTCTAAGGATTTACGCCGAGCTTGATGAACCGGAGAAGACAGAGCGGGTCATCGATGGATTTATCACGAGACTCGGGGAAGTTACCGGGAGGACCGTATGAAGAGCATGACCGGCTACGGCCTATCGAACGGCGAGGTGGAGGGGTTCGGGCTCTCGTGCGAGTTGAAGACGCTCAACGGAAAGTACCTCGATGTGAACGTCAGGCTGCCCCGTGAGCTCTCCGTGTTCGAGGTCCCCCTGACGAGGTGGCTGAAGGGGCAGTTCTCCCGGGGCACCGTCTACCTCAACTTCAGTATCAAGGGGTACGAGTACAAAAAACGGTGGCCGTTCACGATCGATACGAAGAAGGCCGGGCTCTACATCGAGCTCCTCAAGACGATAAAGAAGGCCCTGGGGCTCAGAGGAAAGATCACGGTCGACGTACTTACACAGTCCCCGGAGTTTTTCCTCAAGGACGACAGGCCCGTGTCCGAGAGCGCCATAAACGGTATGATCAATATCGCCGAGGAGGCCGCAAAGAAGGCGCTGCAGATGCGTGAAACTGAGGGCGAGGAGATTCAGAGGGAGCTTCGGTCATTGATCGACAGCATAGATGCCGCAGTGAGGGAAATCGCGGGGAAGATACCGCCGATGATCGCGCAGTACCGGCAGAGAGCCATCGACGCCGTGAAGGGTCTCAGGCAGTCCCTCGACACGCAGGCGTCCCCGGAAGCGATCGTGGGAAACTATATAGACAGGATAGATATAAACGAAGAGATCAAGCGCATCCAGTCCCACCTGAAGGCACTCCTGCAGCTCTTCGAGGCAAAGGGTGCAATCGGGAAGAAGCTTGAGTTCTTTACGCAGGAGCTCATTCGCGAGCTCAACACCATAGGCTCCAAGGCCGGCGAGACCGGCATAACGGTGAGCGTTATAGACGCCAAGAGCACCGTAGAGAGGATAAAGGAGCTCGCACAGAACGTGGAATAGATATCATGGGCAGGAAAGGGCTGATCATCATCGTATCCGGGCCATCGGGCGTAGGCAAGACGACGATAACCCAGAGACTCCTCGGCGCCATGCGCGGGATCAGGCAGTGCGTGACATACACCACGCGCTGCAGGCGGCCGGACGAGAAGGACGGTGTGGATTATAACTTCGTGGACGACGCGGCATTCTCCGCGCTCGTCAGGGACGACCTGCTCGCGGAATGGGCCGTGATCAACGGCTACCGGTACGGCACCCCGAAGTCCGGAATCGAAAAGATAACCTCTTCCGGGGATGACGTCGTGCTGGTCATCGACGTCAGGGGTGCAGCCTCGATCAAGTCGTTGTACTCGTCCGCGATTTCAATATTCATAAAGCCGCCCTCCCTGAACGTACTCAGGGAGAGGCTCGCGGAACGGGGCGAGCAGGACCGCGTCGACCTGCGTCTCGGGAGGGCCGGTACAGAGCTATCGCAGGCACACGCCTACGACTACGTCCTTGTCAACGACACCGTGGACGAGGTGATTGCGGCCCTGCGGGACATCATCGAGAAAGCGCGCGCCGAGCGATAAAAAAAGGGCACCCGGTCGGGTGCCCTTTTTGATGAAACCGCCACTGGTGTATTCAGAACAGTACCGTAAACCTCGTTACGAAGGCGAATACGCCGTCCGCGCTCTTATCCTGTCCTACGCTGTTGGTATAATCGAATACATTACCGGGGATAAGGTAGCCTGTCTGGAATCCGAAGATAAAATTGTCCGATAGGGTCAAATCAACGCCGAGGTCTGCCTCATAGCCGAGGGTCCTTCCCGGCTTGCCCGCGGGCCTTCCCGCAAGAGCAGCATAGTTTACGAAGTCGTTCGTCTCAGCGTACATGAGCTGGAGCTTTGCCTTGAAGAAATCTGCGGGTACGAATTTCACCATCGGGGCAATGTACAGGAAGTCATCCTTCAACGCAGATTGGGACGGAATGTTTGTCGAGCCAAGGGCATTCAGCGTGCTTATGGTCGTATTGGGGAACGAGGCCGGCCCTGCAAGCCCGGTGTTGTTGAACAGGATAAGGCTCGAATTGTAGTCGTTGCTGAACGGGTATGTCTGGATCTGGTTCGCTGTGTTCCCATTGGCCGGCGAGAAGCCCACCTCCAGCACATAGTCGAGCGGAGACATCGAGTAGATGCCCCGCAGCACGCCGCCCTGTGCGTCCTTTACCTTCAGCGTAGACGTCCCTATGGCCGCCTGCATGGCCGCCGAGCCTGCGCTCGATGCGGTAAACGGCATCAGAGAGCCTCCCATGTAGAAATAGTCGAGCAAGAGCTTGAGGTTCTGTATGGGCTTCGCATCCACATAGAGCTCGGCATAGTTTATGTTCTTCCTGAAGGCGTTCTGCTCTATATGGAGCAGGAGCAGAAAGGCCGTGAGCTTGTTCGTCTTGTAGCCCGGGACGAATGTATACCAGTCTTCGTCATCATAGGGGTCATTCGGGTTATTGCCTTTCTGCTTTGCAAAATCAAGTACGGTAACCAGCGGTCCATCCTTACCCATGGGCATGGTTGCGAACTGTATTTGGTCCGCAGTATTGCCGTAGTATGCGTCGCCCCATGCGTTTGCGAATCCGTTTCCGTCGTTGTAGTTTATGCCGAGTCCAAAAGCGTATGGCATCCGCCCTATCGAGAAATTGCCGACGGGTGAATGATACTCCAGCCAGACCCTCTGTACATTGATGTTCAGCAGGGCCGTTCCGTCCGGAGTCGTTACGCCGTAGGGATAGTATTGGGAATTATTGCTCGGATTACCGGTGTAGACAGCGTTCCCTGCATCTACATTGTCGCCCCACATCACATCATCCAGCATATCGATCTGTGTCTTTATAATGATGTCCTCGTTTATGTTAAACTGCGGATCGAGCCGGAACCTCTGGTCGAAGTACGACGTGTTCTCGGAGTTTTGGGTGGCGATGTTATGGTAGTATATCTGTCGTGCCCGGTAGTATCCGCCGAACTTGATGCTCGAGGCATGAAGCAAGTCTGCAAACGATAGTGTCGAAACAGCAAGGGCCCCTATCAATGATGCAATGAACAGCGTGATCGTGACAACGTGCCTTCTTGTTTTCATAGCGTACCTCCTTTTTACACATGATCTTTACTATACAAGAAAACGTGTTGTCAAGGAATGAATGTGTATCGATGGCTTTTCTCTATCAGCCCTTTTCAAGCTTATCGAGGATGGAGTCTATCTCATCAAGCGGCTCCTCTTTCCTGGGTGCAGGCCTTACTCCCTCGGTCTTCTGGGCCTTCGGGGCTGCCGCAGAAGGATTGGGGACCGGTCGCGGCTTCGGAGAGGCGATTACGCGGGGCGCGGGCTGCTCCGGTACCGCATCAACGGTCTGCTCTGCTTCCGGTGCCGCTGCCGCTTTTTCGTCCTCCCCGGGCTGGGCGAGCCTTATGCCGAGATCGGCCGCCACGTCGTCGATGGTCTTGCTCTCTATGGGCTTTGCCCTGACGAGGAAACCCTCGAAGAGGGCATTCGAGGATATGATGTTTATCGTCCTCGGTATACCCCTCGAGTAGGCATGGATCCTTTCTATGGCCTTGCTCGCAAAGATGTCGTCCTTGCTTCCCGCGAGGCCGAGCCTGTGCTTTATGTAGGCCTCGGTGGACTCGTAGTTGAACGACTCGAGCTTGTACTTCAAGGCGACTCTTTGGGCAAGAGGACTGTCGAGCAGCAAGTTGTCCTCTATTTCCGGCAGGCCGAAGAACACGAAGGTGATCAGCTTTCTGTCGGATGCCTCGAGATTGAGGAGACCTCTGAACTCCTCCATCATCTCCTTGCTTTTGAGCATCTGGGCCTCGTCGATCAGGACGACCGCCTTCTTGTGCTGCTCGTACAGCTCGTTCAGTCTCTCGTAGAGCTGCGACAGCAGGGTTAACTTGTTTTCCGAAGGCTCCGCAATACCGAGCTGGAGTGCGATCTTTTTCAAGAGCCAGTCCGCCGTTATGCCGGAATGGATGATGACGAGCAGTGCTGACTCGTACTCCTCCTCCGGCAAGCTATCGAGCATCCGCCTTGCCAGCGTCGTCTTGCCCGTGCCTATATCGCCGATAAGGAGTGCGAGCCCCTTCATCGAGTCCACCGCGTACATGAGCCTCACGAGGGCCTTTGAGTGCTGCGCGCTGTTGTAATAAAACTTTATGTCCGGAGCGCTCGAAAAAGGCTCCTCGTTCAACTTATAGAAATCTAAATAATTCATAGTAACCCTCTCCTAAATATACGATACCTTTTTCTTTGGCTGCTTGGGCTTGCCCTTGTCCGCATCCGCTCCCTGCGTATACGTCCTTTCGTCAGTCTTAGGGCCCATGACAGGGGCCTGCGGTACCGGCTCCTGCTTGATCGGTGCTTTTTCTTCCTGGGCCTGAGGCTGCTCCTCTGTCAGGATGTCGTCGAGCGTGAATTTTTCTTTCGCCGCCGGCTTCTCGACTTCCGGCTGGGCGATGGTCTCGCCTTCTGAAAACTCGGCGAGCCTGTGGAGCTTATCCTTGATGTCCCGGAAATCCCCGTCTATCGTTGCCACTTCCTGGAAGTAGCTCAAGGCACTCTTCATATCACCGTACGCCTCGAAGGCAAGCGCGAATTCATACAGGAGACCGATGTTTTTCTGTTTTACCCCGCCCTTGGAAGCAAGTGCCTGCTTGTACATCTCAATTGCCTTTCCCGGCAGGCCCTTGCCCATGTAGCTCATACCGAGCATAATAAGCCCGTCCGCTTTCTTGTCCGGAGAGACGATGGCGATATTGAACTCGTTTATGGCCTCGTCTATGAGCCCCATCTCCTTGTAGGCGATACCGAGATTGTAATGGGTCTCTGCGTCCTCTTTATCGACGCTCTTCTCGACGCCTTTCTTGAAGGCTTCGAGCACCTCCTCCACGCTTACCTGCTGGTCCTCCTCCGGCCGGGGTTCGTCCGTCTTCACGACGCTTGTGGACAGCTCGTTCTCGAGCTCCCTTGCGAGGTCAAAAAGATCTTCGTCCGAGGATGCAGAAACGACCGGCGCCTCTTTCTGGATGAACGACTCTCCCAGCTCTGTGAGCCCCTCCTCGTTCGATGCGGAAATCGATTCCTCTTCCTTTGCCGTTATCTCCGCCAGCTTCTTCTTTGCGCGCTCTTCGTTCGGAAATGACTTGAGGATCTTGAGGAGTATGCCCTTGGCCTCTGTCAGGATCCCCTGCTGGTAATAAAATTCTGCCTCATCAAGAGCATCGATGACGTCCATCCCCGCCCCTTGTTCATGAGACCCATGGGCAGGACGGCCGGCAGGCTGCTCCTGTTTGCCTGCAGGCGCCTCAGGACTTATCTCCTTCATTTCTTCCTCCGAGAAGCTGAACTCTATCTCATCACCCGACGGGGCCTTGCCGGTCTCCGGTTCGCCGCTGCCGGCCTCGGGGGTAAATTCTATTTGCTCCGGGATCGGCACCTCCTCCCTGGGTTCTTCCCTGCCCTCTCCCTGTGCTCGCGCACCTTCAGCCCTGTCCGACACGCCGTCATCCGGACCAATCGCCGCCTCGGCCCCTGTTTCTGGAGTCATCGGGGCCTCGACCTCGATCTCTATGCCCGTATCTATCTCCTGCGGTATCTGCCCTGCGACCTCTTCCTTGCTTTCTACGGCCTCGACCTGCTCCGGTGCCGTCCGCGCCTCCGGTGCCGAGGTCTGCCCGATGTCCTCTGACATCGCGGTCCCTTCGGGTTGCTCCGCCTTGACCTCCGTCGGTCCGGCGCTCTCGCCCGCGAGCGCCTTCAACACTTCGTTGTCCTGATCGTTGGCAAGAGCCTTTCTGATGATTTCCTCGGCCCTCTCTATGTCGCCATCGGCCATCAATATGTTATAGAGCTTCTCGGCTATTTCCGATGCTTCTTTGGATTTTTTATCGGCCTGATAGAGCTCGAATAGTTCTGTAAGCGCCGTCTTGTGAGAAGGGTATACGGCCGTGACCTGCAGCAGCTTTTCTACCGCCTTTGCGTTCAGGCCGTACCTCTTGTATACCTGTGCCTCGGAGAGGTATTTGTCTATCGCCTCGGCTGACAATCCTTCCTTCTTCTCCGTGGCCTGCTTCCCCCGTGGCTCGGGCGGCACCGCGGCCGTCTTTTTCTCCTGCTGAGCCTCCGCGGACTTCTCTGACGTCTTCGGCGCCTTCCCTGCATGTACCTCCGTACTCTCGAGAGGCTCGGGTTGTATCTCTATCATCGGCTTCTCGACCGGACCTGCCCCGGTTACGATCTGCAGTGCCTGCTGGTCCGTGGGATCAATCTCGAGGACCTTCTTGTAGATTTCCCGCGCCTGGGGTACAAGGCCTTCCTTCGTGTAGAGCTTCGCGACCTCTTTATAAGCGGACACGGCAAGGGATGTTTTCTCAAGAGCGGTGTACGCCTTCGCAAGGGCGATCAGTGCGTCCGTATCCGGTTTACCCAGAGTTATAATCTCTTTTACCCTCAATAATACCTTTTGGTAGTCTCCCCTTGCCAGATAGAGCTTTATAAGCTGCTTTGATACGTTTGAGTCATCCGGCTTTATGGTAAGTATCTTCTCATAAACGGTTATCAGATCTATCGTTTTCTTGGCTTCGATGAGCTTCTCGGCGATATGTACAAATTCTTTATAGGCCTCGTTCTTCAGCCCGTTCTTGATATACAGGCTTGCAAGCTTCATCCGGCCGGGAAGGTTTGACGGCTCGAGCTCGGTGATGGTCTTAAGGATCTTCAGTGCCTCCTGAACCTTGCCTTCTTTCTCGTAAATGGCTATCGCGATCTTGTAGTTGGAAACCGCTTCCGCGGTAAGGTTCTTCTTTCTGAAAAGATCAGCGATCTTGAGGTAAGGATCAGCCGAGGGCGGGGACAGGGACAACACCTGCCGGTACACGGCTATCGCCTTGTCATAGAAGCCGCTGTCCCTGAACATATTCGAGGCTAACTCGTAATAGCTCACCGCGTCCTGTTTTTTGTCCAGTTTAAGAAAGAGCTCGGCTATCTTCAGTGCGATCTGATTATTTTTGGGCTCCAGCTCCAGGATTTTCTGTAAGTCTTTTATAGCTTTATCGAATTGGTTCTTGGCTATAAATTTACTCGCACTCTCTATTATTTTTTTCTTATCTACCGCAGCCAATATGTCTCCTTATTCGAGTCGTGCCTCCCTTTGATTAGATAACCCCTCCGTCTGAAATTGTCAAGACGGGCACGCTGGCTGAAAGGCTAATGTATACTCTGCAATATAAGCTGTGCCAGGTCTTTGTACTCAATAGCTATCGCCGCAATCAGTGGGGTGAGCAGCAATGAGCTTACCAGGCTGTAGAGGATCATACGTCTCCTATCGGCGCCCAGTGCCTGAAAAACGAGTACCACGGTGAACGTGCCGAGCAGAAGCGGGCCGAGCAGCACCGCATAGATAAGGCCTTTCCCCTGAATGAGGCCCGTCAACTTTTTCCCCCTCTTTTTTTCGATATAACGCCCGATGAACCCGATTCGACCGAGCTGATCTATGAAGAGCACGACCATGGCTGCCTGAATAAAATTAGTTATACCGGACACCACGCAGACCAGCACGACGGGCAGTCCCAGCCCGACACCGAGAGGGATGGCAATGCCCCTTCCGGTCAGGGGATTGAGCGTGGTAAAGACCACCGCGAGCCATGTATCGAGTGAAATCATATGAAGATAAAAAAGAAAGCGTTCTTGACAATGCCCTCTTTACTATACCCGTTGCGTCCCTTTCCTGACCCTGTCATAGAGGCCTTCCACAAGGCCCATGACCTCTTCCGGCTGGACTGCAGCAAGGCATTTCAGCCCGTTCTTGCAGTTGCGAGGGACGCAATGACCGCACCCGACGTCTTTCTTTATCCAAACATGGTACGGACTGTCCGGCGGCTCCCAGCTTACGGGATCGCTGGGACCGTGTACCGTCACGGTGGGTGTACCCACCGCGACTGCTAGGTGCTTTATCCCGTTGTCATTGCCGATGTGCAGGTCGGCACGCTCTATGAGCGCCGCGATATCCTTTATAGTCCGGGTCTGGGGAGACAGGTGCGGCTTTTGCTTCATCAGATACATAATCTGCTGGACATAGGTCTTTTCTCCGGGTCCCCACAGAAAGATCAGATGGGCGTCCAGCGCACTTATGAGCATATCGGAGAGCCTCGCGAACCTTTCAGGGGCCCACTGCTTGTACGCCCGCCTGCTCACCGGCGAGACCGTGATGGTGGGCCCATCCCCCTTCTTTATACTGTCGATGAACGCCGTGGCGAACCCGCGTGCACTATCCGGGATGAAAAGGTCGAGGGCGTATCCGTCGGTGCCGATGTCGACCGCCCTGAGCAGGTCATATTTAAAATCGACGCTGTATTTGGGAAAGGGGTCCCTCGTTACCACGACGTTATAGGCAAACTTGCGCAGCCTCAGGTCATAGCCCACTCTCCGAGCTGCACTCGAAAACCACGTTATGAGCGCGGTCCTCGGATTGCAGAGATAGTCGAACACGAGGTCGAACCTTCGTTTTTTTATGTTGAGCAGGAATCGTGCATATTCGCCGGGCGGCATCGATTTATCGAGGAGCAGTATCTCGTCGAGATAGGGATTGTAGGTGAAGACGTGATAGTTCTGGGGCGTCGTGAGGAACGCGATGTATGCGTAGGGCAACGCCTTCCGTATACTCCTCACGACCGGAGTCGTAAGGAGGTTGTCGCCCATCTGGCCCGTGTGTATGATCAGGACGCCGCTGTTTTTGTTCTTCTGTTCCATGCCTGGCACCTTTTTGCCGTCCCATCGTCAACGTTCCCGTATGCGTTCCCGGGCGGCCCCCATCTTCATCATCGAGATGGCTCCGCTCACCTCTTCCTTCCTATGACTTCAAGGTAAAATACCTCGGTCGCTTCGGCAAACGCCCTCATGGAGAACCTCTCTTCGACAAGCCTGCGCGCGTTGTAACCGAAGACCTCCCGGAGCTCCCTGTCCTTCAACAGCCGTATGACAGCGTCCGCCATAGCCACGAAGTCGCCCGCCTTGACCACGAACCCGGTCTTCCGATCGTCTATCAGCTCCGGGATGTCCCCGATGTCCGTGCCCACGACCGGCACGCCGCACGCCAAGTATTCGAGCGTAATGCGGGAATGATTCTCCGAGCCGACGGAGCTCACGATGCCGACATCGAGGCAGCCAATCAGATCATCAACATTGTCCACATAGTCAAGGAAGAGCGTCTTTTCGAGCACCCCGGCCTGCTCGGCCATGCCTTTCAGGTCCTTGAGAGGAACGGTGTCGTCAACGCCGGCCGTAACGAAGAAAACGTCCCGGACGTCGTTATGGATAATTTGTGCGGACTTAAAGAATACGTCGTGACCTTTTACCGGCGATCGCCGCGCGATGTTGCCGATGACCGGGACGTCACTCGGTATATGGAAGCCAGCCCTCTTGTCGTGATCATCGCTTCCCTGACTGAAGCGCACCGTGTCCACTCCTGCGTGGATGATCTTTATCATGGGTTCCGGCAGTCCGGTGAATGACCGCACTTCATCCCGGTCAGCCCTGTTCGCCACGATAATACCGTTCATGTTATGGTACGAGAATCTATTGAAGGGATAGCGCTTGATCTTCCTGGAGTCTACGCGTGTTCTGACGAGCTTGTACCTCAGGCCGAACAGGGCCCTTGCGATAAAGAAGAGGCTCTGCGCATGTGCCGTATGGACATTCACGACCTGCACATCGTTGTACACCGTCCTGAAGGCGCGCCTAATCCTGATGAGGTCAGATAAGAAGTGCGGCATCCCGAAAGCGAGCATAGTGTCCGTACGAAGACCGAGCTCGATGGCCTTACCGTACGACGGCGTGTCCCTATCGCAGAGAATGACCACATCGTGTCCTCTCTTTGACAGGGCATCGGCAATCATGATGCAGTACTCCGCCGCTGCGTTCCACCACGGGACGTTGATGACCTCCGCGACCCTCATGTCTGCGCCCCTTTCTCCCATGCCTTCGCGTACTTTATAAAGACATGGAACGCTGAAACGCACGCAGCTATAAGCCCCTGAAGGCCGTCGAGGAAGCCTTTTTTGATCACGAACATCTTCAGAAACATCCCGAAGGAGTGGGACAGCATAGCTGCGGGTCCTGCGTGCTTCCCGGACTTTACCAGCTCCGAGGAGGCCAGATCCGTAAAATAGTCGAGTTTCCTTATGTGATGCGCAATGTTCCTGAACGAGTAGTGGAGGATGTCGCCGTCCAGCCGACAGATGATGCCGTCCACCTCGAGCACATCGTGCGGCTCCCGACCGGTCCACCTGCCGGCCCCGTTCCGTATGAGTCTCGTCTTCCTGTCCGGATACCAACCGGAATGCTCCATCCACCTGCCCAGGTAATAGGTCTTCCTCGGCATAGAATAGGCGACACAATCGCCTGCCGCGGCGGCGACCACTTCCCGTATCTGCGGTATCAGCCGGTCGGACAACTGCTCATCAGCGTCGAGCGAGAGAACCCAGTCCTTCGTCGCAAGCTTCAGGGCGTAGTTCTTCTGGGGGATAAAGCCGTCCCATTTTCTGGTGTATATCCTGTCCGTGTAGGGCCTGCAGTACTCCGCTGTCCTGTCCGAGCTGAACGCGTCGACCACGACGATCTCGTCTGCCCATGCGACGGAGTCAAGGCACCTCCTGATCCTGTCCTCTTCATTGTAGGTAACGATGACCACCGATAAACCTTGCATGGCTACACCGTCATCACCCTGGACACGTCCGGTTGCCCAGTAAGTCCCACGAGTGCGGACTCAACCTCCTCGACTGTGATGTCCTCCATGCATCGGTGATGTGCGTACTTGCATGCCATGGATCCGTGGAGGCTGCAGGGCCTGCATCTGAAGTCCTTTTCTATCACGACGCTCTTCCTCCCCGCCGGGAAGAAGCCGAACTCCCTCGTGGTGGGTCCGAACAGCGCGACGAGCGGGGTACCGACAGCCTCGGCAAGGTGCATGAGTCCCGTATCACCACCGACGAATACGTCCATCGCCGCTACGGCGTAACCTATGTCCCTCAGGAGGTATTCCCGGACATCAATGGTCTTTGCGAGCGGTGAGACGGTCACGAGCTCATCCCTGACGCCCTCATCCCCTTTGCCGAAGATAAACACGGCATCGAAGCCTCTCTGCTCAAGCCGCCTTGCAAGCTCCGCGTAACGGCCGATACCCCATTTTTTTGTTCCCCACTTCGCCCCAGGTGCAATCCCCAGTACCCTGTTTCCCGCAGCACCCGCACGCCTCAGGATGGCATGTCCCCGCTGCTTCTCTTCCGGGGAAGTGCCCAGCCACGGCGTATCCGGAAGGCCATCGATCCCGAAGGTGGCCAGATACCTCCGGAGCACGGAGGGGAACGGCGAGAGCCGTATGCCCGTCTCGACAAAGGTACGCCGCGCAACGGCGCCCTTCCGGTACCTCTTCCGGGTGCCTGCCTTCAGGAGAGGGACTATCATGACGGTCCTGAGACTTGCGTGAAGGTCGCCAATCACGTCGTACCGCTGCTCGTTGACCTTTTTCACGAACGGCATGATGCCATCGCCGTCGAGGTAGATGACCCTGGTGAATGGCGACGGGGGGGTAAACAGGCCCCGGTAATCGATCTTTGTCCCGAGGTCCACCGTTGCACCGGTATATTTCTGCCGGAGTGCCAACGCCACGGGCATGGTCAGGATGACGTCCCCGAGGGAGCTGAATCTCAAAAGCAATATCCTCATCGGTGGAACAGATTGGCCCAGAAGCTGTCGCTTTGGAAGATGAATTCGTTACAGGTGCTGCACAGCGGTATCTCGCTGTATCTCCCTTCCAGATGCAATTGCCTCAGCCGCTCCATCTTCTCGCCGCGCCAGATCTGCTCTACGGTCTGATCCTTGATATTGCCCAGGACGATCGTGGAGTTGAAGTCCATACAACAAAAAGCCACGCTCCCGTCGTAGTTGACAATCATCTCTTTCCATGGGTTCTTGCACGGAAAGGCAAACTGATCCATATCGGTAATCGGGGTGTTCCTGTCAGGAAAGATCCCTACCCATGTATTGTAATGGTTCACATACACGGTATCGGCGAGGTGTGACCATGCCTCCCTGAAAACGGGAACCTCCCGATGGGTGACGTCCATATCGATGATCGTGACCGAAATCTTTACCCGGGAATGCAGCTCGTTGCGCATCGCTATCAGGTGCTTTGCATTGCTGTTCACCCTGTCAAAATCGAGTTGTTTCCTGATGCCCTCATAGGTCTGTCGTGTAACGCCGTCTATGTCTATATTGATCCTGTCGATGCCGGACCCAAGGAGCCCGACCGAGAGCTTGTCGTCCAGAAGCTGGGCGTTCGTGCTGAGGTTCAGCTTCACGGCCGGGAGCGACGTCTTTATCCGCCCGATAATATCGATGATGCGCGGATGGAGCAGGGACTCACCGAAACCGAACAGGTTGATCTTATCCAGGGGTCTCCCCACGGCATCCGCGCAGAGCTTCTCGACCACGTCCATGCCGATGTTACCTATTTTTCTGCTGAGCTGGTCCCTCGGACACATGATGCACCGCGCGTTGCAGGCATTGGTCAGCTCCAGAGATATAAGCTTGGGGAATTTTAACCTCTTGTTCAGAATGAGCTTTTGCAGGCCCCCCCTCAACGGTCCCACAGCCCTTATGGCCTTGTTAAACTGCAATCACTTCCTCCAGTTTTGACAGAACATCATCCATTACTATTGAATTCATACAATCATAGTGTAAGCAATTCTTATTGCAAGAGTATTGTTCCTTGCACCCCATTTTTGGTTCTATCACAACGGTATTATTATTCAAATAGGGGGCCCATCGTGTGCGGGATTGTGCCCGGATAGGGGAGAAGATCGCCACGGTGGGTCTCCCGAACGCCGCGGCAACATGCATGGGGCCGGTGGAGGGGGCTATGACGGCCTTAGAGAAGAACAGGACCGCCTTCAACTGCTGCAGGGACAGGACGCAGCACATATCCCTCACGTCCGGGTTGCCGGCAAGCTCCCGCATTATCTTGTTGGTGACCGCATTGTCCACGTAGCTCCCGGTGATGATGATCGGCAGCCGATACCTGTCCGAGAGCTTTCTGATCAGGACCGTATACTGTTCGGCGGACAGGTTCTTCGCCGATCCTCCCATGCCCGGATGGACCACGAAGTAGTTGAAAGGCTTTATTCCCTGGTTCAAAAGGAGCCTCTCGCAACTGTCCTTATTATCGGACAGGTAGAGACGGGGCCGTATGTCCATCTCTTCTATGCCGAGCGGCCTCAACAGCATGAGGTTATAAGCAGCCTCATTATACCTCGACTCCTTCCGCCGCTGCCTGACAACATCGGTCAGCAACAGGCCGGAGTAGGTCCTTGAGCCGGGCCCTATCGTGCGCCTGATCCTGGCGAGCTTGACTGCAAGCGCTGGGTAAAAAGACATAAACAGCTCGACAGCGACGTCGATGCGCTTGCGCTGCAGCACACGCGCGAGCTTCAGGGCCCCTGCCATACCCCTGTGCTCCCCGTCGGGGTCGAAGGCAATATACTCGTCTACAGAGGGGTTATCACTGATCACATCGATGGTCCCCTTCCTCGCCATGACCAGGATGTACGTACCCGGCAGGGACCTCTTGATAGCCTCGAAGACGGGCGTGGAGAGCACGAGGTCCCCTATCCTGTCCGTCCTGCTGACAAGGACCCTCATACCGTAGCGCCCTCTGCCCCCGATAATCTAAAAAGGATAGCTCCGGCGAACAACGTTGCCCATCCTATCCGCACATGACGGATCATATCTCATGTACCATGGTCTCTACCGCTTTGAACACGGCCTCAGGGGTAACGGATTTCATGCAGAGGAAATGACCCTGCGGACAATCCATGGGACCATGGGCCGAGCACGGCCTGCACGCGAGTCCCCTGTTCTCTACCACGAGCGTGTTTGGCCGCACCGGGGCAAACCCCTGTTCCGGCACGGTCGGGCCGAAAATTGCGACGATGGGCGTGTTCACCGCTTGTGCCATCTGCATGGCGCCATTGTCGTTGGTCACGAGGAGCTCTAGACCGGACAAGAGTTCCGCGAGCTCGACGAGGTCCGTCCTGCCGGTCTTATCGTCTATCCGGACCCCTGCACTGGACTTTATCCTGCCGGTCGTCACCCTGTCCGCCGCGCTGCCTATCAGCACGATACGGTATCCGTTCTTGTCCAGCCTGCGTATGAGCTCGGCATACCCGTCCTCAGTCCATTGCTTCGTGCCCCACGCAGAGCCGGGCGCTATTCCGATCGTCCCCTTGCTCCTTGCCGAATTTCTCGTCTTGAGGAACGGATACCTGTCCTGCTCCGATAACTTCAGGCCGAAGGGCTCGAGGAGCAGGAGGATGCGGTCGACCTCGTGCGCAGCGTTCTGCCTCCTGAGACGGATGTTGTAGAAAGGCAGCAGGTGCGGCAGGCCGTAGCCTATTCTTGTGCCGGCGCCGGAGAACAGGGCCACGGTGCCGGACCTGAACGAGCGGTGCGGGGATATGACGGTATCGATCCTCAGGCCCCGGACCTCACGGATCTTCCTGAGCAGCGCGCCCGGCCCCCTGTCCGCGCCTTTTTTGTCGTACACGAGAATCCGGTCAACGATACACTGGCCCTCGAGCAGTGACCTACCCACCGGCGTCGTCAGGAGGATCAGCTCTGTTCCCGGGCTATAGCGCTTCAGTGCCCTCAGTAAGGTAGTGGTAAGAACGATGTCGCCGAGGAATGCCGTCTGAATAACAAGGACACGCCGCGGCTCATTTGGATAGTTCATTAAGTCTTATTGCCTCATCGATAAGCATCACGGGTATATCGTCTATGATGGGGAACTTCAGGCCGCACGTATGACAGATGAGCCCCGCATTGTCCTTCTCGAGCTCGAGGTCGTGCTTGCACTTCGGACAGACGAGTATATCGAGCAGCTCTTTACTTATCGCCATCTTTCGATCTCCCGGATAACCATGTACCGGCATAGTTTAGCTGGACATCCGCCGTTAGTCAAGTAGTATAGAGCAGCGACAGGCTGTCATGAGAGATACACAGACTACATACGGTCCCTATCGGTGGGTGGTGTTGATGGTATTTATATGCGTCATTGCGCTCAACCAATTTCTGTGGCTCAACTTCGCACCGGTGGCGACGATCGTCGGGCGACAGTTGGGCCTCAGCGTATTCCGGATCGGTCTGCTGGCGTCCATCTTCCCGATCATGAACATTCTCCTGGCAGTACCGGTCGGTGCGATGCTCGATGCAAAGGGCTTCCGGTTTACCGTGTCCGGGGGTGCCGCTATCATGGGGGCGTCCGTCCTGCTGAGGCTCCGGTATACCTCGTACGCATGGCTGTTCGCCGGGCAAGCCGGCATAGCTGTGGCACAGCCCCTTATCCTGAACAGTGTGTCGAAATTTTCCTCTGTCTGGTTCGACAGGGACCGGGGCGCTGTCGCGAACGGGCTCGGATCCATGGCGATGTTCGTCGGTATGATGGCGGCCATGGTCCTCACCCCGCTGCTCGTCAGCAGCGCCGGGCTCGGCAACGTGCTCTCTCTCTACGCCGGGGCGACCGTGCCCGGCTGCCTCCTGTTCCTCATGGTCGCCAGGGACAACCCGTCGCTCTCTGCTGTCTTGAAAAAAGAAGAGGAAGTATACAGGGGCACGCACGCGTATCCGGACGTCCTGCGTACAAAAGATATGCCCCTGCTCATCGGCATCATATTTACAGGCATGGGGTTCTTCAACGGGCTCATGACCTGGATGAACGAGTTGCTTGCGCCGAATGGCTTTACGGCCGTCCAGACAGGCGCCATAGGCGGCACCATCATAGGCGCAGGGGCCCTCGGGGCCGTCGTCATACCGCTGCTCTCCAACACCCTCCGGCGAAGGAAGCCCTTCCTTGTGCTGGCATCGCTTGTCGGCGGCGCAGCAACCTATCCGTTCCTGCATACCCGGCGTATGGGGGTGGCGATGTTCTTCGGCGCGATGATCGGCTTCTTCGTAATATCGCTCCTGCCGATTATCCTGCAGATGACCACGGAGATCGTGGGAGAACGGCGTACCGGCACTGCCACCGGGCTGCTCATGCTTGCGGGATCCTTAGGGGCCGTGACCGTGATATATGTGCTGGAAGGCATGAAGGGCATCACCGGCAGCTTCAGGTACTCCCTGTGGGTCATCATGGCGCTCTTTTCAGCGGCTCTTGTGCTCTCGCTCCTGATACGGGAGACCTATCCGGGCCGTCAAAGGCAGCACGGTGTTCCCCCGCTTTCTCGATAAGGTTTTCTTACCCTTTTCCCGCGACATGCCCCTTCTCTTCCCTATTGCCTTCGGGGGGACGCGTCTTCGTCTGATCTATTGAAGAGACATCAAGCTCGTTTATGGACTTCTTAAAGTTTTTTATAGCTTCGCCAAGGCTCTTCCCCACCTCTGGCAGCTTTTTGCCGCCAAAAAGCACGAGGATAATCACGAATATTACCAGCAACTCGGGCATACCTATATCAAACATGCTTTCCTCCCTTGTACTCTATTGCTGTCGCTTCAGATAAAGATAGAGCGATTTTACGTCGGAAGCTGTAAGAACTGGCAGCTTCTGACCATGTGCAAAAAGGATGCCTTCCATCTTTGGTACATGGTTCCATAAATCGGCAAAGAAAGTATTGTCATTCGGGAAATATTCTTTCTGGGTAAATACAGGGGCATCGAGCGGGTTATTTTTGTGATGACAGTTGATACAGCCCTTCGCCCGAAAGACACGCTTACCATCTTCCGCCGAACCCTTAGTCTTCGGCGGGCTCATAAAATAAAGGTACGATATCAGGTTTGCCATCTCATTCCCTTTAAATATGGGCCAGGAGATTTTCAGTTCTTTCACCTTTTTCCCCATCTTATCTGAATGGTTCCACATGAGGCCTGCTATGTCCGTTACACTCCTGTCCATCATAACCATCTTTAGGTCAGGACCTATATGCCTTTCTCCATGGCAGAAGGAGCACTGCTTGGTTTTAAACAGCTTTGCACCCTTCCCGGGATTGCCGGGATAGATATAGCGCCTTTCACGCTGGGAGAAATAGCTTATCTCTCTTAAATAGGCAGATAGATTCGCAATATCATTGGGGGTAAAGATGGGCCCAACAATCCCCATCGCATGCATTCTCTGGTGCATTTGAGGAGAATGGTTCCACATACTCTGTGCCAGATACAGCGGCGATGGATAAACCTTCAGTTTGTCCAAGCGGATAGCAGTACTCTTTTTATTTCCAATAGAATGACACTTTCCACATCTGTCTTTACGAAATAGTTGCTTGCCCCTCGACACGTTACCGCTACCGCCGAGGTACCGAAGAAAGCCTAAAAAGGTCTGCAGCCGTTGAAATTCATCTGCAGTAAACTCGGGCCTTTTGATGTTCATCTCCTTCATCTTCAGTATCATCTTGGAGGAATGATTCCACATGTCAGCTACCAGACTGTAACCAGTACCGAAGTAGAGATGTATACCAAGGTCGGGTCCTATGTGGCTGCCAACCCCGTTAACGGCATGGCAGTCGATACATCCCTTTTCTTCGAACACAATTCTTCCCTCCAGCGGGTCCTCCGGCATGGTTTGGGCGTACGCAGTTAAGAACAAACAAATACTGAGGACGAACGTCATGGTCAATGTTTTCATATTACCCCCTTTGCTTGTGAAGACCTACAAACACATAGGTAAGAATACTCCCCAGCACCCAGAATATAAGAATTGCGATAATGCTTATGGCGACGGTAGCATCGGGTACGTCGTGTACTCGGTATGCAACGTGGATCAGGTGTATACACAGGGCCGTTATACTCAGAACCAGACCCCAGATCAAGGTGACCGAAAATACCTGCAATATAACTATAGTCTTATTGTTCATGATGTCCTTCCACCTCCATGGAATGCATAGCCTGTGGGGCAGGGAAGTATCCTTTCAGCCGCTGTGAGACATTATGGACGCTCTCTTCCCTGCCTTCCTTGATCTCCCAGATCGAGATCAGTGGAAACAGCTTAGAAAACATCATAAATCCAAAGCCAAGCGCAGCTAATCCAAAAAGCAGCAGCATGACTTCTGTTATTGAGGGGAAGTACACCCCAGTCCTGACATAAGACAGTCGTGGATTCGCGAGCGAAGGTATGACGATGATCAATCTCTCAAGCCACATCCCTAAGATAACACTGAAGGATGCTATCAGTATCCCGGGTATCTTTCTCAATTTCTTGAATCCCAGAAGGATTACCGGTATAACAAAGTTACACACAACCATAAGCCAGAACAATGGAGCAAATCTGCCATCGATCTTGTAAAAGAACACTCTCATCTCCTGCGGCTCATGGCCGTAGAACCCTGTCAGGTATTCGGCAAACGTAAAATAGAACCATAGCAGCGACATGATAAGCAGGAGCGTAGAAAGGTAGTCGAAATGGACATCTCTCAGATAGTTCTCAAAATGATACGCCTTTCTGAAGATGATCATGATTATGAGAAGTGCAGCGATGCCGGAGAAGATGGCACCCACGACAAAGTAGGGACCAAAGATGGTGCTGTGCCATCCCGGTTGCAGGGTCATTGCGAAGATCCATGAGATTATCGTATGCACCGAGATCGCGATCGGGATGACCATGACCATGAGGATATTGATTGCCCTTTCGAGGACCTTCTTGTGTTCCGGGCTCCCGTTGTATCCCCATGATAAGAACTCATAGAGCTTATGATGTTTGTCTCCCCTGTCCCGTAAAAGGGCTATATCAGGTATCAGTGGCAGGTAAAGATACACGGTCGAGGCTGTGAAGTATGCAGTAATGCTGAACACATCCCAGAGCAAAGGAGACTGGAGCCTTCCGCTGGTTACCAGATGCAGTATCCTATCGGGCCTCCCGAGGTCAATGATGGGATGCAGACCACCTATAGCCAGCACAATTGCGGTAATGACCTCTGCCATACGGGTAATCGGCCTGCGCCATTCTGCCTTTGATAATCGGAGGATTGCCGAGATCAGTGTCCCCGCATGGGAAATACCGATAAAGAATATAAAGTCAATGATGTAAAACCCCCACGTGACCGGCTCTCCCATGCCTGTTACTCCAAGTCCGTAGATGAGCTGGGATACATAAAGCGTCCCAGCCACAAGCATGATAAGCAGCAGAACAGCAGCAATAAGGTAAAACCCCCGCCCTGTATGATAGATCGGCCTGAATAAGACCTCGTCCTCATCTGTTTTGTAATTCTGACTGTTCAATTCATCCCCCTGTCTTTAAAAATCACTTCGCGTGCAGGTAATGCACCTTGGGATCCGTTCCGAGGTCCTCCAGCAAGGTGAACCCGCGCACGTCCCTCATAGCCTCTGTTACCCTGTTCTGAGGATTGTCCAGATCACCAAAATAGAATGCCTTTGCCGGACATACCTGCATGCACGCAGGTACATAATCACCTTCTCTCATCTTTCGGTGCTCAGCCTGAGCAAGTTCCTTTGCCTTCTGGAGCCGGTGTATGCAGAAGGTGCATTTTTCGACGACCCCTTTCGGGCGCACGGAAACATCCGGATTGATACAATTACTCATGGGTTTCTCAGGCACATATCTGTACCAGTTGAATACCTTTACGGTATACGGGCATGCTGCCATACAGTATCTGCAGCCTATACATTGAGGGTATATTTGGGCAACGAGGCCATCCTCGTTCTTATAGGTCGCACGTACAGGGCATACCTTGATGCAGGGCGGCTTATCGCACTCAAAACAGAGCCGCGGTATGAACTTCATCTTGATGTTGGGGTATTCGCCTTCATACCCTACAAGCATTTTCATCCAGAACATGGTACGTCCCATCTTCGCATCATCCTCGGAAACTATGGCAACATTGTTTTCTGCCTTGCATGCGGTCACGCAGGCCCCACAGCCCGTGCATCTGTCCAAATCAATTACCATTCCGTATCGCGCCATATCAGCTCCTTTCCTTCTCTACCTCGGCCAGGGTCTCTGATAGTGCCGGCTTGCTCGTGAGCTCATCGAAAATATTGTTCGCAAACGCAAGAGGGTTGTCCGCCGGGCTATTCCCCTCGTCGGTATGCCCCAGGCCAAACGGCACATCGATAGCATCCGGCATAACCGCCGGATTGTATCTGGCTGTTGCTTTGAATTTGCCCTTTGATGTCTTAATAACTATTCTGTCTCCGTCTGAGACCGATAATCTCCGCGCGGTTGCCGGATTTATCTCTGCCCACAGCTCGTAGTAAACATCCTGACTGATACCGAATTGCTCCACGAGCACCGGGCTGGTGCCCATGTTCCCTTTGTAATCGAGCCCCTTTCTGAATATGTTCAGGATAAGCCCCGATCCCTTCTCATGGGGAAAATATTTGGGGATAGAGAAGGTAAGTCGTTTTTCAACCGTCTCGGGGCTGATCCTGAGCTTTGGTGCGTATTCAGATTTCTTTACGAGAGGGTCCCACCATCCACCGTGATCAGATAACCGCTCCCTGAATTCCTTAAAATTAGTGTACGGCACAAGCTCCCATCCGCTCTTCTTAAAAACCTCTTCAATCACGGTCGTTTTCGGCTGGGACATAACCATACCCTCTCCTCCGTTATACACGGACATCAGCATCTCATTGAGATAGGCTTCATAATTCTCGCCCTGGAATCCTTGTGCAAGTCCGGCCTTTTTTAATAGCGCTATTAAAACATCGCCCGTATCAACGGTATTATAGAATGGCTTCACGACGGGCTGTTGAATGCTGAGAAGGGGAGAGTCAATATTATGGAGAATGGCATCGGCTTTCTCCAGCGGATCATGATCGGGTATTACAAGATGGGCATATGTGGTCGTCTCGTCAATAAACGGGGAGAAGCTTACGATGAATGGAATTGATTCCATTGCCGTAACAATCTCATGCTGATCCGGGCTGTTGAATACAAAATTGGAGTTGTAGATCATAAGCATCTCTACTTGTTTTTCACGGAGCAATCGTCTCCGGAACGTGGCAAATTTTGTAGAGAGTGCTTTGCCGTACTTGTCTTTCTCAGCAGCTAAGGGCGCCGTAGCGTTAAACCTGCCAAAGGGTTTAAATCCCTTGAATGCGTTTAAAAGAACTATCGACAAGGCGCCTTCTGTGCCGGTAGAATTGTATAAGATAGACTCATCAAAGATTGCAGCCGGCTTTTGGGAGAGGCCAAAGCTCCTCCCTATATCGATTATCTTTCTCGCAGGGATGCCGGTGACAGCAGATACCTTATCCGGGGTGTACTGATCCGTGATGTGCTTCTTCAAGGCCTCGAGCGCATCGAGATTATCTATAGTACCTTCTATAAAATGCTTGTCGTAAAGATCGTACTGCAGTAAGACATACAGTATGCCCATTGCCATGGCATTGTAAGAAGCCGGGTTGATCGGAACCCAGTCGCCCGCAAAAGCGACGCCAGGGGTAAGCTTTGGCTGGAGGGAGATAACCTTTTTACCGGACGACTTGAACTCGTGGATCTTACGGGTGAAGTAAAGAGGCGATTCAGAAATCCCCGTAAGGTCTGAAGAGAAATTCAGAATAAAGTCGCATGCATCAAAATCTATAAAATCGGGCGCACTATCGGCGAGCTCAAGGTAAGGGAACGCGGAGTTATAGGAAAAATTGTCAACGGCAAGGTTTTGAGAGCCGAGCCTTCCCATAAATTCATGCAGCAGAGAGACCATCAATTTCGATTCTGTCTGCGCAACAAAAAAAAGCTTCTCCTGCTTTTTTGTCGCAAGGACGCTGCCAAGCTCAGCCGCGAGGGTGTCGAAAGCCTCTTCATATGATATAGGCTTGAACACGCCGTTAACGCGCTTGACCGGAGAGGTCAGGCGCTTCGGATGATAGAGACTCTCCGCAGCTACAATGCCCATGGCACATATACCGCCCTTATTGACAGGAGAAAGCTGGTTCCCGAACGCCTGAACCGGGAAGCCGTCGATCAACCTGATATTGATACTGCATCCACCCGGGCACCTCGCACACGTCGTAACCTTCCATGTTTCCAGTTTCGGACCCGTATAGAGAATCGATTTCTTAGAATCGAGGACCTTGAATATCGGTCCTTTCAGCGAGTCTGCTGCAACAAGCCCTAGGGCAGTGCCGCCCAGCAGCTTCAGGAAGTCTCGTCTATAAATCTCCATTCAGGTCTCCTCCACTTTCACTCGTTCTTTTGTGCCCGCAACGCGGTCATCTGTGACATGCATAGCAGTCTGTGCTCGCTTTATATTTCTCATGACAATCGATGCAGTTCTGCATTTTTATCGCGAGAAATTGTTTTCTCGGCGGGGTCGTCATCGATGCTATAGCGCCATGACAGACGCTGCACTTGAGTTTTGCGATCCCAACGTGCCTGCGATGAGAAAAGTACACGTAGTCCGGTACATAATAGATGGTACGCCATGGTATCTGTTTGTTCTGTCGTACATATGCCACCACTTTATTTTCTTCGTTTGACTTGCCCATCATCTGTGAGTGACACATGCCGCACGTCTCAATGTTGGGGATGCCAGCTCGGGCGTTGGTTTTCACCAGCTTATGGCAACCCATACAGGTAAACCCCGTTTTTTCGATCATGAGCTTGTGGTTGAATTGGATCGGCTGTAATACCTCGGATCGCGCATCTCTTGCATGGATAAACCATACCGACGAGATCACGAGGGCCAGCAGAAACGCAACGCTACCTATAATAATATCCCGCATAGAGTACTATTTCTCCCTGTTCTGGACCTGAGCTCTCCTCACTGTCCCATAGTATCCTTCGCTATTTGCTCTGGCTTTTTGAGCGCGTAGCAAGAAACTCTGTTATTTCCTTTGCCTCCTTGTTGCTTATCCATGTCGGATCCTTAGCCTGCATCTTTTTTACAGTGTCCTGCCATCCCTTGAGGTCCTTATTGATATGGAGCGGCATCTCTTCGCTATGACACTTGGAACACTTTGTCCTGAAGAGCTGCTCCGCGCTTTCCGATGTCCCGCTTCCAAACGCCTGGATCGTTGAGAATGCACATGCCGCTGTAAGAACCATCGCAATCGCCATTCCTTTTTTCATAGTTTCCTCCACTAACTTGTTATTTGTTTATTGCGTAACTTTTCACGTTTAAGCCGCTTGGCTTATCCAGACTCCCGTTTAGAACAGGAACTCGAGCTTGATCGAGGTGACGTTGAAGTCGCTTGCCGCAAGGCTCAGGGTCGGGTTATTGGTCGATGCCCTGTATTGCGCAACGCCCATGTTGTACGTGCTGAACAACGCCTG
>JAJYLN010000001.1 GCA_021787665.1 bacterium
AGATGTACCTTGATATCGTATTTCGTGTGCGTCCCTGTACGATATTGTCGCATGCAACCACATTAGCACATTCTTCTCTTCGCCTAAAGGCGAGGGATTTCAACCATCCCCGAAGAGGACATTAAACGGTGATGCGTCCTATAGCACGATGTTCAGCAGCCTGTTCTTCACGAGCACCAGCTTCTTTACCTGCCTCCCTCTTATGTAGGAAGCTATCCGCTCGTCTCCGGACGCAGCGGCGAGGACGGCGCTCTCATCGCTGCCCTCCGGCATACGCACCTGCCCCCTGAGCTTGCCGTTCACCTGGATCACGATGGCCACCGTGTTATCGTGCAGGAGCTCTTCCTTGTACACAGGCCATTTCTGGCGCAGCATGGGCCCATTGCCGAGCTCCCTGTTGATCTGCTCGGTTATGTGGGGAGCGAACGGATTGAGCAGGACCAGGAGCGTCTCCAGGGACTCCCTGAGGGCCGGCATCTGTCCATCCCCGATGCCCTTCTCGTCCGCCTCGTACAGGCTGTTCAGCATCTCCATCAGCGCGCTCACGCAGGTATTGAAGTGGAACCTGTCCCCTATGTCGTCCGTCACCCTCCGTATGGTCCGGTGCGTCACCCTCCTGATGGCCATCGACTTTTCATCGTCCCCCGCGTCCGAGGTCCTGACCGTTTTGAGCTTGTCGATGTACTTGTACGCGAACCTCCACAACCTGTCCAGAAACCGGCGCGCGCCTTCGACGCCCTTGTCCGACCATTCGAGGTCCTTCTCGGGCGGTGCCGCAAACAGGATAAACAGCCGTGCCGTATCTGCGCCGTACCTGCCGATGATATGCTCCGGATCCACGATGTTACCCAGGGACTTGCTCATCTTTGCGCCGTCCTTTATGACCATGCCCTGGGTCAGGAGGTTCGTGAACGGCTCGTCGTACATCACGTACCCCAGGTCCCTCAGGACCTTGGTTATAAATCTCGCGTACAGTAGATGGAGAATCGCATGCTCGATGCCCCCGATGTACTGGTCCACGGGCATCCAGTAGGCGAGTGCGTCCTTGTCGAACGGTCCGCCCGTTTTCCCGGGGGAGGTATACTTCTCGAAGTACCACGATGATTCCATGAAGGTGTCCATCGTGTCGGTCTCCCTCTTTGCCGGACCACCACACTTTGGACAGACCGTATCCACGAATCCCTTGTTCCTCGCGAGTGGCGATTCCCCCTCGCCGGTAATGCTCACGTCCATGGGCAGCTCTACCGGAAGCTGATCGAGGGGCACCGACTGTATGCCGCACCTCTCACAATAGACCATCGGGATAGGGGCGCCCCAGTACCTCTGCCTCGATATGCCCCAGTCCCGCAGCTTGTAGTTCACTTTCGAATCACCCCTGTGCTCCCGTACCACCTTTTCGATAACAAGCTTCTTCCCCATCTCGCTGTCGGTGCCGGTAAACTCCGCTGAGTTGACCATCTTGCCCGGGCCTTCGTAAGCCTGATCCATGGTCTTGGGATCCGGTGGTGCACTGCCCTCGGGCTGTATCACGACCCTGATGTCCAGGCCGTATTTCTTTGCGAACTCGAAGTCGCGCTGGTCATGGGCCGGTACGGCCATGATGGCGCCGGTGCCGTACTCCATCAGGACAAAGTTCGCTATGTATATCGGTATCCGTCCCCCGGTAAACGGGCTTATCGCATACCTGCCGGTGAACACGCCTTCCTTCTCTCCAATCTCTATCTCCCTTGCCTTCGTACCGCCCCTTCGCACTTTATCGATGAAGGCCTCTGCTGCGGCCCGATAGGGTGCCGCTATGATCTTGCCGAGGAGCGGATGCTCCGGCGCAATGCTCATGAACGTAATGCCATAGACCGTGTCCGGCCTCGTGGTAAAGATGCGGAGGTCCTCGTCCATGCCTTCGATTTTGAACATGATCTCGCAACCCTCGCTCTTGCCGATCCAGTTCTTCTGCATGGTCAGGACCCTCTCCGGCCAGCCAGGGAGCCGGTCACAGCCCTTCAGGAGATCCTCCGCGTACGCCGTAATCTTCAGGAACCACTGTTCCTTCTCGTCGATAACGACGTCCGTGGAGCAGCGCCAGCACCTGCCTTCGATGACCTGCTCGTTGGCGAGTACGGTTTTACAGCGGGGACACCAGTTCACCGGCGACTTTGCACGGTACGCGATGCCCCTCTCGTACATCTCGATAAAGAACTTTTGTTCCCACCGGTAATACTGCGGCACCGAGGTATTGACCTCCCGGTCCCAGTCGTAAGACAGACCGAGCCTCTTGAGCTGGGACTTCATGTTGGCTATATTGCTCTCTACCCAGTCCCTCGGGTGCGTCCTGTGCGATATCGCTGCATTCTCCGCAGGCATGCCGAAGGCATCCCAGCCCATCGGGTGCATGACGTTCCTGCCCGTCATCCTGAGATAGCGCGCAACGACATCGCCGATGGTGTAGTTCCTGACGTGACCCATGTGTATCCTGCCGGAGGGATACGGGAACATCTCGAGCAGGTAGAACTTCTTTCGTGTGCTGTCCTCCTCTGCAGCGAACGCCCTGCCCTCTTCCCAAGTTTTCTGCCATTCCTGCTCTATCCGTTCCGGATCATATCTCTCTTCCATCTGTCCACCTTCGTATAAAGTTCTGTCCCTCTGAACACCTGTCGCAATCCTCGCTATCTCAAAAAAGGTTTTGGCGGATCATACCCTCAAAAATGTAGTTTTGCAATTTCGCGGACAACGAGATAAACGTACGATGGATCACATCTCTGCAAAGGTGTCGCGCACCTTGTCCATGTGGATCCTGAACTGCTCGGTCAGTCTCCCTTCTTCCGCTGCGTTCCTGATACCGATAGCGACATACGCCGTGCGCATGGATACACCGTACACCCGCGAGATCTGGATGGTCTTGATCGTGGCCCACCTGAGGATGAATTTAAAGGCGAACCCGTACACCTTCTCATCGATCTGCCTGCGGTCCGCGGTCATTGCATCGGGATGAAAAGAGAGCATAAGGTTGTGCACGATCCGGTGGACGAACCCCGCGTTGTAGATCTTTCGGTATCCGAACTGCAGGATAAGCCCGTTGAGCCATTCGAGGTACGAGGCGAGCACGCCGCCCGAATTGGCAAGTATATCCGGGAACGACACCCTGCCCATGTCCTCCAGTATCTCTTCAGCCTCGGATGAGATCGGACCGTTCGCTCCCTGAAGGAGGTAGTCAGCCTCAAACATGCGGACAAACACATGCCTGTTGTCCGGCTCCTCATTGTTCGTGATCACCTCTTCGAGCGCCGCCGGTGCCACGACATCGACCATCGCCGTCAACGGGCGGACCTTGTCCGCCGGAAAGAACTCCGATCCGCCCATGAGAGCGCGCGGGACGTCCGCAAGCCTCGCTGTACCCTTGTCGCAGATCCCGCACAGCTCCGGGATACGCTGGATGCCGCGCTCGTTGACAAGGGTGCCGCTCACGTCCGACACCATCCTGATCCTGACGCCGATCTCATCGAGGACTCGTGCGAGTGAAGCGCCCACCTTGCCGAATCCCTGGATTGAAAAAGTTAGCATCTTTATCCGTTGGTGTGCTGAGGCAGAGAACGTACCGTCCTGCTTGATCGCCTCGGCAATCTTCGTGTCATCGGACCAGAGTTCCGGGTCGTTGAAGCTCTGGAAATTCTGCTGAGTCGCAAGCACCTCGACCAGTCCCTTCCCGGTCGCTCCAGCCCTGAGTGCAAGGCCTACAGCGCCTGGCTTCCCTGTGATCGAAGGGGAGCTGTACGCACGCACGAGAGCTCTGTCTGCAGCCAGCCGTTTCATGTCATCGGTATTCGCGGTATTGATGCCGAAATGCCCTTTCACGATGTTTGTTTCATGCGTGCCATCGTTGCCCCTCCGTACAATCGATCGTACATCCCTGAAGAGGTCGTCCGTGATCCTTTCGAATATGATCCCGATCTCCTCTCCTCCGATGCCCACATCGCCGGCCGGCACGTCAGAAAGCGGGCCTACGCCGGCTTCCCGGTACAGGAAATCCGCATAAGCCTCAAGTACATTCTTCCGAACTGCGGTCCTTTTTTCCTCCTCGGCACCGGCAAGGCGGATGTCACCGAGGATTCCTCCCTTTCCGATAGTATAGAAAGGGATGCCGAGACCGAGAGTCTTGAAAAGCATGTTCGTCGAGAGTGCTCCCTCCCCGGAAAAGGTGACATGTTCTTTGTCCGCCCTGATGCCTCCCTTGCCTATGCCGATGCCGTTCAGCCGGATGAACAGGTATTTCTCTCCGGTGAGCGGCTCGCTGTAGTCCCGATAATAAATGTTGCGAAAGCGTATGAGTCTGATGATCTCTTCGTCCGTAAGGGAACGCGAGGGCCTGTCTTTCTCCCTTTCCAGAGGCACCGTCGCGGCGGAGAAGATATGCATGAGCGTCGACCAGTAATAGTCATTCTTCATGTCGTGCGTCGGGTTAAGAAGATAATGGCGGATAAGGCCGAACGCCCTCCTGCGGACCTCCTCGTTCGGCTCGTTCAGGAGGAGAACGAGCGGGATGAGGTATTCCTTCTGCTTGTTGCGCTGCATGACCCCGATCAGATCGAGCTTCTCGTAGTCCTTGGAGACGCTGATCTGGTCGAGGATAGTCTTGATCTGTCCTACCGAAATCGGCGAGGACTTGAGAAGAAGACACCGCGTATAAAGTTCGTTTTTCATGTACTCCTCGAGCTCATGGGTCAGGTATTCACTGTCCGCATAGGTTGAAATAACGATGAATTTCCTACCACTTAGCGAGAATGACTCGAAATATTGTCTGGTATGCGCGATCCCCCTGCGAGTAAATATCTTGTTGATGGTGCCGAAGTTAGCCTGGAACTTCTCGCGGGATATCCAGAGCATGATATTCTTCTCCGCACGCTTTCCGCTTCCACCGGACACCGGGTGCACGTAGATGTACATATCCTCGCCTCGACTCAGCAGGTCAAGGAATGCCCTGTAGGAAGAAAAGTAATGACTTATCGACCGCAGCATTTCTTCCCTATCTATCGATTCCGCGAAACCCGCAGGCGCCGAAAGGACAAAGGAACGCACTTCCTCGTCCGTGAAAGCCATGGCGTCGGAACGGAGGGCCCCCGCTACCAGCGTACACGCTTTTTCTATGACCGCAGGTGCTACCGCGTCTTCCTGTTGCTCCTTAAGGATGTACAGACGCCTGATGTCCCGGCGCCTGACATTGTTAAGGCTGAAAGACAAAAATCGGTACGATATGCCGGGATTACGCTTCATGGTTTCCTGGATGAGCCGGATAGTCTTCTCAATAAGGCCATTGGTCTCTGAGATCAGGAAAAGATGACGATTGTTTATAAATCCGCGGACATCGATCGTTGCGTACTCACCGCCTGCGCCGGTAGCTTCTGTTCCCTGATAACGATTGTGCTCGGCAAGGAAGGCGATCTCCTCGGTTGCCAGGGATGCGAGGCGGAACCCTCCCATCCGCACATCGACGAGCAAGGAATGGAGCTCGTGCAGGATGGCCTCGCCGGACAACTCAGAGTGAAGGGCAAGGAAGTCATACAGCCCCCTCACCTCTCCATAGGAAAAGGCGGGCGACTCGATATCCCTGAGCCAGCCCCGTATCGTCGCCTCAATGGCGTCGTACCCTTCCCGCATATGCCTCACATGAAGACGATCGTTCCTATTTTAAAACGATGTTTTCAATCTTCATGTGCTTCATCCCTTTGTTCCTCATAGAAGTTCTTAGCCTGGTCTGTTCGCACTAAGCAGATCCTGGATCTTTTGCTGGACATGCTCGGAAATCCACATGCCATGTCCCGGACACAAGGTCTTAAACGGCAATGCGCCGATCTTTGCGATGGAGCGCCACGCCTGTTCTGTATCATTCGTAAAGAATTTGTTCGGTCCCGTAAGTTTATTACCCCTGTTGTTTATGGCGTCGCCGCAAAATAGGGTATCATCTTTCGCATCAAGAATGGACATGGAACCGGGGGTATGCCCCGGAGTATGAATGATTTCGAGATCCTCGAAGCCCGCTATCCTGGAATTTTCGTCCAGCGGTCGCGGGTCCCGGGGAGAGGTAAACTTGAAGAAATGACCGGATATGAACGTGGCGATTTTTCCTAAAAAATACGGTGGCTCAGGGGGCTGGGTTTTACCGAGCAGTATATCGAAGTCGTCTTTATGGATATACATGCCGGCAGACGACTTTTCCGTGAGTGCAGCACAAGAGCCGGCGTGGTCCGGGTGGGCGTGGGTAATGACGATGGCTTTTATATCGGACGGCTTGATATTGATGCTGCCGAGCTCCCTGATAATGCCATCTGCCTTGCCGGGTGTTGCCGTGTCAATAATCAGGACTCCACTGTCCCGCACGATGGCGTAGGCATTTACGAATGTTCCTGACTCCAGCAGATATAGAGTGTCCTTTACCCGTTTCATGAGATCTATCGTAAGGCAAAACCGAAGGTCCGTCAATACGTATCCTCAGTTCCTCAATAAGTGGATAACATCAATGGTACAAAAGCCAGCACGGCAGGAGTCGAATCCGATAGATCTGCAGACATCACAGAAAGAAAAAGGAACGAAGATGCATTACGCAAAAGGAACCAGGAACTCCACCTGTTACAGGCAGACTTCGAAGACCTGCTGGTGGGGACCATCATGGCCCTGTCAAACGCGCTTGATGTGAAATCAAAGTGGATATCAGGACATTCCAAGAGGGTCACAAAGTATACGCCTGCAATCGGAAAAGAAATAGGCCTCGATGCTGGGTCATTGAGGAATCTTGAGATAGCGGCGCTGCTCCATGATAGTGGGAAAATAGAAACGTATGCCGATCTCCTCGACAAGAAAAAAAGCCTTACAGTCGAGGAGATGAACTTGGTGAGGCGTCACCCCTTAAGGGGTGCAGAAATACTATCTCCCCTACGGCAGCTCAAGAGCATTATTCCTGCCATAGAACACCATCACGTGCGCTATGACGGCTCTGGCTATCCCGACGGCTTAAAGGGGGGGAGAACATACCATGACATGCAAGGATTCTTGCGGTTGCTGATTCTGTTGATGCAATGTCATCGGACAGGCCTTACAGGAACGGCATGCAAAAGAGTGAAATCATCGCTGCGTTGAACAGAGAAGCCGGCAGACCGTTCGATCCGAAAATCGTAACTATCTTTTTAAGCATATATGCGGCACCCGTGCGTCGGGTCTCCGCCGCTTAAAGTCCTGTACTGGTCAACGAACCTATAAGCGTATTCGCTGGGCATTCATTTTCAGTAGCATACATGGAGAGAAAGACAGGTCTGTAAATACACACGCAGGAAGTAAGAGACACTTCATAAAAAAGCCCCATGTTCATGGGGCTCCATAGAAACGAGTTTTCACGATTTCAACTACATCAGAGAAAGAAAAATTCGCCTTCTTCACTTGTTCTATTTCCGTCTGGATACACTGGTCTGTGTTGATTTCGAACCAGCCTTCTTGTGCGACACCTTTTGCTGCGCCATTGAAACTGATACTACGCCCAGTGCAAGGCCAAGTGCCACGACTATCGCCATAAGCTTCTTCATTGTTTCTCACCTCCTTTACTTAAGCATATACGGAAGAATTTATACCTTTGGTATTAAATATTTCTTAAATTAAAATTAAATGTTCTTAATCTGGAAATGTGTAGCACAGATTCTTTCTAAACGCATCTTTCTGGTTAAGGGAATAGGAAAGATTCTTGATGAAACATAAGAAATGAAAGATTTGCACCCTCTATGCGCCATTAAAATTGTTCATAGGGGAAATAATCCGCATGTGATTCGACATACTATAACGCCTGCTTGAGGTCCTACGTGAGTACCCGCATGACTTCATGGAGCTGCTCCTCGTGATCACGAGAGGTAAACGCGGGCAGGAGTAAGAATGACTAACCCTTTGAAAACGAAATGGCCAGAGACGGAATCGAACCGCCGACACGCGGATTTTCAGTCCGCTGCTCTACCATCTGAGCTATCTGGCCACAACGCGGTATTATGAAGAAATCGTTACGATAGTCAAGTATTTGTGAGAACCATCAGTCGGGATTAGCGGGGCAGCTCTTGCTCGATCCGGTAATGACCGTGCCATTCCCGGAGGCTCGCCCTGACCGGACTCGCGCTATAGTCTATCAGTGCGTAAGTCAACTTCGTATGGCGGCCGGGATTATCTATCCCCATATTCACGATCTCCGTCCAGGTGCCGGTGTTTATGTACTGCTTGCCGTGGATGTCAACCTGCATGGCGATGTGTGAATGTCCGAAGATCACGATCCGGTAGTTCGTGTGTCTCAGTATCGAGGCGGCCGTCTCCGTCAGCGAGCTCAGCTTCAACGATTCCATGATGCGATCGAGCGTCAGGCGGAACTTCCTTCTCACGCTGGAGTCCGGGTGGAACCTGTTTTTGAGATAGAACCATGCCATCATGATGACTATCCGGAGCGTCTTGGTCGTCTCAAAAAAGAACCCCCACCGCAGGTACTTCCTCAGCGGCCTTATCCTGTCCAGATACGGGGTTACTTTTTTTCTGGGGTATATGAACGTCATGACGAAATAGCTGCCCCAGGGTATGTCCAGTATCGTACCGTTCGTCTTCGGAGACCTGTGTATGGAGTCCCGCGGTGAAAAGCTATTCAGGATATCGTAGTTATTGCCGTGCTCTATGTAGATGTCGTCGAAAGACTTGGAACGACTGTAGAAATCGATACGGGGCGATACCACGTCCTTCAAGAACCTCTCTACCCTGCCCCACAGAAGTCCCTGATCGTGGTTGCCGACGATGACGCTGACGTGGTGGTTCAGTGCGTACAGAAACTGCTGCAGTGTCTCAAAAAATAGCCTGTGACCTTTCACGACCCTCTGCAGCATGAGGAGGCTGTCATGCTCCGTGATCGTGATACCGTCCTTCAGGATGTCCGGCTGAAGTAAGTTCACGAAGTCTCCGGCTATGATGAGCTCGACGTCATAGCCGTCGTACCTCCCGCTCGTGTAGTACTCCAGCATTTCGACGAAGCTCTCATCGAAGAAGAAGTCCTCGTACGGGTTCTTGATACCCTCGGACGTGAACCTGCCGCTCCCCAGGTGTAGATCGCTCACGATGAGCTTTATGGCCTCCATAGTCCCTTTCCCGCGGTACCTGCTCAGACCGTACCGCCGGTAATCTTTTCGTAGCACCCGATACTCGACTCGTGGGCTATGTCCCCGCCGGCGCCGGCCGCTGCCGTCGTATCTCCCACGAGGTAGAGGTTGTCGATCCCGTCTATCACATAGCCCAGTCTCTTCTCCTGTAACTGGTTTATGTTCAACTCAACGCCGTCTACCGTGTCCATGTACAGCACGCGCTTGAACAGCGTGTCCCCCTTGAGCGCCGGGAACACGCGCTCCAATCTGCTCTCCAGTCTCTGCTGATAGCCGATCACCTTGTCCTTTTGTTTCATCTCCTCATTGTGGATCGGGCAGAACCACGTCAGGAGTGACTTCCCGGCCGGGGCCATAGACGGTGCTATGTTCGATACGACGCATCCGAAGCTGATCGGGTCTTCGAAGTATATGAGTCCGTCGATGCCGGAGACGCTGCCTTGTACGGCATAGTCGACTGCTATACCGGACGTCGGCACGAGGCCAAGCGCAGACCTGAGCCTCTCGCTCTTCAAGGCACCGACATCGAGTAGATGTCCTATCTCCTGCGATGGGACATCGACGATCACGTTATTGGCGCGGATCGTTCCGCTCTTTGTCCTAACGCCGGTGGCCTTTCCACCCTCGATGACCACTTCGTCGACCCGCGTGCCCGTTGTTATTTCCCCGTTCTGCTTGATCGTATCGACCAGGGGGCCGATGATGTCGTTCTGCCACCCGTGCAGCGGATACTCGACAGAAACTCCTGTCTTCAGCACCGCATCGACGTTCTCCACGAAGGCCCTGGCCGACGCGATGGACGTCATGGAGCACACGAGCATGGAAGCGCTGACCAGCCTGAAATACCGCTTCAACCCGCCCTCGATACCCTCGCCCTGCATCCAGTCCTCCACGGTGTACCGGTCGAGGCCGCGATAGCCGCCTGCCCTGAGCTTGACCATGACCTTCAGCGCCTTCAGCCGTTCGGAGAAGGTGAACAGCTTGCTCTTCAGGAAACCGGCAGGTCCCGTGGGGAACAGGATAAACCTGTCGTCCTTGTCAACAAGGTAAGCCGTTCCGGGTGACACGAATTCTATCGGCTTGCCGACATGCCGCAATACCCTGGCCACCGCGCTCTTTCTTCCGAACCGAACGAGGTGGATGCCGTTGTCCAGTATGAAGCCGTCCTTCGAATGGACGAACGACCTTCCGCCCACGCGCTCTGACTGCTCGAACAGCATAATACGATGGCCGTCGTGCGACAGCATCGCACCGAGCTCGAGCCCTGCTATCCCGCCGCCGACAACTATAAAGTCATACACGATCCCTCCTCTCCTCCTGCGCCTCGGGGACTACTCCCTGTCCGCTGCCTCAAGGGCCCTCTCGCCCTTCTTGGTAATCCTCAGCTTCTCCAGCCGCCTGCCCTTCGTCTTCATGATGAATACCTTTACCTGCTCGTCCTCGTAGACCTCACCGATGGACGGATAATGTCCCATGCCCCCGGTAACAAACCCGCCGATCGTGCTGACCTTCGAGTCATCCAGGCTCACGCCGAGTGCCTCGTTGACGTCGGCTATATTCACGTTCCCGAGCACGACGATGCCCTCCGGCACACGCTGTATAGGCTCCTCTTCCTGCTGGTCATACTCGTCCCGTATCTCGCCAACTATCTCTTCGAGTATGTCCTCCATGGTGACGATGCCGGAGACCCCCCCGTACTCGTCGGAGACGACCGCCAAATGGCTGTCCTTCTTCCTGAACTCCTTGATGGCGTCATCGAGCCTCATGGTATCCGGTATAAAGTGGGCTATCCTCATGATGTTCGGGATCTGTTTGCCCTTGGTTCGTGCATCGATAAGGTCCTTGATGTGCACAATACCTACGACGTGATCCATGTCCCTCTCGTACACGGGCATCCTCGAGTAGCCGGACTCTATCATCTTGTCCAGCGCATCGCCCACAGGGGTTTCCTTCTCGATCGCCGCGACATCGACCCGGGGCGTCATGATCTCCTTGATCATGGTGTTGCTGAACTCCAGCACGGAGTAGATCAGCTTCCTCTCGTCCGGCTCGACGACGCCCTTCTTCGTACCCTCGTCTATGATAGCCCGTATCTCGTCCTCAGTAACGATGGACAATTCACCGCTGAGATTGATGCGGAAAAGCCTCCCCACCAACTGCACCGATATGATGAGAAGCCTGACGAGCGGGTAAAGCGCCTTCAGGGTCAGGTTTATCACCGGAGCAGTTACCGCGGCGATCCTCTCCGGGTACTCGACGGCCAGAGCCTTCGGAAAGAGCTCGCCGAGAATCAGGAACAGGTACGACAAGATCATCGTTACCAGCAATATGGAGATTATCTGCCAGTGGTACACGCTGAAGAACCCCAGATGGGAGAACAGATACCTCGAAAGGGGCTCCGCGTACCATTGCGCCGCGATTGCGGACGACAGAAACCCCACGATCGTGACCATGATCTGGATGGTCGAAAACAGGCTTCTGGTGTCCTTTAGCAGAGCGGAGACACTGTCCCAAACCCGGTTCTTTCCCTTCTCCTTCTTGAGGCCCCTGGCACGTACCGTAATTATCGCTATCTCTGCGGCGGCAAAAAAGGCGTTTACGAAGATCAGCAGGGCAAGAAAGATCAGTCTCGACATGATAGAGCCGGAAAACCCCATGGTCTTATCTTAACCGATACAGGCACTTTGTCAACATACCTAAAATAGCGCCGGATCCCGGTACTCGCCGAATATGCCTCTCATGACGTCCATGATCTCCCCGATGGACGCGTACGCTTTTACCGCCTCGATCACGGGCGGCACAAGGTTGTCCTTGCCCCGTGCGGCAGCATCCACCCCGTCCAACGCCGCCCTGACGCTGCCGTTGTCGCGCTCTCTCTTTATGGTCCTGGTCTTCTCCGCCTGCCTCTGCTCGACCTCCGGCGAGATGACCAGCGTGGGTATGGTGCCCTTCTCCTCCATCGTATAACGGTTTACCCCGACGATGACCTTCTGTGCGCTCTCCACCTGTCTCTGGAACCGGTAAGCCGCGTCCGCTATTTCCATCTGAGGATAGCCTTTTTCTATGGCGGGTATAATGCCGCCCATCCGATCGATCCTGTCTATATACGCCCATGCGTCCTTCTCCATCTCGTCCGTAAGAACCTCGATAAAGTACGAGCCTCCGAGCGGGTCGATGACATGAGCGACCCCGCTCTCCTCAGCGATGATCTGCTGGGTACGTAGCGCAACGGTAGCGGCCTGCTCGGTGGGCAGCGCGAGTGTCTCGTCCATCGAGTTCGTGTGGAGCGATTGGGTCCCTCCCAGAACCGCCGCAAGGGCCTGCATGGTGACCCTGACGACATTGTTCATGGGCTGCTGTGCCACGAGGCTGCAGCCCGCTGTCTGCGTATGGAACCTCAGTCTCAGGGACTCCTCCTTCCGTGCATGGAACCGCTCCTTCATGATCCGGGCCCACAGCCTTCTCGATGCCCTGAATTTCGCTATTTCCTCGAAGAAGTCGTTGTGTGCATCGAAGAAGAACGAGAGCCTCGGAGCAAACACGTCCACATCCAGCCCTCGCTCCATGCCGGCCTTCACGTACTCGATCCCGTCGGCGAGCGTGAAGGCGAGCTCCTGAACCGCGGTGGAGCCGGCTTCCCTTATATGGTACCCGCTGATGCTTATCGTGTTCCATCGGGGCACATGCTTTGCGCAATACTCGAATATGTCCGTAATGATGCGCATGGACGGCTTGGGCGGGTATATCCACGACTTCTGGGCAATGTATTCCTTGAGGATATCGTTCTGGATCGTGCCGCTGATCACGTCCTGGCCCACGCCCTGCTTCTCTGCTACCGCAATGTACATCGCGAGCAGGACTATCGCGGGCGCATTGATGGTCATGGACGTCGTTATCTGATCGAGCGGTATGCCGTCGAAGAGCGTCTCCATATCTTTCAGGGTATCTATCGCAACGCCGCACTTGCCGACCTCGCCAGCAGCCCTCGGATGGTCAGAATCGTATCCCATGAGGGTAGGCATGTGGAACGCAACGGAGAGTCCGGTCTGCCCGTGGGCGAGCAAGTACTTGTAGCGGAGGTTCGTCTCCTCGGCGGTACCGAACCCTGAGAACTGGCGCATGGTCCAGAGCCTGCCCCGGTACATCGTCTCATAGACGCCGCGGGTGAAGGGGTATTCCCCGGGCATGCCGAGCCTACTATCGTAGTCGAATCCCTCGATGTCCCTGGGCGTGTAGACGGGCTCGACCTCCCGATCGGATATCGTGGAATACCGCTTGAGCCTCGTACCCGCAAATCTTGTCTTGTCGGCCGTACTATTTTTCGATGCCATCTCTTGCCTGCACTCCTTTACTATAATAGTGTTTGATCTCCCTCATTTCAGTAACGAGGTCGGCCAGTTCCAGGATCTCTTTCTTCGCATACCTGCCCGTTATAATCAGCTCGGTGCACTCGGGCTTCCGACGCACCAGCCCGACCGCTTCCTCCACCGTAATAAGGCCGAAATCCACAGCCACGTTGAGCTCATCGAGCACCACGATATCGTACGCGTCCCCGGAGAAAGCCTCATCCGCCGCTGCGATTCCCTGGTGCGCCATCCGTATGTCTTCAGCCGAGGGACTGCCCCTCTTTATGAAATGAGGACCCCCGGCCTGAACGATCTTCAGGTAGGGATCGAGCAACTTCTGCGCCTTCAGTTCCCCATAATCTATCTTGCCCTTCATGAACTGTATCACGATGGTCTTGTACCCGTGCCCGGCTGCCCTCAGTGCGAGGCCCAGCGATGCGGTAGTCTTGCCCTTGCCGTCGCCCGTATATACCTGGATCAGTCCACGTCCCTGCATAGGTGTTTCTGAAGAACCTGCGTTACCCCTCTTCGAGGAAGAGGTCAGCGGCGCAGCCCCTCGAAGAACTCTGTCAGGAGCCTGACCCCGGCGCCGGTAGCGCCCTTCCTGAAATAAGGCTTCGGCTTGTCGAGGTAGGCCGTGCCGGCAATATCGATGTGCGCCCAGGTTGCGTCATGGACGAACTCCTTTAGAAATATGCCGCCCTGGATCGTACCGGCCCAGCGGGATCCTGCGTTCTTTATGTCTGCGACATCGCTCTTCAGCAAGTCCTTATACTCGTCCCACAGGGGCAGCCTCCATAGCCGGTCGCCGCTGTCCTCGCCCGCATCGATCAGCGCGCCCACGAGGCCGTCGTCCGTACCCATGATACCGCTCGCCTCGCTTCCGAGTGCCACCACGCACGCGCCTGTCAACGTAGCGAGGTCGATCACTGCCTCCGGCGTATAGGTGCTGACCGCATAGGCAAGCGCGTCTGCGAGGATCATTCTCCCCTCGGCATCGGTCGAAATGATCTCCACTGTCTTGCCGGACAGTGTCCTGACGACGTCGCCGGGCTTCTGCGCCCTGCCCCCGGGCATATTTTCGGTCAGGGGCATGATGCCCACGATATTCACGGGCATGCCGAGCCGGGCCGCAAGAATCGTCGTCATCGCGACCGCCGCAGCGCCGGCCATGTCGAACTTCATGTCCTCCATGCCGCTGCTCGGCTTTATGGATATGCCGCCGCTGTCGAATGTGATCCCCTTGCCAACGATAGCGTACTTCCCGGGCCCCTTCGCACCGCTGTACTCGAGCACGAGGACCTTCGGCGGCTCATGGCTGCCGCGTGCGACCCCGAGGAATGCGCCCCAGCCCATCCTCTCCAGCACCGTCTTCTCGAGGACTCTGACCTTCAGGCCCTCCTTCCTTGCCCTGGCACTCACCGTATCGGTGAATATGGACGGCGTCATCATGTTGCTCGGCGCATCCGCGAGCCGGCGCGCCTCGTTGGTTGCCTCTGCGATGAGCCGTGCACGATCGATGAGCCCCTGCGGTACCCTGGCGCCGCCAGGGCAGTATACCCAGAGCGAGTCGTCGTTGCCGCCGAACCCGTCCCGCGGGCCGTCACGATCGGACGTCTTGAGCTCGTTATAGTTATAGATGCCGAGCACCGCCCCCTGAACCAGTGCGCCGACCGCCCTGTCTACGGTGACACCGGGCGTAGCGGGCATCAGTATGGCGACGTCCCTGGCAGACACGGCATCTGCCTCCTTTGCAGCATGGGCACCGAAACTCCTGAACGACTCCTGCGTCAGCTTTTTCGCTTCACCGAGCTTTATGAACGAGTACCATGTCCCCTGCTCGCTTAAGAACCTGACTGTCCCGTTCCTCGCCTCCTTGAGTTGTGGTCCGATTTTTTTTACCATGGCGTGGTCCAGGACCTTTTCCAGGGCCCGGACATCGTCCTTGAAATACCCATACACCCTGAGGCTTGCCCTAATCGTCGTATCGTCACCCGTGCCTGAAAGTACCTTCATGTACCGTTGTCCTCCTTTCCTGTTGACCTATCCGTTCTTATAAAACGACGGATCAACATATCTCTTTTCGAATGACTGCGTGCCGGTCCCCTCGATCCTGCTGATGGACGACATCATGATCTCGAGCCAGCCGGAAGCTGTGAGTAGACTCACCGCCCTATCGGAAGCATCCTTCAACACGCCGCGGTATACGATACCGTTCGCCGTCACCTCCACGTCTTTTCCTATGAGTTCTCTCAATGGTTTCATACGCTCCTGACCCGTGACATTATCATGAATATATTCATGAAAAGCAAGCTATTGATACGGGAACTGCGCTGACACGATCGGAAGCGCTGACCTTGCGACCGGAGAAGATTTGTCTTTATTTTGATCCCGCGAAGTAGTCGACCGTTTTCCTTAATCCCTCATCGAAGCCTACCAGCACCCGGTAGCCGAGATACTGCTGTGCGCCTGCGATGTCCGCATGGGAATACCTCACGTCGCCCCGCTTCGGGGGCAGGTACTGCTGGTTCGCCTTCTTCTCCATGATCCCTTCGAGCTTGCGCAGCAGCTCGTTCAGGGAAAATCTCCCTCCGCATGCCACGTTGAAAAGCATGCCGTTGACACCTCTGCTGTAGCACGCACTGATGTTCGCCTGTATGACGTTCTCGATATAGGTGAAGTCCCTGGACTGCTCCCCGTCACCGTTCACCAGGGGACTCTCCCCCCTGAGCATCGCGGTGATGAACCTCGGTATAACCGCGGCGTACGTCGCATGGGGGTCCTGCCGTGGTCCGAAGATATTGAAGTACCTCAGGCTCACCGTCTCCAGGCCGTAGGCGCCGGAAAAGACCTTGCAGTAATGCTCTCCGGCAAGCTTGCTCACCGCGTAGGGCGACAGGGGCGACGGGATCATGTCCTCCTTCTTGGGCAGCACCGGCGTATCGCCGTACGCTGACGAACTCGCCGCATAGACGACCCTCTTTATCCGGGCCTCCCGGGATGCGACCAGCACGTTGAGCGTTCCGCCCACATTGACCTCGTTCGAAGTCAGGGGGTCGTCCAGGGACCTCGGTACCGAAGGGATGGCGGCCTCGTGCAAAACGAAGTCTATGCCCTTGCATGCGCTCCTTACCACGTCGACATCCCTTATATCGCCTTCCACGAACTCGAAGTTTCCGGATTGTGCTGCCCTGCTGAGGTTTTCCTTCTTCCCGGTAAAGAAGTTATCCATCACCCTCACGAAATGACCTTCCTCGAGTAGTCGGTCCGCGATGTTCGATCCAATAAAGCCTGCGCCTCCGGTAATAAGGAACCTGTCCATGGTCGCTCTACAGCCTTACTATCTTCCCGCTCTTGATGTTCTTCGTTGCATTCTTCGTATCGAAGACGCGCCTGGAGTGCCTCACGATCCACTCGTAACTGTACACGGCATGATCAGTCAGAATCAGGGTACAGTCCGATGACGCGAGGGCCTTCCTGCTCAGTTTTGTAGATTTTATATGCAGACCATTCTCATTGATGGCAGCTATGTACGGGTCGTTATACAGCACCCTGCCTCCCCTGCGTAGTATCTCCTCGATAACTGTTATGGCGGAAGACTCTCTCGAGTCGTTGACGTCCTTCTTGTAGGCGACACCCACGATGAAGATCCTGCTGTCCTTGATGCTCTTGACATCATTGTTCAGGATCTCGGCGAGACGATTGACGACATAGTACGGCATCTCGTTGTTGATATCGGTCGCGAGCTCGATGAACCTCGCCCTGTAGTTGAATACCTTCATCCTCCATGTCAGGTACACGGGGTCTATCGGTATGCAGTGTCCCCCTATACCGGGGCCGGGATAGAACGGGACATAGCCGTAGGGCTTCGTCTTCGCAGCGTCTATGACCTCCCAAACGTCGATGCCGAGCTTGTTGCATATGATGGCCATCTCGTTCACCAGCCCGATGTTGATGCTTCTGAAGGTGTTCTCGAGGAGCTTTACCATCTCTGCGGTATCCGACGATGACACCCGAATCACGTCCTTGACGATTTGCCTGAAGAGCAGTATGGCGAGGTCCCCGGAAAGCTCGGTCACCCCACCAACTACCTTGGGAATATTGGCAAGCTTGTAAATCCTGTTGGCCGGGTCTATCCTCTCGGGCGAAAACGCCACAAAAAAGTCCCTGTCGATCACAAAGCCGCTGTCGGAAACGGTCGCTGCCACGTACTCCCTCGTCGTGCCGGGGTACGTGGTACTGGTCAGGACGAGGAGCTTCGGCTTCCGTATCTTCGCCTTGATGCTCCTGACCGCGGACGTGATAAAGAAGAGGTCCGGGTCCCTCGACTTGCCCAGAGGGGTCGGGACACAGATATCGATGACATCTGCATCGTCGATGCCGTCGTACGAGCTCGTGTAGGATATCGCGCCGGAGCCGTTGATCTCCCTGAGCTCCTCGTGCCCTATGTCCATTATGTACGACTCTCCGCTGCGCAGTGCCTCAACCTTTTTCTCATTCGAGTCTATGCCGGTGACTCTGAAGCCGTTCCTCGCGAATTCCATTGCATACGGCAGACCTACATAGCCGAGCCCAACGATGGATATTCTCGCTTCTTTGTTCAGGATCCTGTTTCTTAAAAGATTAAAGTTCGGGTTTTTCATTATGGTCCGGCCGGCACGCTTGCGGAGCCGTCACAGATATTCCTTCAATCCGTCCGTCCTCAGTTTGTCGACGAGGGCCGCTATCGCGCTGTCGTTGTCCTTCTTCGTTATCAGTACCCTGCCCTCCGAGACGATGACCATGATATCGTGGACGTCGGCCGTCACTACGAGGCCCTCTTCGCTGATGACGAGTGTATTGGTGCTGTTCAGGTCGAAACCTGTCCCGATCCTCTGGTTACCGCTTGCGTCTCCGGGCACCATGATGTTCGCTATCTGCTCGAAGCTGCCAAGGTCCGCCCATCCCGTGTCCATCTCCATGACGGCCACATTGTCGAGCTTCTCTATGATGCCCTTGTCGATAGACACGTCACGAAGCTTCGTGTACTCCTCTTTTATCTTCTTCCTCTCGTACGGACCTTTCATTTGCTGCTGGATCGTATCGAGAGCGGAGGCAAGCTCCGGCAGATGCTTTCCTATCGCCTGGATCATCGTGGCGGCCCTGAAGACGAAAATGCCCGCGTTCCATAGGTAGCCGTCAGAAACAAATTGCTCGGCGCGATCTTTCGATGGCTTCTCTGTAAACCTGGCCACCCTGTAGACATCGCGCACCTCCCCCTGGTCATCCGGACCGGGCAGGGCCTCGCCTTTTGCAATGTAGCCGTAGTTGGTCGACGGCCCGCCTGGCCTCACACCGAAGACAACGACGACGTCGGAACTGCTGCATACCCGGACCGCCCTTCGCAGGAGCTGCGTGAACCGTTCCTCATCCTGAACATAGTGGTCCGCGGGGGTAACAATCACAACGGCGTCCTTCTGCTTGGCAAGTATATGGATGCAGGCGAGCCCTATGGCTGCCGCAGTGTTCCTGCTGACAGGCTCGGACAATACATTCTCCACGGGCACTTCCCTGACAGCTCCGTACAGGGGTGCGAAGAGCTCCTCGTTCGTGACGAGTATCGTGTTCCCGTGTTCGACGACCTGCTCGAGCCTCCGCAATGCCTGACGTATGAGCGGGAGTCCTTTCGGAACCGCCAGTGCTGGCTTGGGCCTTGCCGCTCTCGAAAGAGGCCACAGCCGCTTGCCTTGCCCGCCCGCGATTATGACACCGTACACATTCAACCGGTTCTCCCGTAGTCGTCCTCGATTCTTACCACGTCATCCATGTGCGGGGTCGAGACTTCGTAGATGTAGGAGTCCTCCAGGGCGTTGATCCTGTGCTTCGTCCCGGGGTGAATCCGTATGCTGGAGCCTGTTTTTAATTCCACCTTCGTATCGACGGGTGCGTCCGGAAACTCAAGCGTTACCCTGCCGCTGCCCAGAAACATCGTCTCGTCTTTTTGCCGGTGCATTTGCAGACTCGACCGCGTGCCCGCCTTCAGAAACAGGACTTTGCCGATATAGAGCTCGGTTTCTGCCCATACGAGCTCGTAGCCCCATGGCTTGTCGATCCTCCGTACCGTCATATGATGCCGGAGGCCGTGTCTGCGAGTATCCTGTCACCTCTTTCTATCTCTCTTACGCTCTTCGTGATGATTGCTACGGAGGTATCACCGTGGACGCTGATGACGAGGAGCTTTCCCAGCACCTCTTTGGGCAAGTGGAGGGTCCTGCCGGTGGCCGGGTCTTCGACAGGCTTTCGGTCCCTGTAGATCACGAATGTATTGCCTACCTGTACGCCACTGTTGCTCCCCCTATCTATGTATACGACGTTGTTCTCGCCCAGGATCCGCTGATCCGTCTTCCCGCAGACGACATACCCCTTGATGGGGTCCGAGGCCAACTTCATATCTATGGTCTTCGTGCCCGGCTCGTAAGAAGCAAGCCTGTCGTGTATCCGTACCTGCTCATAGGACGAAACGATCTCGGCGGTGGACACGCGCGCCCCGACCTCCGTGACCTTCAATACTCCCATGATCTTTATCCGGTAACCGAGGAAGTCGTCGGATTCCGGGTCATAGATCTTTTTGTCCTTCTTATAGATCGAAAACTGGTCGCCTTTCTTTACACCAGCGTTTGAGCCGAGATTTATGAATACGATATCATGCTCGCCGAATATCGTCCTGCCGCGCGTTTGGGCAGCGATAATCTCTCCGGCAGCGGCCAGCTTCTCTTTGGCCAGGAAACCCGACGAGCCTAAGGAAGGATAGACGTAGGTGTTCGCAGCGACACTCGCGAACTGGATCCCATACGGGGTTGCTGTTTGTATGGAAGGTGGGGCCTGTTCTTCAGGCTGCTCCTCTGCCTCGACCGTAGGGGTCGTTATACCCTGCTCCGACATCTGTGCAGCCTCCTCGGCTGGCTGTGCCGCGGAAGAAGTCATTGGTACCGCTGCTGCCATTCCTGTCAGTGGTACGCCGACGGACGAGGGAAGAAGTGTTATCTGCTCGCCCGGATAGATGAGGTGGGGATTGGTTATGTATTTGTTCTGCTCCCACAGCTTGGGCCAAAGCCACGGGTTTGCATTGAAACGTACGGCTATGCTCCAGAGCGTATCGCCCTGCTTGATGACATACACCGTCGCGTCCTTGCTGGAGTCCGTCATGCCGTATACCGATGACATGACCATCATTGCCCCGCAGATGAGACCGGCGAACGTTCGAGCTTTTATTCTCTTCATAACCCTCCTCGTTTTTTTCCACGTATATCAGGTGTGGTTCAGCTAGTCAACTGTCTCTCTGCCGTTTCCTGCAGCCTCCTGTCCTTATCTTTACTACGGTCTGGGACTCTATCGAGCGATCACTATCGCCCTTTTCACCACCCATGATCGGCTTATGCCTGCGGGCGGAAAATATCGGCTGTTTTCCTTCAGGAAGAGTGATCCAAGGAGGAATAGGGGCGGAATATTCATGCCATGCTCAATAGAATATCGTACTGCAGGTCAGTGTCGTGGCGCCGATAGCACCGTCGACACACTGACAGAATACCTTTTGGCTATTGGCACCCTGCGAGCAATAGTTCGAGAGCGCCGGGGGCGACAGCGGGTCCTGCGCGACGATGGACACGAGGTCCGGCAGGGGCACGTCCGTGCCGAGGGTATCGTTTATCGTCTGGATAAATACGCTCGCAAGAACCGCGTAGCCCGCATTGGTGAGGTGGATATCATCGAGGCTGTAGAAGCCACCCAGATGCTTCATCTTCAGTTTCACGCCATTACTGAGGACGTACTGCGGGAATCCTTCCGCATCGAACGAGGTGCCCTGCCCGGCCAGCGTTGTCTTCCCTGCCGCCAGGTCGGCGAAATGCACGATATGCACGTTCCTGTACGGGGCGACCACGCTTGCGAACTCGCTGTTGAATTTGTCGATGCTCCTGTCCATGGGCACGAATGACTCGCATGCGCGATACGCGCAGGTGCCGGCCGTGAATGTAGCCGCACAATTGTCTACGGGCGATGCGGCCTGATCGATCTGTCGGATCGGGACGTCGTAGAAGGTCATGCCGCAGGGCGTCAGGTCTTCCAGTGCTGTCTGCTGGAAGCTTGGGATGTCGAATGCGTGGGGGACATCGGCGAGGAACACCTGTGCGCCGGTCGATGCGAGCGCCGAAACAGCCTGGGTGAGGTAGAGCACAAAATCGCTGTACGGCGTAACATAGCCTGTCACGAGGTCATTGCCGTACAAGTCGGTGCTCACGATAATCGTAGGGTGCAGTTCCTTCGCCATAACGATCTCAGGCTTGATATCCTTGGTCTCGGAGAAGCTGTTGTCATACGGCGCAAACAAAAAGTTGCTGAGGGGTATCGCGATTGATGCATACAGGGTCTTCGACGCAGGACCGAGCACCTCATCCTCTATCTCGGCACCGGGGATAGCTATGTTGTAGGGCTTTACGGTGGGATCCTCGAAGAACGGAGGCATATCGGTTATCGTAAAGAGCGCACCCGCAATGGCTGCAAGGCTTATCTGGAACACGCCGTTCGTATTGAGGCCCTCGAGTCCCTCCTCCGGCGGCAGGCCGGGCATCTTGATCAACGGTATGGGGAAATACGCGCCGGCCTGTCTCGCTATCCATGTCGCGGGCCCGTTGAGCTGTGCGTCCTCGTTGTAGCTGTCGGACTGGAAGCCGGCGGTATAGCTCGCCCCCATTGCTACGAAGGTCTTGAAAGCGCTGCTTACCGGCGGCCGATAGGTGTATGCATTCGCCAGGTAAGCGCATGCTCTCAGGCTGTTCACGACGACGAGCGGGCAGGCCCCGGGCGTTGGGCTTCCTGCGGTAGTAAAACTCATGGATACCGAGTCGGCCGATAGCGAAGTGACAGAGACACCGCGTGCCTTATTGCCGAGATAGACTGCCGGGTCTGCACCCGGATCGAAATCCTTCAGTACGGCAGTCACCTGCTGGTCACCGAATTCAGGGCCTGTGGCCGGCGTTATGCTGACGAGCCGCGCGGTAGAGGTGAAGCTGGAACACAAAGCGGCGTACGCGTTCTGTGAAGGGTTGTTGCTGCTGCAGCCGCACAAGGCAGCGACGCTTGTAAGGAATACACCTATACCGTATCGGTTCATGCCCATGACTGCAACCCGCCTGTACCCTTCCTTCCTACAGACGTCTTACCATGTCAACGGATTTCTCCGTGAGATGACGATTGAATATTTTCGAGATATACTGTTACCATGACGGATATGATCAGCGAGATGAATGATTACGGCAGGAGGCGCATACCGTTCCTGTTCATCATAGATGCCGACGTGCGATCGCCGCGCTGTATTCCGCTCTCCTGCGTCGACGATACCGCGATCCTGTACGCTATAGACGGCTTGACCAACAGCCGCACAGCGGGCGGTCCGTCTCCGGCCTGCGACGACGATATCGTCCTCCGCAGGCACCCGGTCCCCTACACGGTTTACCGGCAGGCGTTCGATAAGGCCATTGCGCATCTCGGCGCGGGTAATACCTATCTCCTCAACCTCACGTTCCCCACTCGGATCGATATCAATATCTCGTTGAGGGACCTGTTCTTCCGGAGCAGCGCACGATACAAGCTGTGGCTCAGGGACTCCTTTGTGGTTTTCTCCCCGGAGTCCTTCGTAAAGATACACGACCACATCATCGCTGCGTTCCCCATGAAGGGGACCATAGACGCCTCGGTAGAGGAAGCGGAAAGCATGATCCTCAGAGACGAAAAAGAGCATGCCGAACATGTAACGATCGTCGATCTTCTCCGCAACGACCTGAGCAGGATAGCGAGACACGTAACGGTCAAAAGGTTCCGGTACATTGAAAAGATCAGGACCAACCGTAAAGACCTTCTGCAGGTCAGCTCCGAGATCACCGGAGAACTGGACGAGGACTACAACGAGAGGATAGGAGACATCATATTCTCCCTGCTGCCGGCAGGGTCCGTGACCGGTGCGCCGAAGAAAAAGACCATGGAGATTATCAGAAACATAGAGCCATACCCCCGGGGGTTCTACACGGGCATCTTCGGCTGTTTCGACGGCCGTAGCATGGACAGCGCCGTCATGATACGGTTCATCGAGAAGGACAGCGGCGGCTACGCGTACAGGAGCGGCGGCGGCATAACGATATACAGCGATCCCCGAAAGGAATACCGGGAGCTCATCGATAAAGTGTATGTGCCAATTGTTTGAGACGATCAAGATCCTCGACGGATCGCTCTGCAACATCGGTCTCCACAACGACCGGTTAAACCGCTCGCGCAGGGACGTGTTCGGCTGTACGGACGCTATAGACCTCCGGGACTTTATCGAGGTTCCGCACGACTGCACGAGCGGGGTCGTGAAGTGCAGAGTCGTCTATGCAAGGGTCATTGATACGATAGGGTTCGAGCGGTACCGAAAGAGGGACCTCCACACCCTGCGACTCCTCGACGACGATGACATCGGGTATGCCTGCAAGTACTGCGACCGCTCTGCCATCGACAGGCTGCTGGCACGGCGGGACGGCTGCGACGATATCATCATCGTAAAGGGCGGCACGATGACCGACTCTTCTTTTTCCAACCTTGTGTTCGACGACGGGACACGTCTGCTGACGCCTGCCTCGCCCCTTCTGAAAGGAACCAAGCGGGAACAGTTGCTGTCTGAAGGCATGATCATCCAGGAAGAGCTACGGGTGACTGACATGGAACTCTTCAGGTCGGTACACCTTATCAATGCCATGCTCGACCTGAACGAGTGTACTATCTGCGTGGAGAACATCTTTAAGCAGGCCCTGTCTCGATAAAGCTACAGGGGAATACAGAGATAAAATCGAGGCTCCACCCTTCTACCGACCGCGTCAGGAGAAGAGATTATAGATGCCCTTGAAAATGTCGATGGGCCTGATGGTACGTATCTCGAACAGGTGCCTGTAGATCATCGACGGCCTGACGTAAAACTCCCTGTTCGCCCTCCGCTGCATCGTGAGAAGCTCATGCGCACCCATCTTTCCGGGGAAGTACACGAGCTCGTCCGGATCAGGATTGAAGGTCGAGAAGTTGTCCCAGTCCTTCCTGTTCCACGTACCGCTTGTTACCAGACGGTCGTAGATCTCTGTGCCGGGGTACGGTATCAATATCGCGAACTTTGCAAAATCGAGGGGTAAGCTCTTGGCGAACTCTACGGTCTGTCTCGCCAGCTCCACCGTCTCACCGGGCAATCCGAGCATGAAAAGGCCTATCGTTTCGAGCCCGGCCCGGTGCGCGCTGCCCACGCCGGCACGCACCTCGTCCAACGTGTAGTTCTTGTTGACGTTGTGGAGGAGCTGCTCGACCCCGGACTCTATGCCGAAGATGAGCCTCCTGCACCCCGCCTCCTTCAGGAGCCCTGCCATCTCGTCGTCTACGATGTCCACACGCGTCTCCGTTGTCCATATCACCTTCCTGTTCACGCCACGCGCGATCATCGAGTTGCAGAAGTCCCTGCAGTGCTGCTTGCTCAGGGGGAAGATAGCGTCGACGAAGCCTATTTGGCGTACCCGGAACCTGTCGATAAGGTAATCGAACTCCTCGATGACCTTCGATACCGATCTCTTCCGGTAGGCCTCTTTTTTGTACGTGATACCGCAGAAGCTGCAGTTGAAGGGACAGCCCCGGGAAGAAAGCATCGTGAGGATGGGCTTCTCTATGTCCGCGAAGGGTAGAAGGCCGTATCTGTCAACCGGGAACAGGTGCCACGCAGGGTATGGGAGCACGTCGAGATCCATGAGCAGTGGTCTGTCATCGGTGCGCACGATCTCGCCGCCGATCTTCAGCGAGATGCCCCTTATACGCTCGGCCGGGGTGTCGCCAGCGTAGGCATCCACGAGATCTGCCATGGTGTACTCTCCCTCGCCGTGCACTACCGCATCGGCGTTACCGGCAGCGAGTATGTCCCGGGCGAAATAGCTCGCATGGATGTTCCCCCATACGATCCGAACCAAAGGGTGGCGCTTTCGTATCCCCATAGAGATCGCCTCGCACCGCGTAGCCGATGGGGTCAGGCACGACAGCCCCACGACGTCCGGGCGCCAGTCATCCACGACCGCCATGATGCCGTCTATACCGGCCCTGAAGGCGAAGTCGTCGATGATCTTCACCGCGTGCCCACGCTCCTCCAGCACTGCAGCGATGTACGCGATGCCGATGCACGGCATCGGCTCGAGCAGGTTTTTGAATTTCCCGAATTTTGCGAAGTTTATGGACGGGTTTACAAGAAGAACCTTCATCGTAACGACTATACAATCAAAAAAACAATTGTCAAATGTGCTGCTTGTATTGTATTGTTCCGATGGTTGTGGCTATACAACCACGTAGGAGGGCTGTATGAAGGAGAGAAGGCTTATCCCGGTGCGAGACCGTGCGTTGTGCAGAAAGGACAGGAGAAGAGGTCCGGCGCCCATTCCAAAAAGGAGCGGGGCCAGAAGGACGGGCTTTCTGATAGGGCTCATCGCGGCAACTGGCATAGTACCGCTCATCATGGCATCATGTTCGAGCAGCACGACAACGGGACCGAATCCGGTGACCGTGGAGAACTATCATATCAATACGGGCTACCGTGTGCCGCCGAACCCGGTCTTGAATACCTCCACGCCTTCCCAGTACGACTATGCTGTATTCACGAGGTATTATGAGAAGCCCGAGCCAAAGCAGATACGGGCGGTTCTCGTTCTGATACCGGGTTTCTACGGCGGAGCCGGGGGCTTCGACAAGATGGCGAAGACCATCGTACAGATGAGCGGCGGCCAGATCGAGGTCTGGGCCGTGGACAGGAGGTCCGTGATGATCGATGACCTCACCGGCCTGCAGGAGGCGATGCGTGAACGCAATCCCTCAATCGCCTTCGATTATTACTTCAGCGGCGCAACGATCGATGGTAAGACCTACGCCGGTCCACCAACGTCCTCGAGCCTGTCGTACATGTCCGAGTGGGGGCTCGACATGACGATGAAAGACCTCAACACGATCATTTCGCTGATCCCCCAGCCATACCGGAAGACCAATGTTTTTCTCGGAGGACATTCGCTCGGCTCCTGGCTCGTTCAGGACTACGCCGCCTACGACTTCGACGGCAATCCGTCCACGCTTTCGGACGCCGGGTATAACCAGATCGCCGGCATTATCCAGCTCGACGGGGGCGGAACAGGTCTGTTTCCATCATTAACTGAGGCCCAGTATCTGTCCGGTACGACCGGTAACAGCATCACGCTGTCCGGACTGTCGTTCAGCTTCCCCGGCATAGACCAGTTGCGGCAAACCCCGGCAGATGTGATCCCTGCTGGCGTGATCGCAGGTCTGGGACCCGAGATAATCAAGGTCTTCACCTTCATACAGATAGAGGGGATCTATGCTGAGCTGGATCCGAACGCACTGTCGCCACTGCTCCAGAACAGCGATTTCCAGTTGATCGCCACCCTGCTGCTCGGCAACATCCAGCTCAAGGCGACGAACGAGGCGATGCTCGGGTTTACGATGGACAGGCACTTCGACCCCATCGGGCTCATGACCGGTACGCTCGGTATAGCGAACGGCCCCCTGGCTCCGTTCCCGAGTGCCATATCACCTGGTGAGACCATGTCTCAGCCCACGGATCACGGCTCGATGGTCTACACATGGAACAGCGATGGGCATATCACGAACATCAAGGACGTCGAAGCGGCACTCTCCAATACCTACACGACCATCACGGAGTGGTACTTCCCGATGCGACTGGCCATCGACGCGATGGCTTTCGGGGACTCGTACGCGGTCGGCACGACGGACTGGCAATGGGACGAGGGGCTCCATGTCACCCATACGTCGCAGATGGACGCTCCGGTGCTCGTCTTTGGAGGTGAGAGCGGACTGGAGCAAACGGACACGGTCTTTTACAAGTATCGGGATTTATTGCCCCCGGCACGAGGCTGTGCCGGTCAGCCGAGGTCTGCCTGCGGTTTCGATATACACATGATGCCCAACTACACGCATATGGACATCCTGCTCTCGGATCCCGCTGTGGCGCCTGACGGGGTGGATGCCACGATCTACCGGTGGATCATAGCGCATACTGTCTCGGCCACCAGCATGCCTGCGCCGGTGCTCCCTTGAGAACAAGGATCGTCGGCATACTCGTGTGCGCCGCTGTTGGTTTACTCGCAGCGGATGTCCATGCCCAGCTCGGGGCGATAGGAGGCATAGCCTCGATCCAAGGTCAGAAGCAGACGACCTTTCCGCTGTTCACGCTCACGGCAAAATCGGGCAAGGCGAACATCCTCGATACAGGCGTCTACCTCTACTATGCACAGGCGGACCGGTACATGGGGAAGGACATCTACACGGTCTTTTCCGGCAATCCCAGGGAGAGGCTCGTGTATAAAATATTCAACGTGAGCTACAACCTGACATCCGACATGAACCTCTCTCTGAGCATACCGTACGTGAGCTACGACTGGGGCCAGATTATTACGGACTCGACCTTCGGCATCGTGCGGAGCGGTGGCGGCCTGAGCAACCCGGCGGTACGGTTCATGTACCAGTTCCTCCGCTCCCCCATGCTCGCAGTGTATGGTACCGTATACCTGCCTACAGGGTTCCTGCAGGTCGGCTCCGAGGGAACCGACCTTGAGGCCGATGTCGCGTACACCGATGACCTTGGCATCGTTCAGTGGGACTCCAACGTCGGGTACCGGCTCACGGGCAAACAGCCGTCGACCAATGTAAAACCGAACGATATCATCATCGCGAATACGGCATTCAGCATTCCCTTTGGCCTGTTGTTATCCGGCTTCTTCGAGATCAACGTCATGAACGAAGGACAGCTCACCGACCTGAATTTCGGAGGGAGCAAGCAGTCCTATACGGTACAGCAGTGGAAGGTGGACCTTGTCCCGGGCATACGGCTCAGCGTAACACCGAGTCTCTTCCTGACCGTAGCGATGAAATACTCGGCATACAATACATTCCAGCTCGGGTACCACTACATCTACACCATGGGTCTCGACTACCTCGTATTATGAAAAGGGAGATCTTCCTCAGCCTCAAGGTTAAGCTCGGACTGCTCGTTGCAGCGATCGTGCTGGCGATCATGGCCATCGTGACTTATACCTCGGTAATACGGCAGGAACGGGCCATGAAATATGAAATGCGCTCGAAGGCCATAAACATGGCACAGATAACAGGTGCACTCGCGCTGCTGGGCGGCAACGCTGCCGACCCATGGGCGTTCGCGAAGCAATTCCTCAAGTTCGCTCCCCAGCTCGACGACAATATCCTCTACATCGTGATCCTGAACCAGAGCGGCGGTATCATCGACACGGAGATCAATATACCGCTGCTGAACGAGATAACCGGCAAGGACAGCGAGACCTTCGTGAAGGGCATCCCGGACATTATACGGGCGAGGGTCGCGGGCTCCGGGCAGCAGCCCGCTGACCAGGCCTTCATGAGCAGGCTCGGCCACCTCCTGCCCATCGATGTCGTCCTGAAGCCGGGGAATACCCTGATAGGGACCATGTGTATAGGATATTCGCTGTACAGGTTCGATGTGGCCATGGACCGTGCGCGCATGATAACACTGCTCGTGACGCTGACCTTTACCATCGTCGGTCTCCTTGCGTCGTTCGGCCTTTCACTGAATATCACGAAGCCCATCTCCCGGATAGTCGACGCCATGAGGCACGTCCAGCAGGGCGACCTCGACCAGCACGTGACGGTAAAGACGAGGGACGAGATGCAGTTGCTTGCCGCTAACTTCAACTTCATGGTCGACGGGCTGAAAGAGAGGGAACATATTAAGCAGACCTTCAAGCGGTACGTGTCAGAGCTCGTTGCCGAGCACCTGATTAAGGAACGGGAGGTCTCGATCACCGGCGAGCGAAAGATAGCGACCATCCTGTTCCAGGACATCAGGGGCTTCACGTCCATGTCGGAACAGATGTCACCTGAGGAGGTCGTGAGTATATTGAAGGAGTACTTCACCGCCATGGTAGACGTGATCTTCGCGTACGAAGGCACGCTGGATAAGTACATCGGCGATGCCATCATGGCCGTGTTCGGCACCCCATACGCCCACGAAGACGACCCCCTGAGGGCCGTCAAGACCGCGATAGACATGCAGAAGGCGCTCACGGCACTCAACCAGAAGTGGGAGCAGGAAGGCAAAGGGCGCCGGCTCGCGGTCGGGTGCGGGATTGCGACAGGCCCGGTTGTCGCCGGGAGCATGGGGTCCGAGAAAAGACTCGAGTATACCGTTATAGGGGATACGGTTAACCTTGCCTCGAGAATAGAAGGATTGACAAAAGGCGGGCAGATATTGATATGTGATCGTACCTACAGCGCCGTGCAAGATACCGTTGCCATAAAGCCGCTCGATAAGGTATATGTAAAGGGAAAGAAAGAACCACAGCAAATTTATGAAGTTTTGTATGCACTATAAAAGGCTTGTACGGATAGCTATGGTCATTGCCGTCTCTGCTCTACTGATGCTGCCGGCATGCTCCAGAAAAAAGAGCGAGCAAGAAATCACGATTACGCTGAAGACGGAGGGCATTGCCCCGTCTCAGCCCGTCGTTGTCGAGCCGGCCGCCCCGGCAAAGCCGGCACGCGCGGCCAGGCACGAGACAGAGGCCGCGAACCGGGCACGGGAGAAGAGACAGGGACGGGTCGCCCAACAACAAGCACGGACACCGCTAACAGGCGGGGCCGTGGAGAAGATGACTCAGGTCGCTGTCATTGTGCCTCCCGCCTCAAGGGTGCCTTCGCAGGAAACCATCGCAAAACAGCAGATAATAGCCATCATCAAAAGGCAGAAGCAGGCGATGGTTACCAAAAACGTAGCGCTGGCACTCCAGGACATCGCGGGCAGTCAGGGCCAGAACAGGCAGGCCCTGGAGGACTACTTCAGCAGGTACGACAAGATACACGTGGACTTCTCGAACATCTCCATCAGCGTCATGGGTGGCACGGCAATAGCCGTGATGGATCAGAGAACGTCCATCGTTACCAAGAGCGTCATCCCCCAGACGATAACGGAACTGACCAAGGTACAGTGGACGTTCGTCAACGAGGACAACAGGTGGTATATCAGCGGTACACAGATCCTGTCCAAGCTGAAAGGCAAATAAGAAAATCTCAAGAAATTCCGGAGGTACGTATGAAGAAAATGGTTACACTGTTCCTGGTATCGCTCGCAGTCCTTTCCGTGAAGGGACATGCGGCGACCGGTGCCCCACTCACCGGCAATGAGGTATTGAAGAAGATCGACGACCAGCAGCTCACGAAAGACAAGACCAGTGTCGCGGTCATGAAGCTCATCGACAGCAGCGGCACGACGACCGAGCGCACGCTGAAGATGTACACGAAGGGGTCCAACTATCACCTCATAAAGTTCCTTGCGCCCGCCAATATAAAGGGCACCGGGTTCCTGTCCAGGAGCACCGACAATATGTGGGTCTACCTGCCCGCGCTCGGCAGAGTACGGAGGATCGTGGGACAGACTTCGCACGGCAGCTTCATGGGCTCGGATTTTAACTATAAGGACCTGAGCTCGGAGGGAATCGCGAAGGACTTTACGGCGACCGTCGATAGCTTCAAGAACGGGGAGTATAAACTGTCGCTCAGGCCAAAATCAGCGGACTCGCCGTACAGCAAGCTGAAGATATGGGTCAAGGACGATACGTTCGTGCCCCTGAGGATAGCGTTCTACGATCCGGAGGGCAAGCTGCTCAAGATCCTGCTGAACACCGAGATAAAGAAGATAGGCGACAAGTGGTTCCCCATGACGATGACGATGACGAACGTACAGGAGAACCACAAGACAGAGATCACGGTCAAGGAGCTGAAGATCGACACCGGTCTGAAAAACAGCCTGTTCACCGAGCGGACGCTGAAAGAGGAGTAGTCAGACCTTACCGCAGGGTAGGCGGGTTGTGTGTATGCCGTATCTGCCGTAGCAGGACAGGTGAGTCGATCAGCCGATAGCCCGTGATTGCAAGGGTAGCTGCACCTTCCGCGATGGCCTTGTCCGCCGTGCCGGACACCGCAAGCCTTCTGAAGCCGGACGTGTGGACGTGTACCGCCGCCCCACGCCCCGCGTGGGAACCTCCGATAGGGGTATAGGCGTGTAGGGTGGGCAGGACATACGAGAGCTGTCCTATGTCCGAGGAGCCGATGCCGGCGTAGGGGCTTGCGTCGGACTGTTCGAGCCGCAGCGATCCGAGGACCCCGGCATAAAGCTCACTCAGTCTCTGGTTCACGTAGAAGGGGTACTGGGTATGGCCTTCCTCCGATATCTTCACCCTTGTCCCGGTGGCCTCTGCTGCTCCGTTGACAGCGTCCCTTACCCACCTCATGAGCTCATCGAGTTCTCCGAGGCTGATGGCCCTGATAAAGTAATACGCCTCTGCAAAATCCGGTATGATATTCGGGGCGGTGCCGCCGTGTGTTATGATCCCGTTTGCCCGCATGAAGGGCCTGAAAGAAGAACGTCTCGCATTGATGTTGTGAATCGCGAGCATGAGAGCAGACAGCGCGTCCCTGCCCTCTTCCGGGTACGACGCTGCGTGCGATGCCCTGCCCCGGAACCGTATTCTGATCTTTCTCAGGGCGAGCATGTACCGAAAGGCCATGCGCTTCGTAGATGCATGACTCATCATCGCCACGTCGAAGCGACTGAAGACACCGTGCGCTATCAGTACAGGCTTGCCGTACCCTATCTCCTCTGCGGGCGTCCCGACAACGGCTATCCGTGCCCTTGCAGGGGCAAGAACCCTGGCAAGGGCAACAGCAGCGCCTATGCTCATAGTACCGTTGACATTGTGTCCGCATGCATGGCCTATGTCAGGCAGTGCGTCCATCTCCGCCACATAGGCTATCGCAGGGTGCGCTGCTTTCCCGAAGGTCGCGACAAAAGAGGTCTTCAGGCCGGCCACGCCCTTCTCTATGGCGAAGCCGTGCTTCTTGAGGAACCCGCACATGACCTCCTGTGTCCTGTACTCCTCGAGTGCGGTCTCCGCATGGGTGGAGATGTCGTGGGATAACTCGACAAGCGAGGGTACCATACGCTTGATAATCCGCTTGATATCTGTGGTTGACGCCATGTCAGCAGACACCAGGAAGCACGATATCTCTCGCATTGAAGACAGGCCCGTCACGGCAGACCCTTCTCGTGTTCCCTGCTCCATCAATGATCGTGCAGCCCAGACAGACACCGAAGCCACACGCCATTCTCGCCTCGATTGAGACGTAACATTCGATCGTATGCCTCAAAGACAGGTCCGCGACCGCAGCAAGCATGGGCAGGGGTCCGCAGGCGAAGACGGCTTTTTTACCCTTGATCCTCTTGGCCAGGACATCCGTCAGCCGACCGTAGTGGCCCCTTGAGCCATCGTCGGTCGATATGATGGGGTCGTAAGGCCTCAGGAGATCGGACAGGACAAGCTCTGCTTCTGTCCTCGCTCCATACAGAAGCTCGTAAGCGATGCCTCGCTCGTGCAGTCTTTGAACGAGCGAGAAGACAGATGCGATACCGGCACCGCCGGCCACAATGATCGTACCATGCCTGGCGGCGCCGGGAAAACCGTTGCCGAACGGCCCGGTCAAAAGAACCTTCCTGCCGTACCGAAAGCCCCTGACGGCCCTCGTTCCCTTTCCAACGACCTTAATGAGGAACCGGTACACACCCTCGTGCGCATCGAGTATGCTGAACGGTCGTAAAAGGAGAGGGTCGTAGCCTTCGGACAGCCGGACCATCATGAATTGACCAGGACTGAACCGGGGTATGCTCTCTACCCACACGGAGAGCAGCACGTAGTTCTGCCCGAGCATATCCACCGCTACGACGGCACCGCTGTGTATCAAGATCATACTATCCTTCAGCACAAGACCTACATCCTCACCGCCTGTACCCTACCATAACCACTGCCTTCCAGGCAAACGGTCAACGGAAAAACTTTTCTCATCGAACAAAATATTATTTCACACAAAATATTATTTCAAAAATATTATTTCATCTTGACAAATCTATGTTTCTTATATAAAAAGAAAATAATGAGCATAGGTAATCCCGAAATAAGAGGATATGATTATCACTACGGGGGCCAAGAAGTATAGTATGGTGTCTTCAGAAGACATTGAAGATAGTCACTCAAGCAACCGTCTGTCTTTGCACGGTCAATTTTCCCTGCATTTCTATTCGGGTCCTTCGCGTAGGGCCACGACATTTGTAAACCAATCTGATATACTATAAAAACCAAAGGGGGGTGAAGTATAATGGCTACAAAGAAGAAGGCGAAAAAAGCAGCAAAGAAGAAGAAGAAATAAACTTACGTCTTGGAATATAACCACCTGCTTAGGGCTGAATTCCGCTTTCAACGGAATTCAGCCCCTTTTTTTCTTCTCAGAAGATTGAATTGGACCTATTATAATAAGATAAAATTACATCTGTCAATGTTTTTGTATAAGGCACAAAACACTTTATTTGCAGATGTTATACATCGATACCGTAGATTGTATCTCGCTAAATATGATAACTACCTTACAAATAAATACTATTATCTAAATCAATCCTTGTCATACAATGCGTCGAGAGCTTCCTTGAAGTGCTCTATCACCTTGTTCTTTTTTACCTTCATAGTAGGTGTAAGCTCGCCTGACTCTATTGAGAATTCATGGTCAGATATGACAAACTTCTTTATCGTCTCGAAGGATGCTAGTTTTTCATTGAGCCGATCTACTTTCTGTTTTATGAGCTCATAAACCTGCTTGTCCCCGGTAAGCGCCTTGTAGCTCTTGAAGATTATGCGCTTCTGTTTCGCCCACGCCGTGATCTCCTGCTCGTTGAGCACGAGGACGGCTGTGAGATATTTCATATTGTCCCCGCACGCCACGCACTGTGCTATGAAGGGGTCTGTTGTAAACAGGTTTTCTATGTTCTGGGGCGTTATGTTCTTTCCCCCGGCCGTTATGATCAGATCTTTTTTCCTGCCCGTGATCCTGACAAAGCCGTCTTTGTCTATGTCGCCGATATCACCGGAATGGAGCCAACCGACCTCATCGATCATCGCCGGCGTGCCATCGGGCTTCTTATAATAACCCTTGAAAACGGCAGGGCCCTTCATGAGGATCTCGCCATCACCAGCTATCTTTACCTGCATACTCGGCAGGGGCTTGCCCACGTAGCCTATCTTGAAGTTCCCCTCATAGCTTATGATCGCCGGTGCGAAGGTCTCCGTCATGCCGTAACCCTCGTATATGGGAATGCCGAGCGCGTTGAAGAACTCTATGATCGCGGGCGCAAGCGGGGCAGCAGCAGTGATACCTATCCGCAGTCTTCCGCCAAGCTTCTGGCTCAGCTTATTGAAGACCAGCGCCTTCGCAACGGTGTATCTTATCCTCAGGCCTGCCGGGATCGGCTTCTTTGCGAGCCGGTATGGCAGGGACGCCTTCCCGATGTTCAATGCCCAGACGAACAAGGCCTTTTTGATCCGCGGTCCGCTCTCAATCTCGCTCATGATCCGTGCATAGATCTTCTCGTATACTCTCGGCACTCCCGGGAGAATCGTCGGTCTTACCTCCAAGATGTTTTGGGCGACCGTATCGAGGCTCTCGGCATAGGCGTATATCATGTGCACGTATATGGCGCCGAACTGGTTTATCCTCTCGTACGCGTGTGCCAGGGGCAGATAGGCGAGCGTTATGTCGCCCGGAACATTGAATGTCAGGGAAAGGAGGTCCTTCAAATTCGCGATAATGTTCCTGTGGAGTATCTCTGCACCCTTGGGAGGCCCGGTAGTTCCGGAGGTGTAGATGATGGTAGCGGTGTCGTCCATCGCAATGCTGTCCATCCGCCTCTTCACCTCGTCCGGGGCAGGATTGTCATCGCCGAGCTTCTCGATCTGCCTCAAAGTAAAGATCTTGTCGTCGGTCACGGGCACATCCTCGAAGACGATTATCGCTATGATCCCAGGCAGGTCCTTGATCACCTTCTGTACGCGGTCCCGTGCAGCCCCGTTTTCGACAAAGACGGCCCTCGAGTCTGAGTTGTTCAGGATGAACGCGACATCGTGCTCGAGCAGGGACGGGTATATGGTTACAGTGATCCCTCTCAGGGAGAGAATAGCGAGGTCCGCAAGCGTCCATTCGACCCGTGTGGAGCTCATGATCGCGACCTTATCTCCCGCATGTATGCCGAGCTTGATTAAGCCGGACGCGATCCTCTCGGCCCTGTCCCAGAACCATGCGGCCGATTTGGTTACGTACACGCCGTTTTCTTTGAACATCAATGCAGGATCATCAGGTGCAGTCTTTGCCCTGTTATAAAGGCTTTGAGCAATATTTTCGTCCATACGGTCTCCCTTTTTTTGCCCCACCATAGCACAACCACTTCCGAAAGTATATTTCGCCTTATAGGATATACGGCTCCAGCATGCCGCCCGAATCGATGGTGCACCGCCCCTCCTGCCGTTTGTGCTTGCATTCGGTCATGACCTTTGCTATGATGACTCGTTGTGAGAGGTTGTTTGTGAGTATGCGTAAAGTTTTTACGACAGTGCTTCTGTGTCTGCTCATGGCCGCCGGCGCGCATGCCGACGAGGTCATACTGTCCTCGGAAAACCTCGATTTCGCAGAGCCGCTAAACGTCCTGTCGGACCCCTCCAACACGCTGCAGATAGACTACGATTTCGACCTGTACCACAAATGGCTGTGCATGGACATACGGGGCAGGACAGCACAGCAGTCGGACAGCGAGTCTGCACCTGTCAACGTGTCGGGGGGGGTAGCATACGATAGGCTCACCGTCCTGCCGTCCATAGACACAGGCATCAAGATCAGGCTGTTCAACACGTACCACGTGGAACCGTACGTCTTCTCGCTCCTCAACGTTACCATGATAAATTCGTCCCTGACGTACCAGGGCAACCAGACGAGCACCAATATCTACGCTGTCGGGTTCAGGACCGGGATCGGCAGCAATATATTGTTCCAGTCACACCTTCCCAGCTTACTGCTGAATACGGACATGGGCTACCAGTATCTGCCGGTTACGACGAACAGCACCGGCACCCTCGCCATGAACGGCATATTTGTCAGTATGGGATTCGGGATCAGCTTTTGAGCAGGTATTATCCGATCTTCCTGGACATGCGGGGAAGAAAATGTCTGGTCGTAGGGGGCGGGAGTGTTGCGTATCGGAAAGCCGTGCAGTTGCTACGGTCCGGGGCAAGGGTCAGGGTAGTGGCACCATCTCTGAGCAGCACCCTCAGGAAGCTTGGCAGGCGGGACAGTATCGATCTCAGAGAGAGGACGTACCGGCCATCGGACATCAGCGGGAGTGAGCTCGTATTCGCAGCCACGGATGACAGCTCTGTAAACCGGCAGATACGTCGTGATGCGAGGTCGAGTCACGCACTGGTGAACGTCGTCGATGCGTCGGACAAGGGCGACTTTATCATGCCTGCAATCATCAAAAAAAACAGGATAACGATAGCGGTCTCAACGGACGGGACTGCATCCTACGCCGCTGTTCTGATAAAGGAAAGAATTGAAAAGCTGATGAGCCCCGGGTATATGAAACTCATGGATGCCGTGATACGGGTCAGGAGCAGGCTGATGAGGATAAAAAAGAGCGGCGTGAACATCGATATCGGGCACGAGTTGAAGCGGCTCTCTCTGGGGAGGCTGTCCAGAGACATACGCAGGCACGATACAGCGTCAACCCGGCGGTACTCGGAAGACTTCATCGCATCGTGCGTACGCCGGGGGAAGTAATATGCTGACACTGACGGTTCTCCTCTATATAGGTGCGATGGGCACGAGCATCGGGTACGCCTTTTACCGGGACAGAAAGCTCGAGGCGGCCAGTCATATAACCCTTATCGCTGCAGGCATACTCCATACCGGGCTCCTGCTCATGCTGTACCGCCGTACAGATCTATTCCCCGTCTTTTCCATGAAGGAGGCAGCATTCATGTTTGCATGGGCGATTGCCATCGGCGCCATACTGGTGTCCTCGATTTTCAAAGGGACCACGCCGATCATTGGCTTTGCAACGCCCCTCGTGCTCCTCCTGATCGCCGCTTCCCTCCTGCTGAGGGGAAGCGCACCGGAGATAAGCCCGCTATTCAATACCGATATATTCCCGGTGCATGTGGTGCTCTCCTTAACGTCCTACGGCCTCTTTGCCCTGTCGTTTGTCTCTTCGGTCATGTATGTGTTTCAGGAGACCTCGCTGAAACACAGGCGCGTCGAACGGATCACGCAGTGGCTGCCCTCCCTCTTTATCCTCGACGATCTCGGATACAAGACGCTGACGATAGGCCTCCCGCTCCTGACCCTCGGCATAATCACCGGCGCCTTGTGGGCCGACAGGGAATTCGGGAGCTACTGGAACTGGGACCCGAAGGAGACATGGTCGCTCATCATATGGCTTGCCTATGTCTTTATCTTGCACGGACGTATCAGCCTCGGATGGAGAGGAAAGAAGTTCGCGTGGGGATCCATCTTCTGTTTTGTACTCGTCGTGTTCGCCTTCATCGGGGTCAACTTCCTGTTCAAAGGCTACCACAACTTTTAGTCTATGAAGCTCATCGTCGTAGGCTTAAACCATAAGACGGCGCCGGTCGAGCTGAGGGAGAAGATCAGCCTCACGGATAACGAGATCCCGGCCGTCCTCAGAACAGTCATGTCTTCCCCCTCGATAGCGGAGTGCATCGTCCTGTCGACATGCAACCGTATCGAGTTCTATACGGTATGCGAGGACCAGGAGAAAACGGTCGATGCGATAGCAACGATCATGGCCAGGGATAGCGGTATCGAGAAAGATGCCCTTCCCCGGTATCTCTACGTCCATGCGGACAGGGACGCTGTGACCCACGCGTTCCGGGTAGCGAGCAGCCTCGATTCCATGATTATCGGAGAGGCACAGATACTCGGACAGATCAAGAACGCCTACCGGATGGCATCTCACAACTCCACGACGGGCCCGATACTGAACAGGCTCATGCACCGGGCTTTCGGCGTGGCCAAGAAGGTAAGGACGTTCACCCCCATCGGGCTGTACACGGTCTCGGTAAGCTCGGTCGCCGTTGAACTCGCGAAGAAGATCTTCGGCAGGCTTTCGGGCAAGGCCGTGATGCTCATGGGCGCAGGCGAGATGGCCGAGGATGCCGCGAAGTACCTGAAGGACGCCGGTGCATCGAGGCTGATCGTGCTGAGCAGGACCTTCGGTCATGCAGCGGAGCTCGCGGAGAGGCTCAGGGGCAGTGCCGTCGAGTTCGACAGGCTGTACGACCAGCTTATGGACGTGGACATCGTGGTGTGTTCCACGTCAGCAGACCACTACCTGATAACCAGCGACCGGATGGCGAAGATCATCATGGCACGGCAGCATCGGCCCCTGTTCTTCATCGATATATCGGTACCGAGGAACATAGAGCCCTCGATATCCTCCCTGGAGAGCGTGTTCCTGTTCGACATAGACGACCTGAACGGGGTCACCAGCAAAAACATGAAGGAGCGGGAGAAGGCCGCCAACGAAGCGGAGCAGTTCATCGAGGAAGAGACAAGCAGGTTCGTCAACTGGCTCGGTGAGCTCTCCCTGGTGCCCACGATTGTCTCGCTGAGGGAGAAATTCGAGGCCATACGGCAAGAGGAGCTGAAGGAGGCAATCACCAAGCTCGCGGCGCCTACAAAGAAGGACATCGATATCCTCGACGGCCTGTCGAGGGGCATCGTCAACAAGATACTACACGGGCCCATTACAGAGATAAAGAGCGTACACAGGAGGGGCGAGGCCCTGAAGGATATCACGCTGTTAAGGAAGATATTCAGAATATGAAGATACGGATAGGCACACGAGGCAGCAAGCTCGCGCTGTGGCAAGCGAACTATATACGCTCTTTGCTCGGCAAGATATCGTCTGCCCTCGAGACAGAGGTCATCATCATAAAGACTACCGGTGACGCCATTCAGAACGTGTCCCTGACACAGATGGGCGGCAAGGGGTTGTTCGTCAAAGAGATAGAGAGCGCCCTGCTGTCCGGAGACATAGACATAGCCGTGCACAGTATGAAGGACATGCCCGCGCAGATACCGGTCGGACTCTCGATAGCGGCGACGCCGGCCGCTGAGGAGCCCTGGGATGTCATGGTCTTCAACAGGAAAACGACGCTAACGGACCTGAAGGCAGGTGCTGTGATCGGCACGACGAGCCTGCGGAGGATCGTGCAGCTCAGGAGGACAAAACCGGGCCTGAGATTCGAGATGCTGAGGGGCAACATCGACACGAGAATACGAAAACTCGAGGCCGGTAGCTACGATGCCATCGTGATTGCGTATGCGGGAATGAACAGGCTCGGGATACGTCCGGCATTCGTTGAAAGACTCGATATCATACCGTCCGCAGGCCAGGGCATCATAGCCGTGGAGTCGCACGAGAACAGCGCTGCACTGCGGTCTGTCCTCGTGGGACTGAACCACGGGCCTACTTTTTCCCGTGCCGCCGCGGAGAGGGGATTCGTAACGCGCCTCGGCGCCGACTGTCAGGTTCCGGCCGGTGCCCATGCCGCCGTGACCGGGAATAGTATCGAGATCACCGGGTTCGTCGCCGATCCGCAGGGCAGCGCCTTTTTTCAGGATAGGGTGATCGGATCGACGGCCAGCGCCTACGGAACCGGGGTACAGCTCGCAGAGAGGCTGCTGAAGGCCGGCGCATCAGAAATAGTGGGCATGCAGGCATGAGCAGAGGTAAGGTGTCCATAGCGGGTGCCGGCCCCGGCGACCCCGAGCTCTTGACGCTCAAGATCGTCAATCGGATAAGGGCCGCTGACGTCATCGTGTACGACCACCTCATCAACAGGGACGTCCTGGGGTACGCGAAGAAGTCAGCCGAGTTGATCTATGCAGGCAAGATGGCCGGCGAGCACCTGAAGCCCCAAGGCGAGATCAACGCCATCCTGATAGAGAAAGCCCGGGCCGGGCTCAGCGTGCTGAGGCTCAAAGGCGGCGACCCCTTCCTCTTCGGGAGGGGCGGCGAAGAAGCCCTCGCACTTGCCGGGGAAGGCATTGATTTCGAGATCATCCCGGGGGTATCATCCATCAATGCCGTTCCCCTGTATGCCGGCATTCCGCTTACACACCGCGGTCTTTCGTCATCCGTGGCCGTCATAACCGGCCATAGAAACACGGAGCACGGTATCGACGAGCATAACTGGGAAGCCATCGCTCAGATCGATACGATCATCGTGCTGATGGGCGTTGCGCAGATACGGCAGATTGCCCGGAAGCTCGTGGACAACGGCAGGGACATCGATGATACGGTGGGAATCATACACGGGGGCACCACGCCGATGCAGTCCACGTCCGTGTGCACTCTGAAGGACATCATCGGGAAGGACCACAGACCTTTCACCACACCGGCGCTTATCGTCATCGGTAAGGTGGTCGGTCTGCACGAGCGGTTGAACTGGTTCGAGCACCTGTCGCTGTTCGGCAGGAAAGCGCTCGTGACCAGGGCGGAGAAGGACAGCGGAGCCTTGAAGCACTCTCTGGAGCTACTCGGCGCCTTTGTCATCGAGCAGCCGACCATCGAGATCACGGCCCCGGACGACTATGCCCCGCTCGACGCAGCCATAAGCAGACTCGGCTCGTACGACATGATTATTTTCACGAGCGCAAACGCAGTAAGAAGGTTCGTGGACAGGCTCTGGTCGTCCGGCAGGGACATACGGTCCATGGGCGCGGCACGGATACTCGCAATCGGCCCGAAAACCGCCCAGGCAATAGAAGACCTGAAGATACGGGTGAACCAGATACCGGACGAGTTCAGGGCCGAAGGGCTCGTGGATATGCTCAAGGGCACCGTCCAGGGGAAGCGGGTGCTGATACCGAGGGCAGCTGATGCACGTGCTGTATTGATAGACGGCCTGAGGAGGATGGGCGCAGACGTCCACGTCGTTCCCGTGTATAAGACGATCCGGGCGGAGATTGATCGGGAGATGCTACCTTACATCAAGGAAGGCGTGGACATCGCCGTCTTCACGAGTTCCTCCACGGTAAAAAACTTCTTCGAGATGTTCGGCGAGAACGCACACACCATACTCGAGCGTGCAGACATCGCGTGCATCGGCCCCATAACGGCAAAGACGGCCAAGGACATGGGGCTCACGGTAACCATACAGCCTCACCCCTATACTATCGAGGCGCTGGTCGAGGAGATCGCGCTGTTCTACAGCAACAAATAAGGAAACCTCGGTCGCTATAGCGTGGCCGGCTACCGTAAGTGGAGGAGCTTTTTCACGGCATCCGGGAAAAAGTACGCAAGTATGGCCTGGGCACCCAAGTAGGAGCCCTTGATGGTCCATTTCATGCCGTTCACGACAACGGCCGCAACGGCGATCCTCGGGGCATCCACCGGCGCGATGCCGACGAACCACTCATAGTCGCCATCCGGATCGGTACCGTGTATGGAGCCCGTCTTTCCTGCCACGCTTATGTCTGCAAGTATGTATCGCCCCCGGTGAAAAAAGGCCTTCCTCGATGTACCCTTCACAATCGTCATCCTCATCATACTGATAAGCTCCCGTGCCGTCTGCGGAGCTATCATCCTGGTATAGCCCTGCCGGGAGCCGCCGAATCCTTCGTACGGTACGCACATCCTACCTCCGTCGGCAATCGCCTGTACTATCAGCGCCGCATGAAAGGGACTCAGGGTAATGTCCGGGTTCAGCCCGGCGCCCGTCTGCGCAATATCCACAGCATTATCGTCCACCGTGGCACGGCTCCTCATGATAAAGGCTGGCCCGATATCCCTGTTGAAGTAAAATCTGTCGAAGTACTTTTGAAGACTGCTTTTGCCGATCTTGTAGAGAGCGAGTTTTCCGAACACGGGGTTGTTGGACTTCGCGAGCGCCATCGAAAAGGTGATGCGCTTCCTGCCATCGTTGTATCCATCCGTCAGCGCACGTATGCTCTGGCTCGCGTTCCTGGAATCATACGCGAACGAAGCATACGAGGGGATGTGGTGCATTTCGATCGCGGCAGAAGCGGTCACGAGCTTGATCAGGGAAGCAGCCGGGTAGACATCGAAGGCGGAGAAGCCTGCCCCCTTGTTGACGATTGCTATCGGCTTGCATGTCCTTACATCGATCGCCACGACAGATCCGTACCGAACCTCGTACCGGTCCATCATACGCTTTATCCATCTGGCTACGAGGTTCTTCTGCAGCCCTTCTCCGTAAGGGGGTGATATCAGGTTTGTCCCGACCGTAGCCGGAGAAATGCCCGATGCTGCCGTCACACCACGTGCGGGGTGCCTCACTACTGCTGTGGCATGTCCGCGAACGCCGCCCGTGTGGTGAACAACGACAGAGAGGACAAAGCCGAGAACGGCTATTGCAGAGATGAGCAGGTAAGGCAGGTAAGCATGCCGAAACCGCTTCCTCAATGATCTGAGATGGTTCTTCTGATACGAGCGCCAGTTCATTATAGGCTGATGTACGGCAGCAAAAGATCGCTGTTCGTGATGATATACGCCAAGAGCCTCGATCTGTCGGTATAACGCCGCATGACACTGCTGATACTCGACGGGGAGGGATCGCTGCTGACCGCATCCAGCAGCATCATGGTATCGATGATCGTCGTGCGCAGTTCTTTTGTCATGCCAAAATACCCAACCTGGTTCGAGGCCTCGTCCTGCGTACCATGGACGAACAGGGCTGCCAGTAGCAGCAGACGCCTGTTCTCCGGTGTCAATGATTTTGTGCTCATGATTTTTTCGTACCGACGTTCAATGTCCTCCAGGGTCGTACGATCCGGGACGATGTCTGCAAGAGCACCAAGATCGTATGCCCTCTTTATAAACATAAACGGGCTCACCTCTGCAAGATATAGATTGATCTCCTTGATGCGTCTCTGACCGCTTATCGTCTTCAGCGCGCTGTCTGATACCGCGTCTCTCAGGGTCTTCAACGTCTGTGCCTCGATCTGGAAGCCCAGTCTCACCTCGAACCGTATCGCCCTGTAGATGCGCGTCGGATCATCGACGAAGCTCTTGGGGTGCAGGGACCTCACGACCGACGACACGATATCACGTCGACCGTTGAAGGGGTCCACGAGTTCGGTAAGGTCTGACCCGTCGAGCTTCAATGCCATTGCATTTATGGTAAAGTCCCTCCTTGCCAGGTCCCGGCGGATGTCCGGCGCTGCTTCGACGCGGGGCAGCGCGCCGGGTCGATCGTACACTTCCGTCCTCATGGTTGCGACGTCGATGTGCCTCTGCCCGGGTACTGCGACGACCGCGGTCAGTCTCTCCTTGTACACGGTCAGAGTGCTACCCTTTATCCGGTCCGCAAGGAGGTCCGCAAACTTGATGCCGTCGCCTCTCACGGCTATATCAAGGTCTATACTGTCCCTCCCGAGAATAAGGTCCCTCACCGGGCCGCCGACCAGATAGAGGTCCTCGCTGAGTTCGTCAGCGGTGTCCTCAATGACAGAGATGTATCCCCGTGTCACCGTATCGAGCTTTTTCAACATGTCAGATATAGGGACTTCCATGGCACATTCCACCGCTAGCAACGGCTCGTATAGTATACAGCATCTTACCGCTTTTGCAAGACGCCGTGAGCGCGGTTGACATTCACACGATCGTGTTATTAAATGCGGTATGATCGCATTCGAGATAAAGAAGATCGGCATATTTTCCGAGCTGACCGAGGACGAGATCGGCAAAATCTCGGCGTACGTCAGGGAACAGCATGTGGACAAAGGCGTTGAGCTGTTCCATCAGGACGAGCCGGGCGATGCAATGTATTTTATTCTCAAAGGTGGTGTCAGAATATACCTCTATTCCCTGGCAGGGAGAGAACTGACCCTTGCCGTCCTGAAGTCCGGACAGTTCTTCGGCGAGATGTCCTTGCTCGACGGCATGCCGCGCTCCGCAAACGCCATGACCATCGAGGAGACCGACTTCATCGTCCTCAAAAGGAATGACTTCTTAAACGTCCTCCATGCCTCCCCCCTCATAGCGATAAAGATCCTGAAGGACATGAGTGTGCGAGTCAGAGAAGCAGACGCGATGATAGAGGACTTCGCCCTGCTCAACGTCTATGACAGGCTCATTAAGTACATGGAGAAGCTCATCAAGACCGACGGCAGGAAAGAGGATTATTATACGGTCATACCGCACAACATCAGGAGGCAGGACGTCGCGAGCGCGATAGGAACGACCAGGGAGACGGTGTCAAGGGCGCTGTCCTCGTGGCAGAGGAAAGGGTACATCAGGCTACTGCCGAAAAAGGTGATCGTCTACAGGGACTCGATGCTGCGCAGGCTGAAACCGTAGCCCCGACTACAAGGAGAATCCGTACGTCATGATGCCAGAGCACAAGGATCTCCTCCGGAACTATCTCGGCGACCATCACATAAGGGACATCGACGTCTGCCTCGACGCGTTCGAGAACCTCATCAAAGAGCTCATGCGGTGGAACCATGCCATCAACCTCACGGCCATCCGCGACGAGCACGGCATCGTGGTGAGGCACTTCATAGACTCGCTGACACCGCTGAGGTTCATAGGGGACCGGGACTTCATACTCGACATAGGCAGCGGGGCCGGGTTTCCGGGCATACCCATCAAGCTCGCGAAGCCTTCGGTACGCCTGGTAATGCTTGACGCACGGTCAAAAAAGGTAAACTTTATCAACAGTATGATAAACCTCCTGAAGCTCACCGACACGGCAGCGCTGCACCAGAGGGCTGAAGCCAGGGATTTTCAGGCACTCATGGCCGGGAGCTTCGACGTGGTCATATCGAGGGCAGCGTTCCCGTTACCTGAACTCGCCTCGCTGTCTCTTCCGTATCTGAAAAAAGGTGGGAGGCTGATCGCCATGCAATCGAAAAAGGCGGAAGGCACGGCTGTCCGCGGAGATCTTCAAAAGATCGACGAGTTTGCCACCGATCTGCCCGACGGCTCGTTCAGAAGAATTATGATCTTCAAGAAAGGATAGGACATGTACGAATTAGGCATAACAAGAAGGTTTTCGGCGGCCCACAGACTGGTCAGCTATGAGGGCAGGTGCGAGGCACTTCATGGGCACAACTACAGGGTCGAGGTCGTCGTGCAGGGGGACACGCTCGTCAACGGCCTGCTGATTGATTTCAAGCTACTCAAGCAGAAGGTCGACGAGGTCATAAAATCGTTGGACCATGTTTACCTGAACGACCTGGAACCATTCAAGAAATCGGAGCCTTCCGCGGAAAACATAGCAGCGTACATTTATACCGGGGTCGTGCGCCAGCTCGGCGATGCGGTGCGTATACGACAGGTCAAGGTGTGGGAAGCGGACGATACGTGGGCACTCTACAGGACAGAAGAATGAGCGCGAAGCATACGAGGCCCCGGAGGGCTATCAGGGACGTCCAGAGCAGCTTCGACAGCAGGGGTATCGGCATAGACAAGGTCGGCATAAAGAACATACGCTATCCTATCGTGGTGCTCGACAGGTCTAACACCATCCAGCATACCATCGCTAGTATCAACATGTACGTGGATCTGCCCAAGCAGTTCAAGGGCACCCACATGAGCAGGTTCGTCGAGATCCTGAACGAGTACAGGGGCAACATAAGCATACGGGACTATCCCGGCATACTCGAGAAGATGCGGGAGCGGTTCAACGCCCGCTCGGCACACCTCGAGATCGAGTTCCCCTACTTCATAGAGAAAAAATCCCCGGTAACGCATGCCCGCAGTCTCATGGAATACACCTGCACATTCATCGGAATAAGGAACGGCACGGGAACGGACTTCGTGCTCATCATCAGGGTACCCGTACTCACCCTGTGTCCCTGCTCCAAGGAGATCAGCAAATACGGCGCGCATAACCAGAGGAGCTTCGTTACCGTCCATCTTCGTTTCAAGGGGCTGGTATGGATAGAAGAGATCGTGACCTTAGTCGAGGCCTCTGCCTCGGGCCAGTTGTACTCCCTGCTCAAAAGACCGGATGAAAAGTACGTGACCGAGTTCGCCTACGATAACCCGATGTTCGTGGAGGATGTCGTGCGGGAGGTAGCCCGCAAGCTCAAGAAGAACGACAGGATCGTGAGCTTCTCGGTGGAGGCCGAGAACCTCGAGTCCATCCACAACCACAATGTCTATGCATACGTGGAGTCGCGGTAGGCACCGATAAATCCAACACGGCGGATTATTTCCCGTTCAGATATTTAATGACCGGCCCCGGACAATTCATGGATGGCTCCCACGAGCAGTATTATCGCGTAAACGGCGAGGATACAGAGGTATATACCTGCCCGGTGCTTTTTGAGCAGATTTTTTATGCCTGAGATCATATGTCGAGGTTCACGACATGCAGGGCGTTCTCCTCGATAAAGCTCCTCCGTGCCTGCACGTTGTCGCCCATCAGTATCGTGAACATCTCGTCAGCAGCGACTGCGTCTTCGATCCGCACCTGTAGCATGATACGCTTCTCCGGACTCATCGTGGTCTCCCACAACTGCTCCGGGTTCATCTCGCCGAGTCCCTTGTACCGCTGGATATTCGTGCCTCTCTGGGACTGTTCTATACAGTGGTCGAGCAGACCCTTCACCGTCTGTACGAGCACGCTCTTTGTTTCCGCCGTCACCGTGTACGGTGGCGGCAGCTTCTCCGTTATCGCCGTGTACAGCCCCTTCAGCACCTGAAACTCCGGAGACTGAAGGAAGTTGTTGTCGAAACTCATCTTCCTTATCACGCCATCATCGGACATGGCCAGGGTAAGCCTCAGGTTCTCATCGCCGTTCATCTCTTCCTGGACCGTCAAGGTCTTGTTGGTCGCTTTCTTGAAGTCTGCTATGACCTTCTCCAGCGCCTCCTTGTGCTTCGCGTCCTTCGAAAACAGGGTCTCCAGGTCCCTGGAGACAAAGAAGTCCAGAATCTCCGTATTCCTCTCCCTGCTGATCTTCTCGAGGAGGTCGTAATACCTGACAGCGTTCATAAGGACCTCGCTGATCGTCTTCGACTGAACGGCCTTCTCCCCCTTCACGGAGATCTGCACCTTATTTACCCATTCCTCGATGAGGACCTTTTTCAGTTCCTCATCGTCTTTGAGGTACCTCTGTGCATTGCCCTTCTTTACCATGTAGAGCGGGGGTTGTGCAATATACACGTAGTTCCTCTCGATAAGCTCGGGAAAATGTCTGAAGAAAAAGGTGAGGAGCAGTGTCCTGATATGGGAGCCATCCACGTCCGCATCAGTCATGATAATGATCTTGTGATACCTGAGCTTCGCGATGTCCTTGTCCTCGCTGCCTATTCCTGCCCCGAGCGCCGAAATGAGAACCTTAATCTCGTCGGACGCCAGCATCTGCTCGAACCTCGCCTTCTCGACGTTCAGGATCTTCCCTTTCAGGGGCAGAATCGCCTGGTTTCTGCGATCCCTGCCCTGCTTTGCAGAGCCGCCTGCCGAATCTCCCTCCACGATGAACAATTCGCTCTGTGCGGGGTCCTTCTCCTGACAATCGGCGAGCTTGCCCGGCAGCGATCCGCCGGACAGGGCGTTCTTCCTCCTCACTAACTCCCGCGCCTTGCGTGCGGCCTCCCGTGCCCGCGCGGCATCGATCACTTTCTTTATGATACCCTTGGCTATCTGAGGGTTTTCCTCGAATATGGAGAAAAGCTTCTCATTCGCCTGCGAATCAACGACGCCCTTAATCTCGGTGTTCCCGAGCCTCTCTTTCGTCTGCCCCTCGAACTGGGGCTCTGGCAGCTTGATGCTGATAACGGCCGTCAGCCCCTCACGGATATCCTCTCCGCTGATCTCGACATCCGACTGCTTGATGAGCTCGCTCTCCACGGCGTACTTGTTTATCGCCCTCGTCAGGGCAGACTTAAAACCGGAGAGATGGCTGCCTCCGTCGTGCGTGTTGATGTTGTTCGCATAGGAATGGATGATCTCGTTGTATCCGTCATTGTACTGGAATGCGCACTCGAACTCCACCTGGTCCTTCTGGAACGAGAAATAGAACGGCTTCTGATGAACGAGCGTCTTATTTTTGTTCAGGTGCTGTACGAATTCTATCAGACCGCCTGCATACTCGAAGGTGTTCGACTTTGCCGTCCTCTCGTCCGTGATCGATATTTTTACGCCGGGGTTCAGGAAAGCGAGCTCTCTGAGCCGGGCCGAGAGCGTGTCGAAGCTGAAGTTTGTGGTCTCGAATATGTTGCTATCCGGCTTGAACCTGATCTTCGTCCCTGTCGCATCCGACTTCCCGATAACCTTTATCGGGGCTACCGGGTCACCGTTCTTGTACCGCTGGTAAAACTTTTTACCGTCACGACGTATCTCCAACTCGAGATCGTCCGACAAGGCATTGACGACTGACACCCCCACGCCGTGGAGGCCGCCGGAGACCTTGTAGACCTTGTTATCGAACTTCCCACCAGCATGGAGCTTCGTCATGACGACCTCCGCCGCAGACCTATTCTCCTCTTTGTGCAGGTCCGTGGGGATACCGCGGCCGTTGTCATCCACGGTCACGCTGCCGTCTACATGGATCACTACGGCGATCTTGTTGCAGAACCCGGCCAGAGCTTCATCGATACTGTTATCCACGACCTCGTAGACAAGGTGGTGGAGACCACCCTCCGAGGTGTTACCGATGTACATGGCAGGCCTCTTGCGTACGGCATCAAGCCCTTCCAGGACCTTGATCTGGGTAGCGTCGTAAGCAGACATGATCAGAAGCTATCCCTTTTTCTCGATGGATATATAGCTTCTGACGAACTCGGCAATCTTTTCTTTTGTCTTCTCGTCGTTTATCGCTACGAGCTTATCCAGAATGGTCCATTCCGGCGTGTCCGGTCGTATCACATAGCCGTTAAACACAAAGCTGTGATTGACATTCTTGCCACTCCGGTACGAAGGACCGCGTAACAGCCAGTCCACCGTTACATTACCCATGTCCGCTATCTTCGCGAGTGTATTGAGTGAAGGGGTGATCTGATCGGTCTCGTACACGCTCACGGCATCCTGAGACTTATTCAGCAACTCGCCGAACGCTGTCTGTGTTCTGTCGCCCCTAATCAGCCGTATCCTTTGTCCCATGGTGAGCTTCTCCGGATCCGTCTGCTTTAGCTTCTCTGTTACCTCTTTACTTGTTCTCATACTCCTCCCTTGTATTCATTAAGCCGCTCTTCAGGTCGGCCTCGTTTATAGCATCCACATCGACAAACTCTATTCCCATCCCGGCGTAGACCTTCCGGCCTGCGTCCTCCTCCTTACTGTGCCAGACTACCTTTCCCTTCAATTTAAACTTCCTTCTCACACCCGGGAGGAAAAAATCAAGAAAAACGAGATTGCCAACCGGTGAAAGCCTGTCGGCTTCCAGAAACATGCCTCCCCGGCTTATGTCCCTCGTATACCCAACCTCTATGTCGCTACCATCGAGGAAGTCAATCATCACGTTAATCCTGCGCCTGTAAAACCTTCTCCGTTCCATGACCACTCGTAGAAAATTATAATAAGGAATAACGCAATAGTCAAATAGCCAAAAACAGTACTCTTTTTAAGTTTTTTGACCATGCGTCAGGGAGACTTGACAGGGTATAAATGAATTGTTATTCTTTTGCATGAAGCATGGTTCATAATATGAACGAGTGCTCATTGCAAGGCGGTCCAGAGCATTTGCATGGTCGTTACCGACGATGGACGGCGCTGTTTTCAGCCTCAGGAAGATCGACACTGCAGAAACAGCGTGAATATCGAAGAGACGTTACGATATAAAAAGGCAGCATGAAATTAACGAGAAGGGAAAGAGAAAAGCTCAGGAAGAACCAGGAGATCATCGAGGCATCGATAAAGGTCTTCTCGGAGAAAGGCTTCTACGGAGCAACCATGCACGACATCGCAGAGGTGGTCGAAATGGGGGTCGGGACTCTCTATCAATACTTCAAGAGCAAGGACGACCTCTACTACAATGCGATCCTCTATAAACTCAACGAGTTCCATGATTTCTATGGAGCGAGACTCAGGGAAGGGCAGAATTTCATCGACAGCATATCCGATGTGATAGCTGCTTGGATCGAATACTTCAGCAAGAACAATGACTTCTTCGCCATCGTGTTCTCGGAATGGCTCAATGTGAAGAAGTCCTTCGCGAGGAAATTAAAGAAGCGTCTGACAAATGAGTTCACGGAAAAGTACAACGAGATAGTCAGACTTATACAGAAAGGGAAAGGATCGGGCGAGATAAGCGGTGATGTCAGTACCGAAGTCCTGAGCTCCATGATATTCGGAACCATACAGCACATGATCCATAAGGGTGCAATGGAAAAAGAGGCGATCGCGCCAGCTCTTGTTGCAGAAAGCATCATAACGATCCTATCATCCGGGATAGTAATCAGGAAATGAGGATATACATGAAAACAAAGATTCTATCGTTGGCCCTGTTGTTGCTGACGCTGGGACTTCCTTCCGGCTCCCGTGCGTGCGAGACACTGAGCCTTAATGAAGCCGTCCGGCTGGCGGTGGCAAATAATAAGGATATAAAGCAGGCGCGGGAAGGTAAGAATGCGGCACACGCCCGGCTCATGGAGGCGATGGCTGGATTCATGCCGAGTATCACCGGATCGGCGCAGTACATATTCACCCATCAGGTGCCCATGATCCCCATACCCGCCAACTCGTTCGGGCCAAACTTCCCGCCCAGCGAGCTGAATGTGAGGCTCGATACGACCTTCGAATATGCCGCAGGATTCAATGCCGTGTTGCCCTTGTTCTCCGGGGGTATGGTGTGGCACAACTACGCGGCCTCGAAACACCTGTACGAGTCTGCTTCCGAGACAGAACAGGCGGAAAGACAGAACATCATATACCAGGTCAAGAAGGCCTTCTACGGCCTGCTCCTTGCAAAGGAATCTGTCGACGTCCTTCAGCATTCCAGGGATCTTGCGGCGGAGCACTTCAGGGTCACCAGGGAAAGGTACCACGCGGGCGAGGCCTCGGAACTCGACATGCTCAACGCCAAAGTGAGCCTGTCCAATCTGGATCCACAGCTTATAGCTACCCGCAACAATGTGAAAATAGCCGAACTCGCCCTAAAAAACGTGATCGGCGTCGAGTTTACCGATACGCTCTGTGCAAAATCAGACGTCGTGCTGCCGTCGTTTTCCAACGATCTCCATTACTACCAGGCCCAGGCAGAACAGAACAACTATCAACTAAAGATATTGAGCAGGCAGCTTTCCGCAGCCGGAGATTATAAAAAGGTATCCGTGGGCAGATTCCTGCCCACCCTCGCAATCACCGGCAATTATGACTGGCTGAGCAACGCCTTTTCGGGCGCCTGGCAGGACATATACCAGGCAGCGCTCGTACTGGAGATCCCCTTGTTCAACGGGGGAGCCGATGTGGGCAGGATGAAGGAAGCGTCCTCGAACTATTACAGGCTTGTGTTTGCACGGTCCGAGGCGAAAGATACGATACGGATCTCGACCGAGGCCGCATACTCGAACGCGCTGGTATCGGAGAAAGAGATCAAGTCCGCTCAGAATGCACTGGATACGGCCCAGACGGCCGAGACCATAGCGGAAGAGCAATACAGGACAGGTATGGCCACGAACCTCGACGTCCTCAACGCAAACCTCGGCCTCATAGAGGCAGAGATGAACTACATAAAGGCAAAATACAGCTACCTTCTTGCCATAGCCGATCTGGAAAGAATCATAGGGTCGGCCTCTGCAGAGTAGTCCAGACACCCCCAACAGAAGACGGACACAGACGATCGAACAGGAAGTAATCCCCGATAAGGAGAAAGGAAAACAACCATGGAAGAAACGGAAAGGCCACATGCGGGCAAGGGTAAGAAGAAGCCACTGAGCCAGCCGAGGGTGTTCGTCCCCCTGATACTGGTGACACTCGGGCTGATCTTCGGACTTGTATGGTGGAGGTACTGGGCAAACTTCGTTTATACGGAGGACGCTCAGGTGGATGCACACCTCCTGATAATCAGCTCGCCCCTGCCGGCGTACATAGCGCAACTCTACGTGGACGAAGGGAACGATGTCACGAAGGGACAGCCGCTCGCGACGGTAATCCTCTCGAACATTGTCACGGAAAAAGACCTGAAATCCGCGCACGCCAATGCAAACACCCAGTATGAGCGGGCGAAGAACGCGGTCGACGTGCTTACCGCACAGCTGCTCGATGCAAAGAGGAACGAGCAGCGGCTCGAACGCGTGTACAGGAAGGGCGGCACAAGCGAGCAGGGCCTGCTCGACGCAAAGACTCGTTACGAGGTGCTGAAATCTGAGTATAACACCGCACAGGCCACGCTGGGTTTCGCAAAGACCATTCTCGACGCTACACGGAGCAGGCTCGCGGGCATCGTGCTGAAGAGCCCCATCAACGGGAGGGTCTCTCAGAGATACGCAAACTTAGGCCAGAACATGGCCCCCGGGGAACCGATCTTCGGGCTCGTGGACCTCAAGGATGTGTGGATAGAGGCCAACGTCAAGGAGACGCACGTCGGCACGGTGAGGCCGGGACAAAAGGTCGATATCGACGTCGACACCTATCCCGGCGTATCGTTCACCGGGACCGTGCTGCATGTGGAGTCGGCCACCATAGGAGCCTACTCGGTCATTCCGTCTGAGAATCCTTCCGGCACGTTCATCAAGATCGTTCAGCGCGTACCTGTCAAGATAGTGGTCGATACCATGGGCTATACGCTCAGGCCAGGTATGTCCGTCGAGGTGAAGATCCACACAAGAAAGTTTTCATGGCTGTAAGCGGCAGCAGCAGCGACAACAAGTCCTACAAGTGGTGGGTCCTTGCGATTGTCATGGTGGGCAGCTTCATGGGGGTGCTCGACAACTCTGTCGTGAACGTCGCCCTGCCCCACTTCATGGTCGCGTTCGGGGCTAACACGGAAGAAGTCGAATGGGTCGTTACGGCGTACATGCTTGCGTTTGCCATCCTCATGCCGTTGGCCGTTTGGCTGAGGAATCTCCTCGGTCTCAAAGTCGCGTTCCTGCTCGAGCTCGCATTCTTCGTGATCGGATCGTTCCTGTGCAGCCTCTCGTGGAGCCTCGATTCTCTGATTGTGTTCAGACTCATCCAGGCGGTCGGCGCCGGCGATATCATGCCTACGGGCATGACTATGATTTCCGAGGTCTTCCCTAAACAAGAGCGCGGCTTCGCGCTCGGCATGTGGGGCATGGGCATAACGGTCGCTCCGGCAATAGGACCGACACTGGGCGGCTATCTGCTCGACCATGTGAGCTGGCACGCACTCTTCTACATCAACATCCCGATAGGGGTACTTGCATTCTTCTGGGGCCTGAGCATCCTGAAGCCGGCAAAAGGCGACATCAACGTCATGAAGAGCTTTGACTTTATAGGATTTATCACCTTCGGCTTGTTCCTCGGCACGCTGCTCGTGGCACTGACCAAGGGCGAAGAAAAAGGCTGGTCGTCCGGTTATATACTAAACTTGTTTGCGGTATCGTACTTCTCGTTCTGGCTTTTTATCATCACGGAGTTCACGGTCAAAAAGCCCATCATAGACCTGTCCATATTCAAGAACTATAATTTTATCCTCCTCAATATTCTCGGTATCATGCGGTCCATAGCCCTGTTCGGTACCGTCTTCTTGCTCCCGTTGTTCTTCCAGAACCTGATGGGCTACTCCGCTACCATGACCGGGATACTCCTGATACCGCAGGCAGTCATGGTCTCCGTCGGCATGCCTTTGGCGGGAAAGATTACCGACAGGGTGGGCCCCAAGCCGCCGCTCATTTTCGGGATCATAGTGACGGCCATATCCCTGTTCTACTTCCACTCCCTGTCCCTCCTTTCCAATTATGCCTTCATTGCGACCGGGCTGATGATGCGGGGCTTTGGCATAAGCTTCATCATGGCGCCGGTTACGAGTGCGGCAATCAACTGCCTGAAACCCGAAGAGATCAACCTGGGTTCCGGTATGTTGAACGTCATCATGCAGACCGGCGGGACCTTCGGCATAGCCATGCTCGGTACGGTCCTCGACATCAGGACGGACTTCTATATGTCTACCTTTACGGGCCATTTCCTCCCCAACCTTCCCGTGACCAGGACCCTGTTCCACAGAATGACAGAGTTCGCTCTCATGAAAGGTGCCAGCTTTCATAACGCCGCGATAGCCGGCAGAGGCGGCTTCATGGCGTACCTCGGTCAATGGGCTATGGTGAGTGCGTTTGATGATGCTTTTCTGATTACCGGGATAATCGTGCTCCTGGGCATCATCCCGGCGCTCCTGTTCAGGAATGTCATCTACCGGGAAAGGAAGCCCTCCAAAGAAGACATCGAGATCATGGAACTGTAGCTCCCGTCTCACCCCGTCTTTTAACGTCCATTCCCTGTTTATGACAAAAACTGCATGATAGGGATCATACAACTTCGTGTCAGGATGCCTTATCTTAAGGAGAAAAGGAGGACACCATGGATGCTACATCTATATTGACGCATGAGCATAGGATAATAGAGAGGATGCTCGGCGTGCTCTCGAATTACAGCGCAAAGATCGAGCAGGGAAAGAAAGTAGATCCGACCAGGCTGAGGGACTGCGTTGACTTTATACGGACATTCGCCGACACGTGCCACCACGCCAAAGAAGAGGGAGTGTTGTTCTCGGAGATGGAGACACACAACATGCCGCGCAACGGCGGGCCGGTGGGCGTTATGCTGGCCGAGCACGAGATGGGAAGGAACTTTGTGAAGGGCATGGCGAGCGCCATCGACGGGTACGAGCGAGGCGACGCCGGCGCCGGAAGGGAATTCGTGAAGAACGCACGGGGATACACAAGCCTTCTCAGCCAGCACATCAACAAGGAAGACACTATCCTCTATCCCATGGCAGAAGACATGCTCTCCGGCATGGACCACGAGCTTGTCGAGAGATTCGAGGGAGTCGAGAAAAAGCTCGGCACAAACGTCCACGAGCGGTACGAGCGGATGGTGGAGCAACTCGAAAAAGACAGCAGGGCGTAGGCAACCACGCCCCTATCGACCGTCTTACTGACGGATGGTCGCACCCGGCACGTTTACACCGGCCGTGAGGTCATAGAAGGCCTTTTGCAGCAGTATGACGTCGAACGCCGTGTTGTGGATGCCATAGCTCCCCTCGTTGTCGACCATGTACCAGTTGTAGACAGCGTCCCTCTCCTGCGTAGTCGCCGTGGGCCATACCGCGAAGGTCGTTCCCGTCAATGAAACATACGGGACCGATCCCACCCTGGTACTCGGTATCGTGATCGTCCATGACAACGCGGCCCCGTTGATGTCCGTCGTACTGACGGTACAGGGCTGACCCGCGCCCGTCGTTATAGCGCACGCGAGCACGCTCAGGAGTCCGTGGACCTGGTCCTGAACCCCCTCCTGGGCGCCGGTGGGGTCTCCGTCCCAGTTCGCAGTCGGATACAGTGGATCTATCGTATCGAAGCCGTACACGGCGATGCTGCCCGCATGGCAGGTATCGCACACGGCGACATGATCGTTGCCGGCCGCGTCTGTCATCATGAAGGTATGTTCCCCGGTCGTGTCGTAGCCTGGCTGCCCCGGGGCCGGCGTCTGTGCCATATGACAGGTCACACAGAGGTTCGTAAGGTCCCCGGCCCCTGCATGATATGAGTTTTCAGTTATAGACGATGCGTACGGCCCGGCGCCGGCAAGGGTAAAGCCCTGGCCCTGGGCGAACACCTCCGCAGTCGTATATCTCGGCTCGCTTCCGCTGTTCGCGGCCGCATCCGGACTTGCGTTACGATCCGTGTGACATTTCATGCAGAGGGCGCCCTCGCCTACGTTCGCCATCATAAAGGAGCCCCCGGCAACCGCGACGCCGGCATACACCCGCAACGAGTAGGGATTCGCGCCGCTATGGGGGTCGTGGCATGCAACACAGTTAACGGGCTGCTCATTGGATGTTATAAACGGTACCACGCCGTTCCCTTCCATGTTCGTATCGACGATATCAAGCGACCAATGACACGCCCTGCAGGACGTATACCGGGACGGCGAGAGATCGCGGCCCCCGGGCGATACAGATTCGGCATGGGGAGAGTTGAGCCACTGTGTATACTCCGGGTTGAAAGGCGCATTATCATGGCATTGCGCACACACGCTCGTATCGAATGAATACGAGCCTGTGTGCGTTGACCCCGGACCGTGGCACGACTCGCAACCGACGTTTGCCATTGCCTGCAGGCCTGACGGCAGCTCCTGATAGGATACCGGCAGGGTCAGTTCCCACCCGAGGTCACGCGCTATATCATCGAACCCCCCGTTGTTCGCGCTCTGCGTCCTGTCGAAGCCCGTGGTATGGCATTGCAGGCAGCCATCGTCCACCGTATAGGAAGACCCCAGTACGTCGAAGGCTCCTGCGTGCCCGGTCGTCTTATAGCCCGTCGTAACGTCCGTCATCATGCTGCCATCGTGGCAGACCTCGCAGTCCGCAGCGCCGACAAAGCTGTTCGCCGTCACGGTGAACACCTCGTTCACGGTACCACCCCCGGTGCCGGCCTCGAGGTTGATGATATAGTCCCCGCTCATGTCCGGCACAAACGACGGAGTCTGTGATGAAGGAAAGTCGAATACGGCTGCAGAGTCCGGGGGGGTCGACACGAAGGTCCACAGGTACGAAGTGATAGCGCTACCGGAGGACGTATGAAGCCCACCGTTCAGGTAAACCACGGAACCCGCAGGCACATTTGCCCGCTCCGTGGCCTCATTGGAGAACAGGTACCCTGCCTCGTTCGTTATCACGGGCTTTGGCTGGGCGGAGGTCACTGAAACACTCGCGGAGTCCGAAAACCCGTTCGCTGTGGCATAGACCACGAACGTGTACGAGCCGGTCTGTGACGGCGAGATACCGAGCAAACCGAAGCGGTCGGGTACACTGACCAGTTGGTCTATCGGCAGGGTCGTAAATGACGGGGTAGCTGTCGTGTCGGACATCATCGCAACCGCCGGCCCTGCAACCTGTACCCACTGATAGGCAATCGGTGCATTGTCGTATGAAGAGCTCGCCCGTGCCGAGAGCGCCACTGGAGCGCCATAGCCTACGCTGAACTGGTCACTGCCAGCGTTCGCGATGATTATCGATTTCGCCGGGTACCTGCTCAGATAAAGGTCGAGTCCGCTGACGCCGGACGCTGTGACGAGGACGAAGTCCGTTGTCTGGGAGATGTAGCCGGATGCCTGGGAGGTAAGCTTATAGCTCCCGATGGGCAGGGACGGCAGGGCGAAGCCCCCGTCGGCCCCTGTCGTCGCGGAAATCCCGAGGGGAGCAGTCGTTACGATTGCCGATGGTATCGGCGTCCCCGTTCCGAGGACCAGGACATGGCCTGCAAGGGACGCGGATGAGGCCCCCGGATTGCCCTTTTCGCAACCGTACCCTACCACAAGGGTAGCTACAGCAAAAAACAACATAAAGTTTTTCATCATTATACCCTTCCTCAGTTCATGTCACTTTATTATAGACAATACTAACTTTTACGTTTTGTCAACACGGGGCCTTATGACAGATTGGATTGCATTTTCAACGCGGGTGGCATATTGCTATGCTATCGATGGAGTGGGAGCATGATCATGATACACGACAACAGAAATCATCCGGGAGGGCTGCATGCCTGAACTGAGAAAAGACCCGATCCTGGGCAGGTGGATCATCATATCTACGGAGCGGTCAAAGAGACCTTCCGACTTCAATGACAAGCACGCGGAAAAATCCGAGAACGGCTTTTGTCCCTTCGATTACGGCAACGAGGACAAGACACCGCACGAGATCCTCGCCATACGGAAGAACGGGAGCCTGCCGGACAAGCCGGGCTGGTCGCTGCGCGTGGTACCGAACAAGTTCCCGGCACTCAAGATCGAGGGCGACCTGAACAGGGAAGGCAACGGCATGTATGATAAGATGGGCGGTATAGGGGCACACGAGGTGATCATCGAGACCAGCGAGCACAACAGGATCATGTCGTCGTTCTCCCTCCAGACGATGAAGGAGGTGCTGTGGACGTACCGGGAACGGATCCGGGATTTGAAGCGGGACAGGAGGTTCAAGTATATTCTGATCTTCAAGAACCACGGCGCTGCTGCTGGCGCGTCCCTCGAGCATACGCACTCGCAGCTTATAGCTCTGCCTATCGTGCCCATTACCGTGGAGGAAGAGCTCCACGGTGCGAAGGACTACTACGAGTACAAGGAGCGGTGCATATTCTGCGATATGATACGGCAGGAGATAACTGAGAAGGAGAGGCTGGTGACCCAGAACGTGGACTTCATCGCCTTCACGCCGTACGCCTCGAGGTTTCCATTCGAAACGTGGCTCCTCCCAAGAAGGCACTTCTCCCACTATGAGACAGCATCCGATGATATGCTCGAGAGCCTCGCAAACCTGTTCCTCGAGGTGATAGGCAAGCTCGACAAGGCGCTGGATTACCCGTCGTTCAACTTCATCCTTCATACCTCCCCGCTCACCCTGGACCAGATCGACTATTACCACTGGCACTTCGAGATTATCCCCGTCCTCACGAAGGTTGCAGGCTTCGAATGGGGGACCGGGTTCTTCATCAATCCGACCTCGCCGGAAGAGGCCGCAGCCTACCTGAGAGAGGTATCGTGATCATCGTCCATGCGGGCCCGGAGGTCGTCCCGTTCTCGAAGACGGGCGGCCTCGCCGACGTCCTCGGTTCACTCCCGCTCTCGCTTGCGGACCGGGGTAACGAGGTCATCATCGTATCGCCGCTCTATCGGTCTGTGATGGCCAGGAAGCCGTTGAAGCTGGACACGTCACTCAGCGTACCGCTGGGAGACAGGACGCTGCCAGGCGATGTTTATTGGATCAAGATCAACGAGCATACGAAGGCCTACTTCATCGCGAACGACGCCCTGTTCCTGAGGGACGGGCTTTACGTGGATCCCGGCGGCGTGGACTATAAGGACAATGCCGCACGTTTCATATTCTTCTCGAGGGCCGTACCGGAGCTGCTGGGAAAGCTGGGTATCGTGCCGGACGTCGTGCACAGCCACGACTGGCAGTCCGGACTCGTACCGGTCTACCTGAAGACGCTGTACCGTGACCGCTTCAGGGGCGTCGCATGCGTGTTTACCATCCACAACATAGGCTACCAGGGGACGTTCTGGCACCTCGACATGCCGTTGACCGGTCTCGGGTGGGAGTATTTCACCAAGGAATACCTCGAATTCTACGGAAAGATCAGCCTGCTCAAGGCCGGTATCGTGTTTGCGGATGCCGTAACGACCGTAAGCCCGACCTACAGCAGGGAGATACTCACGCCGGAGTTCGGGTACGGTATGGAAGGGGTGCTGCGTAGCAGGGAGCCGGACCTGTACGGCATTCTCAACGGCGTTGACTACGACCAGTGGGCCCCGGAGCACGATAGGTTCATTCCGCACCCGTACGGAGCAGACGAGATCGACCTGAAACACGACAATAAGATAACCCTGAACAGGATGTTCGGCCTGGACAACAGCAGCACACCGATCATCGGCATGATAACCAGGCTCACCCAGCAAAAGGGCATAGACCTTGTCGAAGGCGCAATCGGCAGAATGGTGGCCATGGGACTCAAGCTCGTCCTGCTGGGGAGCGGGGACAGGGCATACGAGGACAGAATACGGAACATCGCGGCCAGGTACAAGGGGAGGGTCGGCGCGAAGATAGGCTTCGATAACAGCCTCGCACACCTCATAGAGGCCGGAGCGGACATGTTCCTCATGCCGTCCCTGTATGAGCCGTGCGGACTCAACCAGATGTACAGCCTGAGGTACGGGACTGTACCCGTGGTACGGGCAACCGGCGGTCTGAACGACACGATTACCGAATACGATCCGTCGCACGAGACGGGTAATGGGTTTAAGTTCAGTGACCAGAGCGCCGATAGTATGCTGCTGGCACTGAAAAGGGCCGTCGACACCTATACCGACAGGCAGAGGTGGCAGAGGCTCTCCCGGGCTTGCATGTCCTATGATTTCTCATGGCACAGGAGCTCGCAGGACTACGAACTCCTGTACCGGGCTTATGGAACGCGGTCCTACCTGCATGGAGATCGCGGCAAACCTGCTTGAGAAATCCCTATCGCCGGGTAGTAATAGCGGTTCATGTTGTAGTACAGGCCGCTCTCGGCATCTGCTTACATGCCGGGGAATCTCAGGTTGTTGGTGATGGTGGCTGTGCTTATGGTCGCCTGGCCGAAGGGATCATAAGAAGCTTGCCACACCACATTCTGGTTCTGGTCGGTCATCTCTGTCGGAGTTCCGAGATGGTCGAGGTGGTAATAGTACACCTGCTCATTGGAAATCTGTGCATGGGTAAAACTGGCTTCCATGAAGCTTATTGTTAGCACAGTACCTAACATAATGATAGCAAGGAAATCCCCCTTCCTCCTTTGACAAGAGGGGAAGGAAGGGGGGATTTATCCGGGGAGCGTTCTCCTCTGCCTATTGCCTTTTCCCCTAATACTTGATTAGCTTGTACCCGTGATCAGGATCGAATCAGTGACAAAGATGTTTACCGCCTTCAGGGCCGTGGACAGCGTCAGCCTCGAGATAAAGGATGGGGAGCTGTTTGCACTGCTCGGTCCCAACGGTGCCGGCAAGACGACCCTGATGAAGATGATCGTAGGACTGCTGAACCCGACAGCCGGCAATGTCTTCATCGACGGGCACAGCATCCTGAGAGAGCCCGTGGCAGCGAAGAGGCTGATGGGCTATATCCCTGACAGGCCGTTTTTGTACGAGAAGCTGACGGGTCTGGAGTACCTGCTGTTCGTCGCAAACATGTATCACCTCGACGGAAATACCGTCGAGAAGCGGGCTCACGAGCTCATTGATTTCTTCTCGCTCGGGAGCTTCGAGCACGAGCTCATCGAGGGTTATTCTCACGGCATGAAGCAGCGGCTCGTGTTCGCCTCGGCCATGATTCATAGTCCCCAGTACTTGATAGTGGATGAGCCCATGGTGGGACTCGATCCCAGGGGCATAACGCTGCTGAAGGCCATCTTCCGCGGCATGAAGAAAAAGGGGCGAACCATCCTCATGTCTACCCACGACCTCCCTGTCGCGGAGGAGATGTCCGACCGGGTAGGCATCATAGACGGGGGCAGGATCATTGCTCTCGGCACACCGCAGGAGCTGAGGGAGCAGGCCGGCATACGGGGAGGCACGCTCGAGAACGTGTTCCTGAAACTCACGCACGAGAATATCATCGAGGAGCTGGACCTATGACCGGGCTGCTGGGTCCTTCCTTTCTGTCCCTGAAAAGGACTCTCTCATGGGGAAACAGAAGGAACCGCCTGAAGATCGCCGGTATCGCACTCATGGCGATGGGCTTTTTCATCGGGGAATACATCTTCTTTGCCAGGATACTCGTTTACTTTTCGAGTACGGAGCTCATTGGCAGGCTCCTGATTGGGAAGATGCTCTCCATGGCAGACTTCATCTTCTTCGCGATGCTCGTGTTCAGCAATATCATCACCTCCCTGTCGACCTACTACATGTCTGACGACATCACGCTGATGCTCAGTGCACCGGTCACGCTCGAGCAGTTCTTCTACGCCCGACTGATGCAGACCATTACCAAGAGCTCCTGGATGGTACTGTTGTTTGGCATGCCCATCTATCTTGCCTACGGGACCGTACTCGGCGGTGGTATCGGCTACTACGTCATTATGCTTACCGGCATCGTCGCCTTCATCTTCACGGCATCTGCGGCTGGCATCCTGTTCACCATCGTATCTGCGTACATCTTGCCCGCACGGCGCTTCAGGGAGCTGATGCTCTTTCTTTCCATCCTGTTTTTCATCGCGGTGTATGTGGGCTTCAGGATGATGAGGCCGGAGCGATTCCTGGATCCGCAGAGGTTCGCGAACGTCATGGGCTACCTTTCGACGCTCAGGTCGTCCCAGTCCATTCTCCTCCCGAGCACATGGCTGAGCTCATCGCTGATGTCGGCGATCTACCGCGCCTACGCACCGTCGCTCAGAGACCTGTTTCCGCTCGTCTCGACGGCGTTAGGGCTCGTTTCCGCCGGCGTGTTCGCCACCTACCTCCTCTACCGGCCGGGCCTTACGAAGGCGCAGGAGTCGAAGAACGCACGGTTCAGCGACAAGGGCGTGATACACAGAATTACGGACGCTCTGAAGAGGAAGGAGACCCTGTTCGCGAACGCCGTGGTAAGGAAAGACATGCTGAGCTTCTTCAGGGACACCACGCAGTGGTCACAGCTCCTGCTGATCGGCGCACTCATCCTCGTGTACGTCTACAACTTCACGGCTCTGCCGCTCAAGGAGATACCCCTGCCCACGATCTACCTGAAGAACGCCGTAGCCTTCTTCAACCTTGGACTCGCGGCGTTCGTCATAACAGCGATATCCGCTCGATTTGCGTTTCCAGCCGTGAGCCTCGAGGGCCGGGCGATGTGGCTCATCAAAGTATCGCCCAACGACCTCGCCGAACTGATCCGGGCTAAGATAGCCTATAACCTTTTGCCCCTCGTGATCATCGCCGCTGCGCTCGTGTTCTTTACCAACCGCGTACTCGGCGTATTCCCCTATATCATGTGGCTCTCCCTCTTTACGATCGTGCTGCTCACGGCGTCCATCACGAATTTTGGCGTCAGCTTCGGCACTATCTACCCCAGGTACCATTACGAAAACGTCGCCGAGATAGCGATGGGCTTCGGCGGGCTCGTGTTCATGATAACGAGCCTCGTTGCCACCGGCGTCGTACTGCTCGTCCAAGCCGTACCGACCTACACTGTCATGAAGGCGCTCGCGTTCGGATCCAGTCTGACGTTCTACGACTATATCTGGGTCATCATCTTGTATTTATTGTCCGTTTCTGTTATCATATACCCTGCACTATACGTACGGGACAGGGCTCTGGACGCCATAAAACGAACGGAAGGATAACGATATGAAAAAAACCATGGTCAGCGAACTGAAGGATGGCATGATAGTCGACAGCACTTTTCTCATCAAGTCAAAGACCTACGGAACGGGCAAGACCGGTAAAGACTATCTGACCCTCATCGTGGGCGACAAATCCGGGGATATGGATGCCCGGGTATGGGACCATGCCAAAGATATAGACTCGATGATCGACGTGAGCAACATCGTCCAGATACGGGGCAGGGTGAACAACTACAAGGGAAAGCTGCAGATCTCCATAGATGAAATACGGTGGATAGACAAGACCGCGGTCGAGATGGCTGACTATCTGATGACCGCTGCCCGGCCAGCGGACGAGATGCTCAACGAGCTCAAGATGTTGATGACGACCGTCGGAGACGAGTACCTGAAAGCGCTCGTGGACCTTTTCTTTGCAGATGAGCAGCTCGTGGCCGCGTTCAAGACGGCGAGCGCAGCGAAGTCCATCCATCACGCATACAGCGGCGGGCTGCTCGAGCATACGCTCAACGTCGTTCGGCTGGCGGACATGATCGTGAGCGTGTACGACGGCGTGGACAGATCGTTGCTGCTGACGTCGGCGATGTTCCACGATATAGGCAAAATACGTGAGCTCGGGGGCGAATTCGCCACTGAGTATACCGGCGAAGGCAGGCTCATCGGCCACATCGTGATTGGGGCCGGTATGGTCGATGGCCTTGTCGCGCGGATCAAGGGGTTCCCGGAGGAACTCTCCCTGCTGCTGAAGCACAGCATCCTGAGCCATCATGGTGAGCTGGAGTACGGATCGCCCAAGCGTCCTAAGACTATCGAGGCTATCCTGATCCACTACATCGAGGACATGGACTCCAAGGTGGCCAGCATCAAGTCCCTGATCGAGAAGGAATCGAACGTGGAGAACGAATGGACGAGCTATCACCCCTCGTACGACCGTTACTTTTACAAGAAGCACTACCTCCGCATGAGGGGATACGGGGGCAAGAAAGACAACGAGTGAGGGAACGACGGAGTGCTCATTCCATGACCCTGTCTTCGATGGCTATGTCGATCTCGTCTCCTCGATAGCGAGGGAGAAAGGCGTAGAGCTCCTCGTCGTCGGAGGAGCGCCCCGCGAGCTGCTGCTGCACCGCAGGCCCAAGGACATCGACTTCGTCGTGATCAAAGGCAGCGCGCTGGCGGTTCCGCTCAGCCTCCACGAGTCATACGGTTTCTTCTATCCGGTGCTGTTCGATAAGTTCGGCACCTACAGAACCGGGATCCGGGGAGGAAAGGGGATCGAGATGGAGTTCATACCCATGCGGGGCAGGACCCTACCCGAAGACCTTGCACTGAGGGACTTTACGATAAACACCCTGACGATGCGACCGACAGGTCCTTCCACCTTCGAGATCACAGACACGCTCGGCAGCGCACTTACAGACATCGGGAAACGTATCATCCGTACGCCTATCGATCCCTGGAAGACGATAAGCGACGACCCGCTGAGGAGCATGCGTGCCGTACGGTTTTCCTGTACGCTCAGTATGGAAATCGAGCTGCCGCTTGGGGAGACCGTCAGGAAACTGTCGTCCCTGCTGAACCACGTCGCGCCGGAGAGGGTGCGGGACGAGCTGTTCGTCGTGCTTCTGTCCGATGTCCCGTCAAAGGGGCTTAAGCTGATGCGGGAACTCGGCCTTCTCGAGGTCGTCATGCCGGAGATACTTCCCATGATAGGGTTCGACCAGCGCTCTCCGTACCATAAGGACGAGCTGTTCACGCACAGCCTTACCGTGATGGACAGGACACACCCCTCCCTTGAGACACGACTTGCGGCGCTTTTCCACGATGCGGGGAAGCCCCAATCGATGCAGTCATCCCCCGGCAAGGTCTCGTACTACGGGCACCAGGACGTCAGTGCCGCACTTTTCGGGTCGTTCGCCGGCAGATTGAAGCTCCCGCGCTCTGTCACGGAAACCGCCGGAGCCCTGATACGGAGGCATATGGTCAATTATGCGCCGGCATGGAAAGACTCCACGATCAGAAAGTTCATACGGAATAACGGCGCCATCCTCGATCAGCTCATGGACCTCTACGCTGCCGATGCAGGATCGCTCGCGGACCCGACTGGACCGCTGAACATGGTCGAGGAGCTCGCGGGCAGGATCCAGCAACAGCATGTGGAGGAGATAAGCAATATCGAGTCCCCGTTGGACGGGAACGCGATACAAAGGCTCCTCGGCATTGCGCCAGGCCCGAAGATAGGCGAGATAAAGCGGGCCATCATTGATGCGATACTCGAGGGCGTCCTTGAACCGACACAGCCCGCAACAGAGGCGTTCGTGAGAAACAAGTTCGCGAAGGGTTGACCGGACCTATGCCCGCCCTTGTTCGGTGCACGCATCTATGCTCGGTTGTGCTTTCGCGGGAACGGTGGTATAGAGAAGAAAGGGGGTAACACAAAAATGTATTTTGAACATTCGATCAAGACTGAAGTGCCTGTCAAGGTCGTGTACGAGACGCTGAGGGACAACCTCGATGACCTGGTCGACTACATACCGAACATCAGCAAGATAGAGGTGCTCGAGCGAAAAAAGAACAAAGAGGGTATCAGCATACTCAATAAGTGGTATGCCAAGTACCAGATACCGGCACTCGTGGAGAAGCTCATCAAGATCCACGAAATCGCATGGCTCGACAGGGCACAATGGGCAAGCGACAGCTACACCTGCGAATGGAGCATCGAGCCCCTGGTGTTTCAGCAGTATGCCGATGTGCATGGCAAGAATACCTACACCACGGACGGAAAGTACTCGACGGTAAAGATTACCGGCGACATCACTATAGACGTCAGCAAGCACCCCCTCGTCCCTTCCCTCCTGAAGAACAGGGTCAACAACGAGATATCCAGGATAACGCTCGCCCTTATAAAGCCAAACTTCACCAAGCTCATCAAAGGGCTCGAGGAGTACCTGAAGACAGAAAAGCGCAAGGGCAGATCCAGCCGATAAGAACCGCCCCTCCATCTTCGCTTGCATTCTGATGGACGATCATCTATATGCAAGGACATTATGAAAAAATTGGTTGAGTTCTCTATCCGTTACCCGTGGCGGGTAATCCTGCTCGTTGCCCTGCTCACGGCCATCACTGGCTATTTCGCGATAGGCGTCCCGGTACAGGACGACATCATGAAGACGCTCCCTGCGCATGACCCGCAGGTAAAGTTCTTCAACGACATGGGGAAGAAGTTCGGCGGCACGGACTACTTCCTCGTCGTTATGGAAGGGCCGGACGTGTTCAGCCACGCCAGCCTCGGGAAGCTCAGGGCGATCACCAACAGACTCAAGTCCCTGCCGGAACTGAACCGGGTTGAAAGCCTGACTGACGTCGAGGCCATACATGCGAAGCATGGCGAACTCGCTATAGCGAAGTTCATACGAACGATACCGAGCAACAAGCAGGCATTGGACAAACTGAAGCGGAAGGCAGAGTCGGACAGCTTGTACTCGGGCAATCTGATATCCCCGAACGGCAAGGCACTTGCCATCGTGTGCCAGATAAAGAAAGACGCGAAGCCGCAGAAGCTCGTCGATACGATCCACCGGATACTCAAGCCGTACGAGGGGCCGGAAAACATCTATATCATCGGGGTGCCGGTCGACAACGATATCATAACAAAGGCCGTGCACGCAGACCTGCGGAGGCTCCTGCCCCTCGCGATACTCGTCAACATCGTCATCATGTTCATCCTGTTCCGCAACTTTGTCAGCGTGATCCTCAGGCTCACTCCTGCTCTGGTTGCCATCGTGTTCACCGTGGGACTCATGGGCATAACACATACGCCGTTCACCATGCTATCGGTCGGCATGCCCACGCTGCTCATCGCCCTGGGCAGCATCTATAGCATCCACATCATGACCCGATACTACCAGCTTCTCAGGGACACGAAGAGCAACGAAAAAGCGCTCAGGGGAATGATAGCTGAACTCGGGAGCCCCATGCTTTTCATCGGACTCATAACGTCCATCGGCTTTTTCGCCAATGTCTCGTCGACGATCGTACAGGTGAAGCAGGCGGGCACGTTCGCAGGCCTGGGCATACTGTTCTCGATGTTCATATCCGTGACCCTCGTCCCTGCGCTGCTGACCCTGATCCACAGGGGCAGAGAAGAGCGGATCGCCGGCCGCATGATCGGTTTCGACCATCTCCTCGAGAGGCTCTCCGGATGGGTGCAGAGGCACAGCTACGTCGTCCTGACAGTGGGCGTGGGGCTCGCGGTCCTTGCCATCTACCGGATAAGGACTATCAACACGGAGACGGACATTACAAAGTTCTTCAAGGCGGATTCTGAGGTGAGAAAGACCTCCAACAAGGCGGTAAAGAACTTCGGTGGCATATTCATACTCCAGATACTCGTGAACGGCGATATCGAGTCACCGGCTGTCATGAGAAAGATGGTCGAGGTCGAGGACGCCCTGAAGACGGTGCAGGGCATCAGCCAGCCCTTCAGCATAGCGGACCTTATCGAGAAGATGAACCAAGTCATGCACAATAACGAACCCTCCTACCACAAGGTGCCGGGCTCCGGGAACGCTATCGCCCAGTACCTGCTGCTCTACTCCATGTCGGACCAGAAGATGCTCGACACGCTCATCACACCGGACTCGAAACAGGCGGTCATCCAGGCGAGGATAGGGAAGTTCGGCTACCACGAGATCGAGGGTATCGTTGCGCAGGTCAAGGCCAAGATTAAGCCCCTGGAATCGAAGAACTTGCACTTCACCCTGACGGGCTCCCCCATGCTCATGCTGACGATCAACAAGCACCTGATTGAAAACCAGGAGACGAGCCTCTACCTGTCGATCATCGCGGTCTTCCTCCTGCTGTCCATCGTGTTTCGATCACTCGTGGGAGGGCTCATTACTCTCGCGCCGCTTCTGATAAAGGTCGCCTACAACTACGGCATCATGGAACTGTTCCATATACCCCTGAACGTCGCGACCGGACTCATCGCGAGCATGACGATAGGCGTGGGCGTGGACTATATTATCCACTTCGTAATGGGCTTCAGAATGCGGTTCAGACAGGGCGAGGACGGCTCCATTGAGAAGGCAATGAAAGAGGCGACTGTGATCACAGGCAGATCGATCCTAAACAGCGCCGTCGTACTCGTCGGGGACTTCTCGGTGCTTACGATCTCCAGCTTCCTTCCGATGATCTATTTTGGCATCCTCTCCGCGAGCATGGTGCTGTACAGCTCCATCGTCTCAATCACCGTGTTTCCGGCACTGCTCCTCGTGGCACACCGGCACCTCAAATGGCTGCATACATAAGGGCCTGCTGTACTACTTATCGTACCAGTCCGGTTTTACAAGCCCGGTGATCTCCCGGGGGTTGATCCACCTGAATTTGGAGATGAACCTCGACCAGAGGACCTTCACGAGCACCAGAAACCACCAAATATACATCCTCCTCTTATACGGATAGCGAGAGAACAGACCCCGGACAAGCCAACCGATGTTGACGAACTCCCTGTTGAGCTCAATCACGAGTTCCTCGATCCTCTCCCGCGAGAGATGGCGGGACGGCATAACCGGCGTGAGCCAGTCGAACTTTGAAAAGTCCTTTATCTCGAGCAGCCCTTTCCCGATAACCTCGTTATAGAGCCGTGTGCCGGGTACGGGCGTCAGGGGATGAAACGCAGGGTAGTCCGGCTTTAGCCTCTTCGCGAATTCGAGCTGCGCACGCATAGACTGTTCCGTCTCGTCGTACACCCCCACGATGAAGGTCGCCTGTAGAAAGACCGAGGGGTACTTCTTCCTCAGGATGTCGAAGGCCTTCACCGCTGTGTCCTCTGTATAGAACGGCTTTCCGAACTGCTTCAGCTCGTTGTTCTCTGCCCTCTCCACACCGATGCACACGTGCGACATTCCCGACCTCACCAGCTTCTCCAGTACGCCGAGCTTCTCGTCTCGCAGCAACAGGTCGGCCCGCATGAAGGCGAACCAGTTGATCTTCAGGCCCTGCTTTATCAGCTCGTCCGCAAACCGGTCTTCCCATTTCGGGTCTATGTTCCACGAGTCGTCCACAAACACGAGTGCTCTCTTGCGGTACCGATGATAGAGCTCGAGTATCTCTTCGATAGTCCGATCGACGCTCTTCGTCCTCCATCTCGGCTTGAGGTTCTCGTTGTCTCCCCTACCGATCCGATCCGCCATCTGTGTCCACCACACACAAAAGCTGCAGTTGCTCGTACATCCCCTGCTGTGATGGATCGTCGTTCCGCCCGGCGAGAACAAGTACCTGCTGTTGCCGTAACTGCCCATCGGAACCAAGTCGTACGCCGGCATGGGCAGGGTGTTCAGGTCGGCTATGAGCTGCCTCGCCGGCGTGACCACGATCGTACCCTCTCTCTTGAAAGCAAGGCCGTCTATCGATTCGAATCCGTCCCTGCCAGCAGCCAGCGCACCGACGAGTTCGACAATCGTCTGCTCGCCTTCGCCTCGCACGATAAAATCGATATCATGGCTGCCGTTGAGATAGTACTCGTAGAGGTTCGTGAAATGGGCCCCGCCGGCGATTACCACGATCGCGGGGTCAATACCTTTCACGAGATCGATCAGCTTCTCGGACTCGTACGCATAAAGGGCGTGACTCTCCCCGATACCGACGATATCAGGCCGCTCGGTCCTGATCGTATCCGCGAGCGTTCTCCACCCCATCTTCATGGGCATGGCGTCGATGATCCTGACATCGTGCCCGGCCTGCCGCAGCACGGCGCCGAGATACACCAGGGACTGCGGCAGCAGAAAGTTGTCGTACTCATTTATGAATGGCCAATAAAATTTGGGCGGATTAACGAGAAAGATCTTCATTTCCTGACGATACCCAGCCAGCTCCTCGCGAGGGGATGGAACACCCTGGATGCGTTGTACCTGACGTCAAGGGCCATGACACGCTTTCTGTAATCCGCAGACTTGAGTGCATGGATGTCCATCAGCCCGTCGAACGGCCCCTCCGGCACATAGTGCGTGCCCTGCACGGTGATTACCTCTGCCCCGCTGCTTTCGAGCAAGTCCCTGAATCCCCTCTCGGTATAGTACCTCGTAAATACGCTGTGCTCCACTTGCAAGACGCCTGTCTTCAGGACGGTGGCTACCTTCTCCTCCGGTATCTGCTCGTCAGCGAGCACCGCCCCGTAAAGCCCTTCCACGGACACGAATACGGGCCCCCCTTTTTTCGTCACTCTGATAAGCTCCTTCAGGGCCTTCAGCGGGTCTGTCACGTAGCACACCGCCTCGATAGCAACGGTAGCATCGAAGGTGTCGTTCCTGAAGATAGTACCCATGTCCTCTATCGAAGACAGGTAGAGCGATGCACCCTGTATGCCCCTGCCGACGATATGCCGCAGCGCCGTCTTAAGGGAGGTCGCGGATAGGTCCACCAGGGACACCTCATGGCCCCTTCTCCCCAGCTCAATCCCGAACCTGCCTACCCCACTGCCGGCATCGAGCACCCGTGCTCTTGCCGGGAGCTTCCTGAGGGAGTCTTCCATGTAGTGCAGATAGATGTCCCTCTCAAGCATCTTGAGGTGATGCAGCTCAGAGCGTGGTGCCATGATGTCGAACAGCAGCGGATACCTATTCCACTCGAGCTCCCAGCCTACGAGGTTGTTCATACCAGGATCTTTCGTGCATACCCTCTTTATATCGTTCAGGGATTTATAGACGGAAAGAAGGGCCCTATCGCTCCCGTTTCTACAAATTGTTACTTTCGATGTTGACATTTCTTCGTCTGTTTTATACCCTTTTTTCTTGAAGGAGGCAATAGGTATGTGGCGGTCAGCTATGAGCTTGGAGAATCTACGCAGCAAACAGCGCGGTTTCTGGTCGGTATGGAACGGACTGGTCGTATTGTTCAGATGAAAGGAAGGATCGTTGTAGGCATAACAGGGGCGACGGGCTCCACCTATGCCCTGACCCTGATTCGGTGGCTCATCCGGGGCGGATACCCGGTCGATGCAATAGCCTCTGAAACCGGGAGACAGGTATTTGAGTATGAGACAGGTGTACGCTTTTCTCTCAGCGGGATCGCAGGCAAGAAGGGCCTCCTTTCCATTCACGATAACGATAATCTATTCTCTTCCCTATCGAGCGGTTCGAACAGGTTCGAGAGTGCTGTCATCGTACCATGCTCCATGGGTACACTGGGCAGGCTTGCATCGGCGAGCGGCTCAAAGCTCATCGAGCGGGTCGCGGACGTCGCCCTGAAAGAAAGGAGAAGGCTTGTTCTTGTGCCCAGAGAGACGCCCCTCAACCGATTACACCTGCAGAATATGCTCGCGCTGTCGTCCGCCGGCGCCGTCATACTGCCGGCCATGCCCGGCTTCTATCAGAAGCCCCGGACCATCGAAGACATGATAAACTTCATGGTCTCGAAAATACTCGATGCCATCGATATACCGAACGACCTTACCAAAAGGTGGGGGACATAAGGATCAGCCCTCGGGCAATTCCTCTTTCTGCAGGGTATAATTCTCAAAACGCGTATACTCGCCGACGAACGTGAGCTTTATGTTCGTCGTGGGCCCATTGCGGTGTTTGGCGATGATGATATCAGCCTTTCCCTTTTCGTCCTCGGTACTCTTCCCTTTCTGCTCGTCGTCCCTGGCGTACAGCTCCTGTCTGTGGATAAACATGATCAGGTCTGCATCCTGCTCTATGGCCCCGGACCCCCGCAGGTCCGAGAGCTGCGGCCTCTTGAAGTCCCTCTTCTCACCCTCACGGTTGAGCTGCGACAGCACGACCACCGGGACGTTCAGGTCCTTCGCGAGCGCCTTAAGCGATCCGGTAAGGGACGCTATGGCCGCCTGCACGCTCTCCGCATCCTTGGGCTGCTCCATGATCTGGAGATAGTCGACGATCAGCAGCTTCAGCTTGTTCTCTGCCTTGAGTCTCCTCGACTTGGCCCTCAGCTCGAGCATAGATATGGCCGACTTATCGTCAATGACGATCGGCGCGCTCTGTATGACGGACGCAGCCTTGTTGAGCCTCTGGAACTCCGAGAACTGGAGGTAGCCCCTCTGAATGCTCATATACCGTACCTTCGCCTCCGTCGAGAGGAGCCGGTACGCGAGCTGCTGCTTGCTCATCTCGAGCGAGAAGATCGCCACGGGCTCCTGGTGTTTCACGGCCGCGTTCATAGCGATGTTGAGGGCCAGGGAGGTCTTGCCCACGCCGGGCCTTGCGGCGATGATGATCAGATCGGACGGCTGCAGACCGGACGTGACCGTGTCTATCGCGTCAAACCCGGTCGGCACGCCCGTTATCGCCATCTTGTTTTTCCGACGCTCCTCGATGGTGGGGTACACCTGTCCTATGAGGTCCTTCGAGGATATCAGGGTCGTCGTAAACTGCTTCTGGGTTATATCGAAAATCATCTTCACGGAGTCGTCGAGATAAGCTTCGATCCTCAGGGAAGGGTCGTAGCCCATCTTTGCGATCTTCATGGAGTTCACGATGAGCTCACGGCGCAGTGCCTTTTCCTTTATGATGTTTGCGTAGGGGACGATGTTCGTCGTGACCGGCGCGAGATCAACGAGCGAGGCCACGTAGCCTTCACCGCCTGCCTTATCGAGCAGACCACCATTCTTGAGGTACTCCGTAAGGGTGAGCACATCGATCGGCTGGGACTTCTTGTTCAGCTCGATCATCGCGTCGAACACTACCCGGTGCGATGCGGCATAGAAGTCATCACCGCGGAGTACATCCATGACCTTATAGATCGCGTCCTGATCAAACAGGATATTGCCCAGAACGGCCTTCTCTGCATCGATGCTCTGCGGAAGTACGGCTTCTATAGTCGATGCGTCTGTCTTCGCCATGGTTTCAGGATGGTTTGCCGAGGACCTTCACCTTCAGGTTCGCTATGATTTCTGGCTGTAGCTTGACGACGATATTGTACAGCCCGATGCTGTGGATGGGCGTGTCGAGCTCGATCTTCCTCTTGTCCAGCTTTATGCCGCTCCTGTCCAGCGCGTCAGAAATGTCCTGGGACGTGACGGCGCCGAAGAGCTTGTCCTGCTCCCCTATCTGCTTTTCGATCACGACCTCTGTGCTCTCGAGCCTGAGCTTGATGTCGGTCGTGGCCTTGAGCATCTTCTTCTTGATGTGCTCTACCACCAACTTTTGATGATTGACCGACTTGACGCTCCCGGTGTCTGCCTTTATCGCGAGCTGCTGAGGTATGAGGTAGTTGATCGCATACCCGTCCTTTACATCGACCACATCGCCGATCTTGCCCAGCGAAGGGACCTCGTTCTTCAGTATGATCTTCATTGCTCCCTCCTTACAGATCGAGTTTTTCTTTCACCGTTGTAAACGGCAACAGGGCAAGGAGTCTCGCGCGCTTGATCGCCACTGTCAATGCCCTTTGGTGCCGCGCACAAGTGCCGGTCAAACGTCGAGGCAGGATCTTGCCTCTCTCGGATATAAAGCTCACCAACAGATCCGGGTTCTTATAATCGATGACGATGTTCTTGTCGTTGCAGAACCTGCAGACCCTCTTTTTAACAACAATCGGCCTTCTTCTTGCCGCTGGCTTACGTTCTTCCATCTGTTTCCTCCTGTAAATGGCCTGTCAATCTATGCTACTGTCTTCCTCTAGTATCTTTTCTGTACGCGGCTCGAGAGAAAATATGCTGTTGGTGACAATTTCGACCCTCGACCGCATCTTCTCCTCGCCATCGATATCGACCTTGTACCTGACCTGACGCAGCCTCCCGTCGATGAGGACGTGGTTGCCCTTCTTCAGGTACCCCACGCTGAACTTCGCCGTGTTGCCCGATGCGACGATATCGAAGAAGCTCACGCTCTTCTCCTGCTTGTTCTTCGTATAGTGGTCAACCGCAATGGTAAACGACGAGATATAGTCACCGTCCGGCGTTGCCTTCTGCGTCGGATCCCCTGTCAGCCTGCCGGCTATCAATACCTTGTTGAGCTCGGGCATAGGCTCTTTTATTGCGCGGTGTCTGCCCGGATGGTAAGGTACCTCAGCACGCCGTCTGTAATCTTGAGGGTCCTCTCGGCCTCGTTAACCGTTTCCTGCTCCCCTTTCACGACGTTGAATATGTAGATACCCTTCTGTTTCTTTTTGATGGTGTAGGCGAGTTTCTTCTCGCCGAGGTTCTGCTGCTCCACCAGCTCGCCCTTCTTGCCTATAACGGCGTTGATCTTCTCGATGATGGACTTTACGCCATCCTCGGACATCGAGCTGTCCACGATGTACATCAACTCATACTTCCTAATCATGTATCCTCCCTTTGGATTTATAGCCCTTCTTCGAATCGTTCCGAAGAGCAGAGATTGCGTTATAGTGGAATCAAGTTTACGAAATGTCAAACAGTTTGTTTACAGACCATAATACCCTAAAAACAAATCCCCCCTTAATAAAAGCCCTCTGAAGGCCACAACCTAGTGCAACACCTACACCGCCCTTTTGAAAAGTGCATGTAGTGAAGAATACCCCCTTGAAATGGGTACGAGACTGGTAGATACTTTGGATTCACATAAAAGAGAATCGGGAATGTATTTACGACAAGGTAAGCGTAAGATAGGTAACGAAGTGTATGAATCATGGGCACTGGATGCATTCCGAATCTCCAAGAGTGATCTTGGTATCAGACCAGTATTCCATCAAACACAAGACCGCACACAGGCGCACATACTGGTATGCTTTCTCGCGTTGGCAATGTGGAGAACACTGGAACAGTGGATGACAGTCTGCGGGCTCGGTAATACACCACACGAGTTGTTGGAGGAAATGAGGGAAGTAAAGTCCTTGGATATTCTATTGCCCACCAGGGATAAAACAATCAGATTGAGAACAGTAACGACGGCACCACAGGCACTCAAACTATTGCTCCAAAGACTTAAATTCCCCCTGTCAACGAGACCGAAGATCATAAAAATGTAGTGAGTAATTTTGACCTTCAACGAGGTTAACTTGTTGATTTACCGTCATATCAGTTTTTTTACTGACGAACTTGGGTTAAAGAAGAGCCTGTCAAGCTTTCGGTCGAGATACAGGGGGAAACCCTTGAAGAAACTTTAAACCCCGGACACCCTCTCAGATCCTTGCCCTTTTCAGACGCAGGGAATTAGATACGACCGACACGGAGCTGAAAGCCATCGCAAACGCCGCGATCACCGGGCTGAGCAGGATGTGGAATGACGGGTACAGAACGCCGGCCGCAACCGGTATCGCGATGATATTGTAGAAGAACGCCCAGAAAAGGTTCTGTCTGATCGTGCTCATGGTGGCCCTGGCAAGCCGCAGCGCCCGGTACACCGTGGTCAGCTCGCCGCTTATGATGGTTATGTCGGATGCCTCTATCGCAACGTCCGTGCCGGAGCCCATCGCAATACCGAGGTCTGCCGTCATCAGGGCAGGCGCATCGTTTATCCCATCGCCCACCATCGCCGTCTTCTCTCCGGACCGCTGATAGCGCTTTACAGCGCTGACTTTGCCGCCGGGGAGGACGGCAGCCTCGAAATCGTCTATACCCAGCGAAGAGGCTATCGCCGACGCTGTATTGCTGTTATCGCCCGTCACCATGGCGACCTTCACGCCTTCCCTCCGCAGCGCGGAGACCGCCTCATGCGCGTCCGGTTTCGGGACGTCCTGCAGCCCTATGAGCCCGGACGGAACATCCCCTATCGTTACTTCGAGCACGGTTTTACCCTCCCTGGCAAGCCCGCTCCCGGTCTCGCCCGAAGGCCTGCCTATCCATATGATCCTGCCATCGACTAGTCCCCGGACACCGCGGCCTGTCTCGGAACTGAATCCGTCGACATGTCTTGCAGCGATATTGTTCCGTGCCGCGTACCGTACTACCGCCTGCGCCAGGGGATGCTCGGACAGGGCCTCGACCGAGGCTGCATAGGCAAGGAGTGTCTCGCTGTCCATCCCGAAGGGTACTACGTCCGTAACAACGGGCCTGCCCTGCGTCAGGGTACCTGTCTTGTCGAATACTATCGTCGAGATACCGTGGGCCTTCTCGAGGCTCTCCCCGCCTTTGATGAGGATACCGCTCTGCGCGCCCCTCCCTATACCGACCATCACCGCTGTGGGCGTTGCAAGTCCCAGCGCACAGGGGCACGCGATAATCAGGACAGAGACGAGATTCGTGAGGGAAAGGGTCATGGCGTGCTGCGGGGAAAGCACATACCAGAGCGCGGCCGTCATCAGGGCCACGGCTATCACGGCAGGCACGAAGTAGCCAGCTACTTTGTCGGCGAGCTTCTCGACCGGGGCCTTCGAGCCCTGCGCCTCGGTAACCATCCGTATTATCTGCGACAGGGCCGTGTCCTGACCAACCTTCGTCACCCGGAAGTCAAAGCTACCAGACGAGTTTATAGTCCCTGCAAATACGTCGCTGCCCTTGCCTTTCTCCACGGGTACGCTCTCCCCGGTAAGCATGGACTCATCGATGGTGGAGGTGCCGTCTTCGATGATACCATCGACAGGTATTCTGTCGCCAGGCTTTACACGGACCATGTCGTCGGTCCGGATGTCATCGATTCCCACCTCCGCCTCCCGGCCGTTCATGACCAGCCGTGCAGTGTGCGGCCTCAAGGTCATCAGGGACTTTATGGCATCTGTCGTCCTGCCTTTGGAGTACGCCTCGAGCAGCCTGCCGAGCAGGATAAGAGCTATGATCCACGCGGTCGTGTCGAAGTAGACAGGGGCAGCGATACGTCCCGGAAACAGGGTGACCACGGTGCTGTAGACATACGCAACGGAAGTCCCGAGGGCTATCAAAGTGTCCATATTTGTCGACAGGTGACGCGCCTCCTGATAGGCGCCCCTGAAGAACTGCTCCCCTGCCCAGAACAGCACAGGCGTGGTCAGGGCCAACATGATGAAGTCGATCATACGATCGTACGATGCCGGCAGGTCCTTCAGAGCCGGGACCATGTCTTTCATGCCCAGCAGCATGGTGATGACCGCGATACTGAGGCTGAATATAAACTTTGCTCGGATCGCACGAAACATCTTGAGCCTGAGTTCAGCCTCTTTGCCGGGATCATCTGCATCTTCTATCACCTTATAGGCACCGACCGATGAGACCGCGTGCTTGAAATCATTCATATCGAGCAGACCCGGGTCGAACTTTACGACAGCCTTTTCCGTGCCGAAGTTGACGTTTGCGCGTGACACACCATCAAGCCCTGAAAGGGACTTCTCTATCTTTGCAACGCACGATGCGCACGACATGCCCTCGATGGGGAGTACGATCGTCCTGGTCCGGCCCGTTGACCTTCTGCCTTCGTGCACCGGTGCATCAACCGGGGCCGCATGTGGCGCAAGAAACTTCTCGGGCTGCGCCCTGAACCTCTCCACACAAGCCTCCGAGCAGAAATAATAGGTCCTGCCCCGGTAAGAGTAGGTACCGGCCTGGGCACCTTCTTCTACCATCATCTCACAAACCGGATCCTTATGCTCCGTCATGCCCATGCCCCTCATCACGCGTCATGATGCTGCATACCATGCCTGCCTCGCAGTTCTCGCACTCGAGTTGTATGGTCGTATGGCCAATCCTGTGTTTCTCTCTGAGCATACGCTCGAGCTCGCGTATGATACCGGAGCTCTCGCTTATCTTGCAGTCATCTATCATCACATGGGAGCTCATCGAATGGAAGCCGGACGTGATCGTCCATACATGGAGGTCATGGACATCGATGACGCCACTGACCGCGAGCATGGTTTTAGTCACCTCCTCGAGCTTTATGTCCCGCGGAACATACTCCATGAGGATGCCGCTCGACTCGAATACGAGCCCTGTAGCGCCCATGAGTATGATGCAGCCAATGAGCACGCTTATGATCGGGTCAACGAAATACCAGTGCTTGAGCATGATCAGCAGCCCTCCGACGATCACGCCGATCGAAGAGAGGGTATCGCCGACGATGTGGAGAAACGCACTGCGCATATTGAGGCTCTCGCTGTACGATCCCCTGATCAACAGGACGCCTACTATATTCGCGAGCAGTCCGATCGTGGCTATCACGAGCATGATCGAGCCTTTTATCTCCGGAGGCGAGACGAAGCGTCTGTACGCCTCGTAGAATATGACGAGGGATATGATGATCAGGAGTATCCCGTTGGCAAGGGCCGCCATTATCTCCATCCGGTGGTACCCATAGGTCTTCGTACTCGTCGAGGGCCGCCGGGCCATCCTGATGGCAAAGAGGCTCAGCGAGAGGGAAAATATGTCCGTAAACATATGGCCCGCATCGCCGAGCAGCGCAAGGCTGTTACTGACAATCCCCCCTACGGTCTCTGCCACCATCATAACGGCCGTTAAGATAATGGCGACCATGAGTCCGCTCGAACTTCTGGTGAGAGGATTATGGGAATGCACACTCATACGCGACTACCTGCAGGATTTCTTTTTCTTTATGTACCGTAATATATCCATCAATTCCTTCTTGTTACAGTGTTGCAGCATGTCCAGTAATCTCTTTGTCAACTCCTTCTCGCTGACCGCCCCTTGGGGTATTCTGAGAACTTGTCCGGGATATATGAGATCAGGTACCTTTATTTTCTTTTTATTAGCGGAATAAATAGACGGCCACCGGCGAGGATCGTCGTATATGCGCCTTTTCTTTGCTATTTGCCATAAACAGTCACCCCTTGCAACGACATAATAGCCCGACTTATGCCTGCGCCGGACCGGTGCCTTCTCGACGGCCACGACCGCAGGCTGCTTTTCGACAGGCTTCACTACGGGCGGTGCCGGTATTGGCACGGGTGCAACCACTGCCTTCGGCGGGACAACGGCCTTCTCGACGGCCACGACCGCAGGCTGCTTTTCGACAGGCTTCACTACGGGCGGTGCCGGTATTGGCACGGGTGCAACCACTGCCTTCGGCGGGGCAACGGCCTTCTCGACGGCCACTGCCGCAGGCTGCTTTTCGACAGGCTTCACTCCGGGCAGTGCCGGTATTGGCTTCGCCTTGAGCACGACTGTCTTCTGGTCCTTGCCTATTTCCTGCGCAAGGTGGAACACAAGCTTCTTCTCGCTCGATATCACGACCCGGTTCTGCTGCGCCATCTTCGCTATCTCGTCCGCAAGCTGTGCGGAAAGCCTGAACAGCGTGTTCGCCTCGTCGACCTCGTCGATTTGCTGTTTTTGAACACCACGGTCGAAAAGTTTCCCCGCATACTCGTACTCGCTCTTATTGTACGAATCAGCTCCTTTTTTGGCCGCGTCCTTTAATGCGTCCGACGCCCGCTGTCTCAGGAGCGCGGTATAGGACAGATGAGCGCACCCCGCAGCCATGATGGATAAGAGGGCTATCAGGGAGACTGTCCTCAGAAACCATACGGAAGCCCTTTTCTTGTACAGGTTCAAGTCTCCGCCACTATTCCTTTGCTGATATACTGAAGTGCGGCCTGGATCCTCTTCAGCACCACTCCCCTCCCGAGGATCTCCATGATCTCGAACAGTCCCGGACTGACTGTTCCTCCGGTCACCGCCAGCCTCAGTGGCTGCGCGATATCGCCGAGTTTGAGCCCTGCTTCCGAGGCATATCCCTTTATGGCATGCTCGATCCCCTCTCTGGAGAACGTGTTCAGGAGGGACAGCCGCGACAGGACGTGCTCGATATGCATGGCGCTGTCTGCAGTAAACAGCCTGTTTGCGGCACGCTGATCATACTCGACCGTTTCCTTAAAATAATAACCCATCATATCGCTCAGCTCCGCCAGCGTACGCGCCCTGATTTTTGTCTCGTCGATCAGCTTCAGCAGCTTAGCGTCCTGACTATTATATTGCCACCCCCGCTCCTTCAGGAACGGCTCGATCATCGCCAGAAGCTGTGCGGCGGACTTTTCCCTCACGTAGGTCGCATTGAGCCAGAGCAGCTTCTCCGGGTTGAACACCGCTGCGGACTTCGATACGCCCTCGAAAGAGAAACCGTCTATCATCTCCTGCATAGCGAAGACCTCTTTGTCGCCGGAAGACCAGCCGAGCCGTACCAGATAGTTCACCAGCGCTTCGGGCAGGTAGCCCTGCCTTTTGTATTCTTCTACGGACGTTGCACCGTGCCTCTTGGAAAGCCGTGCCTTGTCCGTGCCGTGGATGAGCGGGATATGCGCGAACAGAGGCAGGGTGTAGTCAAAGGCGTTGTACAGAAAGATCTGCTTGGGCGTATTGTTGAGGTGGTCGTCGCCACGTATCACATGGGTAATCCGCATATCCACATCGTCGACGACGACGACAAAATTGTACGTAGGGCTGCCGTCGCTGCGCAGTATTACGAAGTCTTCGATCTCCTCGTTATTGAACACGACCGTGCCTTTCACCATGTCCCTGACGGCGGTGGTACCGTAGAGCGGGGACTTGAACCGTATCACATACGGCCTGTCCGCGGGATGGTCCGATCTTTCCCTGCACGTCCTGTCATAGATGGGCTTTCGCTTCTCGGCAAGGGCCCTGGTCCTCTTCAACTCGAGCTCCTCCGGCGTACAGTAGCACCGGTACGCCCTGCCCTTGTCCAGCAGCCTGTCAACATGATCCCGGTAGAGCTCCGTCCTACCAGACTGATAAAAAGGTCCTTCGTCCCACCCCAATCCGAGCCATGTCAGGCCCTCTACGATGGCATCGACCGACGCCTGCGTCGATCGCTCCCGGTCGGTATCCTCTATTCTCAAGACAAACTTCCCGTTATTGTGTCGAGCGAACAGATAGTTGAACAGGGCTGTTCTTGCGCCGCCAATGTGCAGGTACCCCGTTGGACTCGGGGCAAAACGGACTCTCACCTCACTGACCATGCTCTCTCCTCCTCATTTTTTATAGGCATGAAATCCGCAAAAAGCAACAACGGAGGGAACGAGCATCTCTTCAGGGCATACCGTGGCTACGATATCAGGGGAAAATCTTTTTGTGGTGCTTTCTGAGGTATGGCGAACACATTAAGGCCGGGGAGGGGGAGTACTCACGGGGGGAGACGGGGTATCTACGGTATGCAGCTCCCTCTCGAGCTGCCGTAACCTCCTTCGGTACGACACGGCCCGCACGAAGCCGAACAGGTACGCTGCGGCATAGCCGATGGCGAACGCGATGAGGATGATGAGCCCCAAGGGCAACGGCGAAGTATACCAGCCAATGAAATGAAGGCTCAGCTTGAACTTCGACTCCTGGGTCAGCACATCGTAGTTCTGGTACAGCACCAGGGCCAGGACCAGTATGACGACGACGATCGCTACCCGCCTAATGATCTTCACGCAGCCTCTCCTTTATCTTATCGTAGGTAGCGAGGAGTGATTCCGGCAGGACCTTGGTGTCGCTGATGACGGGCATAAAGTTCGTGTCTCCGTTCCACCTCGGGACGATGTGGACATGGATGTGCTCTTCGTACCCGGCACCGGCGATCTTGCCCTGATTTATGCCTATATTAAACCCCCCGGGACCCAGGGTCTCTTGCACGGCGTTTATGCCCGATTTTACCAGCGCGGAGATTTCTTCGAGCTCCTGCCTGGTCAGATCCTGAAAACAACCCACGTGGCGGTAAGGGGCAACCATGATGTGACCGGTGTTATAGGGATAGCGGTTCATGATGATAAAAGCCAGCGTACCTCTGAACACTACCAAGTTCTCCCTGTCTTTCTCGTGGACAGCCTGCGGATAGGAGCAAAAGATGCACGCCTTATTATTGCCCAATGCTACATCCTCGAGGATATATTTCAACCGCCACGGTGCCCACAGTATGTCCATCTTTTTCTTTACGCGCTCTTATTGATGATCTGCTTCAGCTCTTTGCCCGCTTTAAAGAACGGGACCCGCTTTGCCTGGACCGTCAGTCGTTTGCCCGTCTTCGGATTGCGTGCCTCCCTGCCCTGTCTGAACTTGACGAACAGGCTTCCGAATCCCCTGATCTCTATCCGGTCGTTGTCCCTCAACGCGCCGATCATCCTGTCCAACATGCTGTTCACGATCTTCTCTACATCGTTCTTCGCTATATGGGGGAACTTCTCACCGAGCCTTTCAATGAGCTCGCTCTTCTTCATATCAAACCTCCCGTTCAGTATTATTTCGGCAGACGCAGCATATAACTGAGTTTGAATGCATCGTCTTCGAAAAGCTTCTCTTCGATGACGTTCGTGATGCTGTTGGTCAGCAGGCTGATGAAGCTCCGCCTGGGCTGCTGTGGATAAACGAGGGTCGGTTTTCCCTTGATCCCGCTCAGCTTGGCGGCGAGTTTCTCCGCGGTGTGCAGTCCGCCGAGCTCGTCTATCAGTCCCAGCTTGAGGGCCTGGTCCCCGGCAAATACCCTGCCGTCCGCAATCTTGTCGATCTTACTCATGGGAATGTGCCTGTTCTCCGAAACGACCTTCTTGAACTGTTTCAGGACATCGTCGATCACTGACTGCAGGTACGCCTTCTCGTCCGGCTTCATCGCCCGGAACGGAGAGCCTATGTCTTTGAATTTTCCGCTCTTTACGACCTCGCTCTTCACCTTCGCCCACTTCAGGAGATCCCCGACATCGAAGAACTCCATGATGACGCCGATGCTTCCGGTAATCGTGCCCGGCTCAGCAACGATCTTATCGGCCCCGCACGCTATGTAGTAGCCCCCGGACGCGGCGACCGTACCCATGGAAACGACGACCCGCTTCTTCTTCCGAATCCTGACCAGGGTATCGTATATCTCCTGCGCTGCCGCAACGCCGCCGCCGGGCGAGTTGATGCGGACGATGATCGCCCTGATACTGTCGTCTCTTGAGAACTCGTCCAACTCATGTATCACAGGACCGGGTTCGGCTATGACCCCCCTCACCCTGACCACGCCTATCCTGTTGGAAGCCTGGAAAATAGAGTCCGCAGACAGAGCAGTGATGTGGCTACCACGGGCCCTGAGCAGCAACGACATGAGGAAGGACAGAACCACGACAGCGATGAGGACGATGGCAAGTATATTGGCCGTTTTCTTTTCCATGCAGCCCCCTTTATTTCCCGTTACCCTTCAGCTTGAGCATCTCCCCGATATTGGACACGCTGTCATCATTCGTCTTCAGATACTCTTTGATGACCATCTTCTCTTTCTGCTTGTGCAGCATCTTCAGTCCCAGCGACAGCTTCCTGTTAGTCTCGTCCACATTGAGGATAGCGCACTCTATCGCGTTGCCTACGGTGTAAGCGTCTGAACCGACGTCCGGGTCCTTGTCCTTTTCGTGCTCGACCTCAGAGATATGGATGAGTCCTTCGACGCCGTCTTCGACCTCCACGAATATCCCGAATTCGACTTTTCCGGTTATCGTCCCTTCAACCACCTCTCCCTTCTTATAGCGCCTCGAAATATTCCGCCACGGGTCCGGGGTGAGCTGCTTTATGCCAAGCGAGAGCTTCTGATTGTTCTTGTCGACGCTCAGGACTATGGTATCGACCGTCTCTCCCTTTTTATAGCCGGACAGCGGGTTCTTTACCTTCTTGCTCCATGCGACATCATCGACATGGACAAGGCCTTCCACGCCCGTTTCTATCTCGACGAACAGTCCAAAATCGGTGATACTCGAGATCGTGCCATTGATACGTGTCCCGGTCCCGTATTTCTCCGCGATCTCTTCCCATGGATTCCGCAGCAGTTGCTTATAGCCGAGAGCTATCTTCTTGTTCTCCTGATCGACATTCAGGACTATCGCATCGACCTCCGTACCGACAGCAAGGTACTTCCCGGGGTGCTTCACCCTCCTGTCCCACGACAGGTCCGTCTTATGTATGAGACCGTCGACCCCCGGCTTCAGCTCCACGAACGCGCCGAAATCGGTCACGTTGACGACCCTGCCCCTGACCTTGCTGCCTTCCCTGAACTCGTCAACGACCCTTGTCCAGGGAGACTCTTCGAGCTGCTTCATGCCCAGGGAAAGCTTCTCTGTTCCCGGGTCGTACTTCAACACCATCAATTTCAACTTCACCCCGACTTTCATTATCTCCGAGGGGTGCTTGATCCTCGCCCACGTCATGTCGGATATGTGCAGGAGCCCGTCAATGCCTTCTATAGCGACGAACGCGCCGTAGTCGGTGATAGTCCTCACGACGCCTTCGACGGTATTGCCATCCTTCAACAGCTCAGAGCGCCTCTGAGATTGCTGCTCTTTTTCCCGCTCGAGAAACTGCTTCCTCGAAAGGATGATATTGACGGTCTTCTCCTCGTAGCTTATCACCATGGCCCGGACGCGTCTCCCAATAAAGCTATCGAGTGACTTGACCGACTTTATATCTATCTGCGACCACGGCATAAAGGCCTGGACACCGATGTCCACCATAAGCCCGCCCTTCGTCTTCGAGACAACCTCTCCGTGTACCGGGGTATTGTCCCCCAGAGCTTTTACCACGGTCTCGAGTGCCCGCACCCTCTCCACCTTCTGTCTCGAAAGCTGGACCACGTTGCTCTTGTTGTCCGCGCTCAGGATCAGCACTTCTATGTCATCCCCTACCTTGAACTTGCACTTGCCTTTCACATCGGTTATTTCGGCCGCGGGTACAAAGCCATCGGCCTTGTACCCTATGTCCACCGTGGCCCCCTCGTTCCTCAGCTCTATGATCCTGCCCTTTACGATGTCCCCGATCTTGAAAGTCCTTACGCTCTCCCGCATAAGTTCTTTGAACTCTGCTGTGTTCTCGTTTTCTTGCTCATTACCAGCCACCATTTATATTGATCCTCCCGGTCATAATATTGCCATTCTTTATCCTGTATCGCATCTCAATCCTATGTATATTCAAATACTTTCGTTTGCAATGTTTATCGCAGATCCCTGACTATCTCCTTCAACCTCTTCAGGGTCTCTTTTATCAGCCAGATGGGCGTAGATGCCCCGGCTGTAATACCAACCTTCTTTGCGTCCATCAACATCTCCCGAGTTATCTGATCCTTGTGCTCGATATGGTAGGTCTTAGGATTGATCGCTTTGCATATATTTGCAAGCTTATTCGTGTTCGAGCTATTGAACCCGCCTACCACGAGTACCACGTCCACCATCTTCGCGAGCATGGCCGACTCTTCCTGCCGTATCTTTGTAGCATCGCATATGGTATTGTAAACGGCAAGCTCATACGCATTGTCCGCGAGCACCGCTATGACCTTCTTGAAGTTTTCCATAGACTGGGTCGTCTGGGCCAGAATAGCGAGCTTCTTGACATTCCCGAAATGGGGAAGCCCCTCCGGGGTCTTGACGACCGTAACCTGGTGCGGCAGTGCGTAGCTCAGCAGGCTCTTTACCTCGGGGTGTCCTTCGTCACCCACGATAACTACATGATAGCCCTTCCTGGTCAGCGTTTTGACGAGCCTCTGCGACCGCGTAACAAACGGGCACGTCGCATCTATGATGTTGAAGCTCTTTGTCCGTGCCGTGTCCGCCTCCTCCCTCGTTACGCCGTGCGAGCGGTATACCAAGGTTCCTGACGAGATGTCATTGATGTTCTCCACGGCCTTGATGCCTATTTCCTCGAGTCTGCGGACCTCCTGCGGGTTGTGGATGAGCGGACCCAGAGTGAAGAGCGCATTCTGACGCTTCGCGGTCTTTATCGCTATATCGACTGCTCTCTTGACGCCGAAGCAGAAGCCCGCTGACACCGTTGTGTAGAGCTTTACGCCGTTTATCATGCCGATGTACCTCTGCGACAGCCTCGCTCTGGTCTCATGGTGCAAAAAGGCGGTTACACGGTCGATGGGCATGTCACTCGTATCGACGATAATGGCATCTGCTGCCGGCCTCAGGGGGGATAGCTCCCTCTGTTCGTCCCTCGCGTCACGCTGGCTGAGCTCGGATAGGACCTTCTCGTAGCTTGTGTCCGTGCCGCTTTTCTTCAGTTCCTCGTACCGTCTCCTTGCCCGAACCTCAGGCGAGGCAGTAACAAAAAACTTAACCTCAGCCGAAGGAAAGACAACCGTACCTATGTCCCTGCCTTCGATGACTGTGTTGCCGTTTATCATCCCTTGCACGGCGCTGTTCACCGCATCCCTGACTCCCTGAAATACTGAAATTATCGAGGATGCCTGCGCGACGTCCATGCGCTGTATCGTGTCGTTGATGCGTACCCCGTCCATCAGCAGGTCCCATGAGCTGCCCTCTTTTCTCACCTCGAAACTGGTGCCCCTTGCGATATCCACAACGGCTCGCTCATCATGAAGCGGGACACCGTGGTCCAATGTCTTCAGCGCAAAGGCCCGGTACAGGCTGCCGCTGTTGATATAGTTGTATCCGAGGCTGTGTGCGAGTCCTATGCTCACGGTACTCTTTCCGCTCCCGGAAGGGCCGTCTATCGCTATGACAACGGTTTTTTTCATACCCCCCTTACCCTGTTGAATATGCCCATGAACTCCGGGAATGAAATGCTCACGACGCCGAAGTCGCCTATACGTACCTCGTGCTCGCTCGCTACGGACGATACCGCAAAGGCCATAGCTATCCTGTGGTCTCCACAGCTCGATACGCTGCCGCCCCGGACACCGCCGCCCTCGACCCAAAAGCCGTCCTCGAGCTCCTTGGCCTTGACACCCAGTGCGGTCAGTCCTTCCACCACGGCCTTTATCCTGTCCGACTCCTTTACCCGCAGTTCCTCAGCGTTGCGTATGACCGTTCTTCCCTGCGCATAGGCGGCCAGCACCGCAATGAGGGGAAGCTCGTCGATGGCGCTCACGATGATCCTCTTGTCCTGCACGGTGATGCCGTGCAGCTGCGAGGCCTGGACGTGGATGTCAGCCACCGGCTCACCGGTCTCGAACCGAGCATTGATGATTTCAACGGAGGCACCCATGCCCTTAAGGACTTCCAGCATCCCGGTACGCCCCGGGTTAATGCCGACGCCCGTGATCAGTATATCGGAACGCCTGGCTATCACGGCAGCTCCTATGAAGAAGGCCGCGGACGAGAAGTCTCCTGGCACCGTCATGGTCATGGGCAGGGGCCGCTGCGAACATGCGAGCTGCACCGTCTTGTCTGACGTCTTCAGGTCCACGCCACTCGCCTTCAACATCCGCTCCGTGTGGTCCCTCGTGCCCACGGGCTCCGTTATTGTCATCGTCCCTTTTGCATTCATGGATGCGACGATGAGCCCAGTCTTTACCTGGGCCGACGATACCGGCATCTTATAGTCAATGCCCTTCAGCCTGCCTCCTCTGACCGCTATGGGGAGATAGTTCGCGTGCTCCTTTCCGTCGAGGGTGGCCCCCATTGCCAAAAGCGGTATCGTCATGCGCTTCATGGGTCTTGCCCTGAGCGACCCGTCACCAGTGATTACGGAGAAGAAGTCCTGCGTGCTGAGGAGCCCGAGCATGATCCTTGCGGTCGTTCCGGAATTCCCGGCGTTCAGGATATCGTCCGACTCTCTGAGCCCGCCGATGCCGTTGCCCTTTATCACGGCAGTGAAGCCCTCTAAGCCGATGTCCACGCCGAGCATACGCAGGCACCGTACGGTGCTCATGATGTCGTCTGCGATTAGGAGGTGCTCGATCCTGCTGATGCCCGATGCTAAGGCCGAGAAGATCAGGGCTCTGTGTGATATGGACTTGTCCCCCGGGACGGCTACCTGGCCCTCGACCTTGTCGACGGGCACAAAGGTCACCGTATCGGACGGCATGCGCTCCTCCCTGCTCTCGCATCGTAGCTGTACATTATCCGATAATGATAGACCGTCACGTTCGCCGTTGTCAATGCCGCCCGTCCGTTATTGCCACCTCTCTTTTACGGGATCGCTTTTCATGGGGAGGGCGTATTTTCCTTTCTCGGACCTTCCTTAAAGAGGTGACCCCATTTCTGTCGTTTGTTACCTGTTTAATCTGAAGACTATGTAGATGCCGCCGGCAACGACCATGCCGAGCAAGATCAAAAGGTCGCTATTGCTATTCGATGTGAAATGATACAGCAGATACCCCGCGATACCGAGGATAGCTGCCGGCAACACATACTTGCCCGGCGAAACCTCTTTAACGCGCCCCTGAGAGTATTCGCCCGCCGACATGTTTGAGATGTTCGCCGATTTTTCCGCAGTGTTGTTCAACAAAGTACGAGGAAGGCCGTTTTTGTATTGGTCATCGAACCTTGTTCTCACGTTCTCCGGTATCTCAACGAGCGTGGCATATTCCTTGCCGTCGACGTTAAACCGTTGCTTCTCATCAGATAGTTTTAAGTTCTGCACCAGCTCCCGGTATTCTTCGGGAATTTCCTCAATACTGTTATATTCTTTACCGTTGATTTTATATTTTATCTGCGGATCCTGTAAGCCCTTCGATGTCGGTTTACCTGAATCATTCAAATTCTGCACGAGCGCCCGGTATGGTTCGGGAACTTCCTCTATGCTGTCATATTCTTTGCCGTTAATGGTAAATTTTTTCCGGTAATTGATTTCCAAAGTTACTCCTAAACTACGGATCCTACCTGTACCCTGCCGGGATAATGAGAGACAGAAACCAATTTCGTCATCTGCTTGTTTTTATGACACCATAACAGGTTAACGTCAAGAGATATAGCAGCAAGAATAATTTATATCGATCTGAATTTGAAAATATCGTTCGCTTTGCCTTCAAAGGTATCAATGGAAAAGTTTAAGCGAGGTCCCCTTTATAAGGACGAGACGCTGTTGCGGTGGGTAAAGCCGGCCGGCACGGGCGAGCGCTTCTCGCCTCGGTACTGGAGCAATACCTTGAACAGGTCTCCCATGGCCTCCGGCATGATCAGGAACTTCGAAGCCGAGGTGAGTCGGTAATAAGCAACAGGGTCCCTCACGATGTCCTTGATCTTCGCAAGCAGCTCGTCGTAGCCGAGGGACATGACGAAGTCCCTCTGTCTGACATAGCCGATGATCTCCATGGAGGCCTCCCTGCCCCATCCTGCAAGACTCGTAAAGTCGACATGGCTCGTGATGTCTTTTTCTCCTACGAAACTGTACGGGTCATCATCGACCCTGTGGCCGTGATAGCACACGAGTGTGCCGCAGGTCCTGGCGGGCGCATAATACTCAGCACTGGTGTAGCCGTAGTCTATGGTAAGCACGTACCCGTGCTGCAAGGCCGATGCCATCGCCTTGATAAGGCGCCCGGCCTGGAGATTGATCTCCGTGCGCATCCCGGCCGGCAGTGCGACGCCGATCGAATCGAGGTGCCCGGTGAGTTCGTCGCCGGCCGGCACCAGGACCTCTTGGAAGCGATCGTCTCTCATGGTGACACAGACCTCGTACAGCCTGTCCTGCATGACCACGAGGTGTATGGGAAGCGCATCGAAAAGCTCATTCGACAGGATACAACCGGTCACCGGCCCGATATCAGAGATGTCGCCCTGTACTTCGATCTTTCCGTGGTGGTCTACCGCGAGATCCTTCTGCCTTTCCACGATGACATACCGCACGGCATCGTAGACGTCCCGGTGCCATCTCAGCATCGCCTCCAGAATACCGTCTGCCATCTTTCCGGAACCTGCGCCGACCTCTACGACCGTAAAGGGCTCCGGCTTCCCGAGCAGCGCGAAGAGCTCGGCGATCTGCCGCGCAAGGACCATGCCCATGAGCGAGGATGCGTATGGCGCTGTATAGTAGTCTCCCTCAACACCTGTTCTCTGCCTGCCGGACGTATAATAGCCGTACCCGGGGTAATACAGTGCCATGGCCATAAACCGCTCGAACGTGATAGGGCCGGCCTGTCTGATGATGTCGCGCATGGCCTGCTGCAGCGGATTCATACAGCACATACTCCGCACAGGGTACACGCCTCCGGCCTGCACGGCGGTGTCACGACACCCTTGAGGCCGAGACTATACTCTTTCCAGAGGAAGGCCTTGTCGAAGCCGTAGTCCATGAAGTCCCATGGCAGCGCTTCGTCCTGTCCGTATCGTTTGAACGCATAGCGGCCGATGTCCACGCCACTCTCTTTCAGGGCCGTACTGACGGGCCTGTCGGTGCCCGCCATGTATACGAGAAAGTCCGCCAAACGTCTGTCACCGCGCGAGAGCACAGCCTGCAGCAGGTAGTGCTTTTCCCACTCGACCCTTATACCGCTTCCTTTCAAGAGACCCCGGACAATACCGAGCCTGTGCCTGACATGGTCCGGCCCTATCACTCCCAGCCACTGAAACGGCGTAAAGGGCTTTGGTATGAGGGGATTGATGCTCACACTGACCCTGCCCTTGCCGGTCCTCAGCCGCTTTTTTACGCGCAACGCCAGTGCTGCTATGGCTGCCACGTCCTCGTCAGTCTCCGTAGGAACGCCTATCAGGAAGTACAGCTTCAGCGTGTTTACCCGGAGCCCACTTAAGACGTCCACGGCTCTCATAATATGGTCATCGCTCATCTGCTTGTTCAGGACCTTCCTCAGCCGATACGTACCGGTCTCCGGAGCCAGCGCGGCAGAAAACTGATCCGTGGACACATCAGCGCTGCTTATGCCGAGCAGTTCAGCGCTGTCGGCACGCAGGGACGACAGGGACGCGGTGAGCCCGCGCGCATGGACATGATCGAGCAGCTCGGTTAGATGCGGATAGTCCGTTACCATGGGACTCACGATACCCACCCTTCTCACACCGAGGGGCAAGGCAGCGAGATCTTCCTGAAGCGACCTGATGTCCCTTGATCGCGGGGGCAGATAGGCATAGCCGGCAATGCAAAACCTGCAACGGTAGGCGCATCCCCGCGAGATCTCCTGAAGGTGCATGCCGGAGAAAGTCGTATCTGCGGTATAGATGACCGTCGACGATACGCGCTCCAGGGAGTCCGCAAGGTGCCGGCGTACCTTTTTCCCGTCCTTATACCGATGGTGTATCCCGGCAATCGCGTCCCCGGCATCGTACTCCACCCGGTAGAATGAAGGCACGTACACGCCCCTGATATCGTCGAGCATCTGCAGGACTTCCTCTTTTGCCAGGCCTTTCCGGATGCCGCCGTGCACGACGTCTATGACCCTGTCAACGAGTCCTTCGGCCTCCCCTATGATACACGCATCCACAAAGTCAGCAATAGGCTCCGGATCGAGCGTCACGGCGATACCACCGGCAATGACCACCGGTCCGTGGGTACGGCCGGCAGCAAAGATCCCGAGGCCGGCTGCCCTGAGGAAATCGACCACATTGATATAGTCCGTCTCGAAGGATACGGAAAAAGCGATAACGGAGAAGTCTCCTGCCCCTCTGCCGCCCTCGATTGACACCGGTGCCTCCTGCCCTTTGCGCCAGAAGCACCGCTCACACACCACGTCACCTATGCCATTGAGGATGCCATACAGAACATGCACTGCAAGGTTGCTCATCCCTGCCCGGTACGTGTCCGGATACACCAGCAGCACCGGGAGCCTGCCGCCCCACTCTTTCCGTACGGCGCCGGTCTCCTGCGGGCTGGTTATGCTGCTCTTAAAATGCATTCCCCTGATTATACGATATCTTCAAACCGTATGCCGATGGCGCCTGCTCCCAGCATCAGGTTCACGGCCTTCTCACTATCGCCCGCATGGACGTCTACCCCCCTCGCTGCATCCATGAGAAGAAAGGTCGTGAACCCTCCCGTGAGCGCATCGAGGACCGTGTTCTTCACACAATAGTCCGTCGCAAGACCTCCCACGAACACCCTCCTGACGTGGAGGCCCAGGAGTACGGGCTCCAGGTCTGTTCCCTGGAATCCTGAATAGGCCTCCCTTTCCGGCGTCGTCGCCTTGGAAATCACAGCAACAGTCCCCGGGAGCTTCAGTTCCGGATGAAACGCAGCGCCGTCCGTGCCCTGCACACAGTGCGGGGGCCACAAGCCGCCGTACGACTTGAACGATACGTGGTTTGCCGGGTGCCAGTCCCTCGTAGCAAAAATCGGGAGTGCCTCTACGCCGAACCTCTCGATATAGCGGTTCAGCACCGGGACCACCCCGTCTCCTCCGGGAACCGCAAGGGAGCCCCCGGGACAAAAGTCCTTCTGCACATCAACGACGACGAGCGCATCGGATTTCGAGAGCACCAGCCTCATAATCACCTCATCTCTATAGTATAATACAGAACGGGCATGCATCAATAAGCCGAATGCCCTGCCAGCCTTTCCCCGGACAGTGTCAGCAGAGGAGTTTCCCCAACACGCTCTGGGCTGCTGTGTTGCCGCTATTGATGCAGTCGCTGATACCGATGCCGTGATACGCGCTGCCTGCAAGGCAGATGTTGCCCAGTCCCTCGGTGAGCTGCTCTATGGACCTGACCCTTGGCTCGTGGCCGATGGTATACTGGGGCATGGCCTTCATCCACCGTTTGATCCGTACCATCACCGGGGACGAGCGTACGCCCATGATAGCGCCGAGATCGCGCTGCACGAGGTCCCGGATCTCATCGTTCGACCTGGAGACCAAGTCCTGGTGCGCAGCACCGCCTACAAAGCACCGCAGCAGCACCGCATCGTCGGCGGTCCGGTTATCGAACTTCGAGCTCGTCCATGTCGTAGCCATGATGTGTCTGTTCTCCTTTCGAGGCACCACGAAGCCGAAGCCCTTCAGCGGATGGCCGAAGCCTTCTTTTTTATAAGCGAGCGATACCGTGGCTGTGGACACATAGGGGATGGACATCAGCAGATCAGAGAGCTCTCCGGACAGCGGGGAAAGTATACTTGCCGCGGCATACGCAGGGACCGCCACGACGATACCGTCCGCTTCTATGTGCCCACCGTCCGAGAGCTTCACCACAGAGGCGCCGTCCCTCCTTTCCACGGCGATAGCGCTGACTCCGGTCCTGAAGCTTACCCCCGGAGACTGTCTCTGGAGCTCATCGACGATCTCCTGCAGGCCGTCCCGCATCGTCATAAACATCGATGCAGGAACCCCGGCACCCGCCAGCCGGGGAGCACGCCGTGCAGCGATCATGCCCCGTATGAGGCTCCCGTACTTCTGCTCCATGGCCACAAACCTCGGGAAGCTACTCTTAACGCTCATCGTGTCCGGGTCACCGGCGTGCACACCTGCAACGAGCGGCTCTGCGATCCTCTCGAGTGCCTCCCTGCCGAACCGCCTGATCGTAAACTCCGCGAGGCTCTCGTCGATACCGTCCGTACGCCTCTGCACGAAGAGCTCCATCCCCATCCTGAGCTTGCCGGGCAACGAGAACAGTGTGCTCGTCACGAAGGGCGTGAACCTGGTCGGTATCATCAGGACAACTCCTTCCGGTAGCCGGTGGAGTCTGCCGTCCCATAAGACGTACGTGCCCGTGTTCCTGTCGTTCGTTCCTATCAGCCTCTCCGACATACCAAGCTCCCTCACGAGCATGGTCGCATAGGGCTTCTCTGCAAAGAAACAGTCCGGACCGGTCTCCACGACAAAGCCATCGATACGATCCGTGCGTATGGTACCCCCCGGGCGGGCCTCACGCTCGATAACGGTTATGTCAAGTCCCACACCTGCCTGCGCGCCCAGCCGGCCCAGCCTGTAGGCCGCCGATAGGCCGGCAATGCCGGCCCCTATGACCACGACAGATGCTTTCATGTCCTCGAGATCACGTCCTTCAGCGCTTGGATGAAAAGATCGGATCCGTTCAACGACGCTGCTCTGCTAAAGCCAATGCCGAGCACCCGTGCGTGTTCGCGGTAGACGATGTCTATATCGTAGAGCGTCTCGACATGGTCCGACACGAACCCCAGGGGCACGATAACGATGTTCTTCCTGCCCTGCCGTGCGCACCTATCCATGACTTCCTTCACGTCCGGACCGAGCCAGTCATCGCCGGACATACCCCTGCTCTGGAAGGCAAGTGCGTAGTGGGACAGCGGTAAGTCCTTCAGAACGAGTCCGAGCGTCTGCTCGAGTTGCTCGACATAGCTATCGGCCTTCGCGATGGCCGGCGGCAGGCTGTGCGCGCTGAATATGACGAACGGGTCGCCGATGCCCTTCAACGCGGCGGTAACGGCTTGCACCATGGCCTGTATGAACAGCCTGTTCGTGTTGTAGTTCCTTATCACCCGGACATCAATGTCCTTGCCCCTGACCGCCTCTTCGAGCTCCTGCAGATACCTCCCAGAGCTTACGCTGGTGAAGTACGGCGACAGGGGAAGGGCCGTGATATGCCGTATACCTTCCGAGAGGATCCGGTCCACGGACTCGCGTATGAACGGGCGGGTGTACATCATGCCGACGAACACCTTATACCTGTCCGTACTGTTTGCTCCGTCCGAATCTGGGTCCGGCACGCCACCGTTGAGAACACGCTCGATCATATCTGCCTGTTCCATGGTAATCCTCTTGAGCGGAGAGCCGCCGCCGATCAGCCTGTACCTGTCCTTCACTGCTTCCACCTGTCGGGCAGTCACCTCCCTGCCTCCCCTGAGTGCGTTAAGGAACGGCCCGACCTCGTCCAGAGACTCAGGCCCGCCAAACGCAAGTAATAAAACTGCTCTCTTATGTATGTTTATTCGCCTTTAACAAGACTTCGGGATCCACGCCTGCAAGTTTTAAAGAGCAAAAGCCGAATTCCGTACGGTCTTTTATTCTTTGTTCTGTATGCGAACGGGTCGGTTCGATCAAAATAGCGAGCCCTTTGTATAGCCGGCAACCGCATACATGGCAACGGCACAAGCACCTACGGCGCAACATCTGACACGCTGTCTGTTGCATAACCCTAATAATCTATCACAGCCTTTTTCTCTGTTTTTCATCCTTTTGCTCTTTCTTTATTTTATAATACATCTTCCAAAACAGGTGCATTGTTTTCAGCCTCTTCGTAGCGGACAGAGAAAGATACTAAATGATATCGAACATTTGTGCTGATTCATAGTCATTAACCGTATGTATCCAGACGCTTCTCATGTTCACTATTCTCTCTGTCATTCCTACGCTATCATAAAAGAAGACTTATCAAAAGCTTTTTGCGCCCACGAGGAACGGCAAACGGTAATGATCTGGTCCTGACAGCGAATAAGTTGCACTGTCCTCTTGACGCACCGTCCGATAGCTGGTATCTGATTCCTCATGTCCCTGCAGTACATTACAATCACCATCGCCGCATTCCTGATGGGCTCCCTGCCAACCGGCTACCTCGTGGCAAAAGCCAAGGGGATCAACATTCGTGCGGTCGGCAGCGGCAACATCGGCGCGACCAATGTAACACGCGCCCTCGGGAAGGGCTGGGGCGCATTCGTGCTCGTCATCGACGCGCTGAAAGGCCTCCTGCCAGTCCTGTTCGTACGACTGTATTTCACGGCTCTTCCCCAGCACCAGCTCTATACGATGATGGCGGTGAGCGGTATATTCGCCGTGGCGGGGCATGTGTTCACCCCGTTCCTGAGGTTCAAGGGCGGCAAGGGCATCGCAACGAGCCTCGGCATGTTCCTCGCGATAAGCCCGACACTCGCGGCCTCGCTCATCGTCGTGTGGCTGTTGGCATTCTCGATCACGAGGGTTTCGTCCGTGGGTGCACTGTGCGCGGCCATCGCAATGCCGATCAGCGCGTTCTTCCTGTTCCACGGCGGTCCGGCTTCCGACGCCATGATGGCGTCCACCCTTTTCATGGCCCTGTTCATCGTGTTCACGCACCGTGAAAACATAAAGCGGCTCTACCGGGGCGAAGAAAGCGTGTTCCAGAAAAAATGAGGAAGCAGGCGGAGCGATAGCATGTTTACCAAGATCCTGATAGCGAACCGTGGAGAGATTGCCACAAGGATAATACGGGCCTGCAAAGAGATGAATATACGCAGTGCCGTCATCTACACGGAAGAAGACTCGACGGCGCTGTACATAAAGAAGGCAGACGAGGCCTATCTCGTAACGCCGGGCCCGATAGAGGCATACCTCAACATCCACAGGATCGTCGACATTGCCCAGAAAATCAGGGCCGATGCGATACATCCCGGGTACGGCTTCGTTTCGGAGAACCCGAAGATGGCAGCGCTGTGCGAGAAGAAGGGCATCGTGTTCATAGGCCCGTCCTCGGACGCGATAGCGCTGATGGGCAACAAACTGAAAGCACGCCAGTTCATGAAAGAGCACGGCATCCCGGTCGTCGCTGGCAGCGATGGGCCTATACGGAGCGAGGACGAAGCGCTGATGTGGGGAAGGAAGATCGGCTACCCCGTGATCATCAAGGCATCGGCCGGGGGCGGAGGCAGGGGGCTGCGGATCGCTATGAACGAGCACGAACTGCGCAGGTACTACTACCTCGCCGTGTCCGAGGCGAAGAAGTTCTTCGACAACCCGGAGGTGTTTATCGAGCGCTACATAGCGAAGCCGCACCATATAGAAGTGCAGGTGCTCGCCGACCACCAGGGCAACGCCGTCTATCTCGGCGAGAGGGACTGCTCCATCCAGAGGAGACACCAGAAGATCATAGAGATAGCGCCGTCCTTGATCTTAGGCGATAAAAAAAGAAAAGAGATTGGCAGCCTCGCGTTAAAGATAGTGAGGCTGGTGAATTACACCAACGCGGGAACCGTCGAGTTCATCGTGGACAGCAGCATGCGTCACTACTTCATGGAGATGAACACCCGGCTGCAGGTCGAGCACCCGGTCACGGAGGCCATCACCGGCATCGACATCGTCAAGAAGCAGATCGAGATTGCGGCAGGTCTGCAGCTCAGCATACGGCAGCGGGACGTCGATATCAGAGGTAACGCCATAGAGTGCCGCCTTATAGCGGAAGACCCGCAGAACGGATTCCTGCCGCACGGCGGCAGGATAACCGCCTACTACTCGCCTGGCGGCATCGGGATACGGATAGACGGAGCAGTCTACAAAGACTATATCGTGCCAGACTATTACGACCCGCTCCTCGCCAAGCTGACCGCTACCGGGAGTACGTGGGAGGAGGCGGTGGACCGGGCCAGGAGGGCCCTCGACGAATTCGTCATACGGGGCATCAAGACGAACATTCCCTACCTGCGTGCCATCATGCAGAACGAGGACTTCAGGAAGGGCTACTTCGACACGGAGTTCATCGACGAGCACCCCGACCTTCTGGATTACTCGAATGTCGCAGACCCGGTCGATGCAGTCATCGCCATAGCGTCCGCAATTTCGGTGTACGAAGGAATGTAGTGAAGGAGACTGCGGTGATAAAAAAGATACACATCACGGATACGACGCTGAGGGACGCGCACCAGTCCCATATAGCGACACGGCTGAAGACTGACGACATGCTGCCGATATGCGAAAAGTTGGACAAGGCCGGCTTTTGGTCCATGGAGGTCTGGGGAGGCGCGACCTTCGATACGGCAATGCGGTTCCTGCGCGAGGACCCCTGGGAGAGGCTGCGGGAGCTGAGGAAGGCACTACCCAACACGAAGCTCCAGATGCTCCTGCGGGGACAGAACCTCGTGGGATACCGGCACTACCCGGATGACATCGTGTGGAAGTTCGTGGAGAAGTCCGCAGAGAACGGGATCGACATATTCAGGATCTTCGACGCGCTGAATGACCTGCGGAACATACGCTCGTCGGTTAAGGCCGTGAAACAGTTCGGCAGGTTTGTCGAGGGCGCGCTGAGCTACACGACGAGCCCGGTACACACGATCGAGTATTTCATCGACTACGCCAGGGCACTCGAAGACCTCGGTGTCGACAGCATCTGCATCAAGGACATGGCCGGTCTGATACGGCCCTACGAGGCCTTCGAGCTCATCGGGAGGCTCAAGTCCACGATCAGAGTACCGCTCCATTTCCATACGCACGATACCGCGGGGTTCGCGGCCATGTCGATCCTCAAGGCTATCGAGGCCGGCGTGGACATCGTGGACACCGCTATATCTCCCTTTGCGTCCGGTACGTCCCAGGCGCCCACCGAGTCCATCGTCGCAGCGCTTCGGGACACGGACTCTGACACCGGTATGTCGCTCGAGCTTCTCGCGGAGATCGCGGACTACTTCAGGGAGGTAAAGAAGAAATATGCTGCCTTCGAGAGCGAGTACACGGGCATCAATACGAAGATCCTGCTATGGCAGGTACCAGGAGGCATGCTGTCGAACCTGGCATCCCAGCTCAAAGAGCAGAACGCCCTCGACAAGATAGACGAGGTCCTCGACGAGGTACCGGCCGTCAGAAAGGACCTCGGGTACCCGCCGTTGGTAACGCCCACGAGCCAGATCGTGGGTGCGCAGGCAACGCTGAATGTTATCAGCGGCGAGCGGTACAAGGTGATAACCAATGAGATAAAAAACTACCTCAAGGGATTGTACGGGAAGCCGCCCGGTCAGGTCAGCGAGATCCTGAGGAAACTGGCCATAGGGGACGAGAAGGTGATCGACCGCAGGCCGGCGGACTACCTCGAATCAGAGTTCAACAAGCTCAAGGAGGAGATCGGTACGAAGGTTAAGTCCGATGAGGATGTGTTATCCTACGCCCTGTTCCCGCAGGTGGCGAGCGAGTTCTTCGAGCTCAGGGAGAAAGGCGAGCTAAAGGTACTCATGCCGAAGTTCGAACAGCCGGTAGCGGACCGCGAGAAGAAACACATAGCCCGGCTTGCACCGAGCGAGTTCAACATCAAGATACACGGCGAGATGTTTCACATAAAGGTTGCTGGTTCGGGTCCCAGGAACGAGAGTCCGCGGACTTTCTTCGTGTACCTGGACGGGAAGCTGGAAGAGGTGCTCGTGGAGCCCCTGGTGGAGGTGGTCGCTTCACAGGAGGGCGAGCTGATCCCCAAGGCTGCCATCAAGACGGAAAGGCCCAAGGCAACGGAGATTGGAGACGTGACGACGACTATGCCGGGCAAGGTGTCCGTAATCAAGGTGAAGAAGGGGGATATGGTAACTGCCGGTGACCCGGTACTGGTGATAGAGGCGATGAAGATGGAGAACGAGATCCACACCCCTATAAACGGGATCGTGTACGAGGTCTACATCAACGAGGGTGACACAGTGAATCCCGGCGAGGCCCTGATACGGATAAGATAACCAGAGGGGGTATGAAGAGATCTCCGGCAGTCGCCGGTACATTCTATCCTGCAAACCCGGATAATCTGGAAAGGCTTGTCCGTGAGCTCACTCCGCAGGACCATAAACCGATCAGGGCGGTCGGAGCAGTGTCTCCCCACGCAGGATTCATCTATTCCGGGAGCGTTGCCGGCATGGTGTATGCGTCCATAGAGATACCCGATACCGTTATCGTGATAGGTCCGAACCATACCGGCTACGGATCGAGGGCAGGCATCATTCCAGGAGGCACCTTCGCCATGCCCGGATTCACCGTGGACATAGACCATGAGCTCGCGGACGCCATCATGCAAAACAGCACGCTCCTGCAGGACGACTTCGACTCCCACGCACACGAGCATTCCCTCGAAGTCCAGCTCCCCTTCATTCACTACCGTAACCCGGCCGCAAAGATCGTGCCGCTATGCGTCATGGGCAGGGGGTATGACTTCGTGAATTCGCTGGGCAGTACGATAGCAAAGGCGATCAGCGATAGCGGCAAGAGGGCGCTGATTGTCGCAAGCTCGGACATGACGCATTACGAGCCCCAGGCAGTCGCGCAGAAGAAAGACAACCTGTCCATCCAAAAGATCCTTGATCTCGACGCCGCAGGCCTATTGAAGGTCACCGAGGAAGAGGACATATCGATGTGCGGCGTTGTCCCTACAGCGATCATGCTTATCAGTGCGCGGCAGCTTGGCGCACAGAAGGCAAAACTGATAGACTACAGGACGTCCGGCCAGGTAACGCACGAGTACGACGAAGTGGTCGGCTATGCCAGCATCGCGGTCTACTGATCTATGAGCACATTCGCGGTCGTCACGTTGCTGCTCTACCTTGCCGTCGCACTGGCCGGGTACGGGCTCGAATACCTTGAGCTCTCCTACCTGGGAAAATACGGCGACAGAGTGCCCGCTGAGTTCGAAGGACGGATCGACCGGTCTTTGCTCGAGAAGTCCCGTCGCTATACCATGGATTCCTCACGGTTCGGCATCATCTCTTCCGCATGCAACGACGTCCTGACGATTCTCTTCTTTTTCGCCGGCGCCCTGAACGTGTATAACTCATGGATCGTCTCGCTGCACATAAACCCCATCGTCTCAGGCATACTCTTTTTTCTTCTCCTCGTATTCGCCGACACGCTCCTGACGGCACCGTTCAGCATCTACCGGACCTTCAGGATAGAGAAAAAGTACGGATTCAACACGATGACCCCGGGGCTGTGGGTCGCAGACCTCATAAAGTCCTTGATCCTATCGACCATCCTGCTGTCCCTGATCGTGTCGGTGGGCCTGTGGCTCATCGGCAAAAGTCCTGCTTCCTGGTGGCTATGGGTATGGCTCTTCTTCCTGGCCTTCAGCATCTCTATGACGTACCTATTCCCGTACGTCATAGAGCCGCTCTTCAACAAGTTCTCGCCGGTCGAGGACGAAGATCTTGCCACGGGCATCCGCAGCCTCACCGGGAAGGTGGGCATAACGATCAGCAGAATACTGAAGATGGATGCATCGAAGAGGACGAAGCACACGAACGCCTACTTCACCGGCATCGGCCGGGTCAAGAGGGTCGTGCTGTTCGATACGCTCCTCGGCGCCATGAGCGCGAACGAGATTCTTTCGGTAGTCGGGCATGAGCTGGGACACTGGAAGAAAAGGCATATCTTGAAGCATCTGATTCTCATTGAAACCATTTCCCTGGTCGTACTGTATCTCGCCTTCAGGCTCATGCACGGCGATACGCTCCCAGGTCTCTTCGGCATTCAGGAGCCTACGGTCCTCGCAAAGGTCGCACTGCTGGGGCTGCTCGGATCGATAGCGTCATTCCCGATGACACCCGTGCTCAGCCTGTTCTCGAGGAGCCACGAAAGGGAGGCTGACGCGTTTGCGTGCAGGATTACCAACGATCCCGACAGCATGATCAGCGCCCTGGTAAAGCTCTCGAAGGACAACCTGTCGAATCTCCACCCGCATCCCCTCTACTCCGCATGCTACTACTCCCACCCGCCAGTGACCGAGAGGATACAGAACATCAGGAACGAGTTCAGACAACGGGCGCTCGACCCCTGAAGAGGCAGGGGTGAATAATAATTCGTCTTTGCCCCATTCTTCAGATCGAAATACTTCCTTGAGCAGCATTCGTTACTGAACAGAGGATGGCAAGCCTGCAGTCTATACAGGTGACAAGGGCCACATCTTCATCGGACTTTGAGCTCCGCTATGATGCCGTTCAGCATCCTGTCCGTCACCAGCATATTGTGGAGGCCATTCGCTTTCGTCAAATACGATATTTTTGCGTTGGCATCGTCATACCGTGCCTTTGCCCGTCTATACGACGTGGTGTTCTTATCCATGCCCTCGAGCATGATGGAGGCGTTCTTCAACAGCAGCTCGGCTTTCTCGTACTTCCTCGTGTACAGAGTGCTCCACGTATCGAGCAGCTTTCCATAAGAGGTAACATGGCATGCTATGCATCGTCCCTTCACGGCGGCATAAACTGTCCCGGGCTTCATGCGTGCGTGGCAATCCGCGCACCCTACGCTGCCGGACATGACGTTCGGGGTAGGGGGAACGCCGGGGAACCGGACATCGCCGTTGTAGAGAGATGCCGGGACGCCGTGGCACAGCGTGCAATTCGCTGTTGACTTGTTCTGATGATGGCAGCCCGCGCACGCATCAATCTTTATGTCCATCGCCATCGTGTGGTCCGTGGGGTGACAGGCAGCACAGTCCATGCCCATGCCCGCATGGAGATCGTGAGGGAAGTCCACGCCGAGCGCCGCAAACTTCACGGTCCCGGGCATACCGAGCGTGTCATGACACAGGACTGCACACGAAGCACCCACGCTCTGCAGCGATAGGGGCCTGTTTCCACTGACCTTGCCGGCACCGGCCAGTCTGGTGGCTCTGTCCGCGAGGTCGAGCGTGTCCATCAATATCTGCTGCGTGTATCGAATATTATGGGAGGGACGGGCCGCAGAGACGAACCGACTGTTGAAGACGGCGGCGTTCAGCAGCTTCCTCGCCCGTGCCTTCACCGCGCTGCCCCTGTGAGAACCATTGATGGCGCTGCCAGCCCCGCGGATGGCAGTATGGACATACCCCAGCATACTGTTGCCCAAGTTTAACCAGTGATACATCAGCCTGTCGTACGGCCTGCCGTGGCACTCCACACAAGCGTGTGCGGTCTCTTTCAGCGTCTGCGCCTTCGTGAGCCGCTGCGTGCTTTCCAAGGCCCGTGACTTCCTGGACGGATGACACCCCTCGCAGCTTACCTGTGTGGAAAACATGTCATCCGGCATAGGGGGTGTGTCCAGAGCACCCATTCCCATGTACATCTCTCTCTGGGAATTGTGCCTGCCCTTGTGGCAGTCCGTACAGCCTGACTCAAGGGCCTGGATCATGTGGATCTCGCCGTGGTGCATCTTCGTATGACATCTATCACAGGTGAGGTGCTCCTTCGTCACATGGGTATTGTGAACGAACACCGGGTTGTCGTACTTGTAGGACCTGTCCTCATGGCATTTGTGGCACCGGTTGTGCGGGACGTCTCCGTTACCCGTAATAACATCGAGGTGGCACTGGTTGCATAGCATGCCTTTCGTGAGATAGGACTTGTGGTTGAAGCTCATGCCGTTAAGCTCGACTGTCTTTGCCGGGCTCCCGTGACAGGACGGGCAGCCCGTTATCGCCTCACCCCGGGGCGCGCCGATAAAGTGGCACGATATACAGGCGTCCTCATCCACGGTACTCAGCGGCGAGCCATGGGTAACTGACGGATGACAAGTCTCGCAGGTCAGCAGCATCTCCCTGACACTCTTGCCCACATGCAGACTATGATTGAAGTATACCATGTTCTTATAAAACACCGGTTTCCCTATCTCGGATAGAGGATGGCATTTTATGCAGAGCGCATCGTCAACAACCGTTATAGGATGGGGGTTATACATGCCTGTCCACGTGGCAAACTCCATTTTTGTAAAATAATTGAACCCGAGTTTGTGGCAGGTAGTACAGCGGACGTCTTTGTGCACAGAAACATTCCATGCGCGGATGTAAGGCTCCATAACATGACACGAGGCACACGTCGTTGCCGAGCCGGAGAGCGCCTGAAAGATCAGGTTCGGAACCAGCCATAACACGATCAGGACCCCTGCCAGTATCGAGCCGAGCCTATGTCTCTTGAAGAACCGCAGGAGCGCGTCACCCATTCCTGCCCTCCCTGGCTTTCATTATCCTCTCGTACTCGAGCGGGTGCTCGTCTATCATCTGCTCTTTCGTCAATTTCCCGTGCCACCATACGAGCGAGCCGGGGAACCTGCTCGGGTTGAAGTGGACATTATAGAAGTGCCAAATGACGATCGTGAGCGTTGCGAGCAGCGCCTCGTCGCTGTGTGCCTCCCGTGCAATATCGTACACATACTTTGGCAGGTACCGCAAGGTGATATTATGGAGCCACATGATGAGCCCTGACCCTACCATCACGATACCGCCCCAGTATACCGCCCAGTAATCGAACTTCTCGATGTAGCTGAACCGGTCGAACCGAGGCTTCTCCCGTGACAGCCCGAAGAAATACTTGATCATCTTGACGACATCCGTGACGTCCTTGGGCCTCGGGAGGAGGGCCACGAAATCCCTCCTCCCATCCTTGTTGAAGATGGTATAGCCTGTATGGAACACGTAGAACGCTATCAGCAGAACTGCGCCTATTCTGTGCAGGACACCCTGCATGGCAATACCGCCCATGACAGACATAAGTATCTTCGATGCGGTCGCGTTGGGGAACTTGATGGGTAGTCCCGTAATGATCAGGATGATCACGCTCGCGAACAGAATGATATGCTGTATCCTGAAGTACAGGTTGAACCTCTGGAAGGTCTCCTGCCTCCACCTCTTCTTCTCGGCGATTCTGGCCCTGGCCTTCTTCTCTTTCGCGACGGCTCGGTATATCCGTTTGAGCCTCGTGCCCATGAACACGTCCAGATCCCTCGCCGTCTCGGCCCTCACCAGGCCCTTGGTCATCTCGATGAGCTCCGGCTCTCCCTGGATGCCCAGCGATTCTACCAGGGACTTCTCCAGCCCATCTATAAACTTGTTGCGCGCCTCGTCGTATCCGCCTTCCATGCCTAATCATGCTCCTTTTTTTTGCCTATCTCCCCTGCCCTGTACCGCCGGAACAGATCGAGCAGGATGTGAATAAACAGCACCGTCAGCGTGGACAGGGTCAGTATCTCGAAGAATAATCCGATATAGTAGATAATACCGGAAGACCTGCTTTTATAATTAACGTGAATTTTCCCCTTGGTAAAGTTCACGTCCGCATTGGGGTGACACTTACTGCATGTCTTCGCAAGATTTGCCTTGTTGATCGAGGAGCGCGGGTCCGATTGCGGCAGTATAAGGTGAGCCCGGTGACAGCTTGAGCAGTTCGCGACCCTGACGGACCCGAACTCGTCCGCGACCCCGTGATAGCTCTCCTTGTAGGTGCTGATTCTTCCCCCGGGTATATTGTACTTCCGGATCAGTTCCTTGTTCTCATGGCACTTCGAGCACACATTGATCACATTGAGCGGATATATGTTCGATTCCGGGTTGCTCGGCCTGAGGATGAGGTGCTTGCCATGGCACGTGGTGCAGGTGGGTGCTGACCGTATGTGCCTGTCCAGCAGCGCGGTCCCGTGTATACTCTGGATATAGTTGTCATACTGCGGCTTATGGCACGTACCGCATGTGGACGCGACATTCTGATGGTTGACCGTGGAGAGCGGTGAATCCACCTTCTGCACGCTGTGCCCACCGTGGCAGTTCTGGCAGAGCGGCGCCTTGGGGTCGCCCCGGGCCACGAGCTTCCCGTGCACGGACTGGAAAAACTCGTTCGCGGGGAGTGCGCCGTTGGGGTTGTCCTTGTAGTGGCAGCGGTAGCAGTTTACCCTGCCCGGGCGCTTCAGGTGTGGGATCTCCATGACATCGGCATGACAGTCCGTGCAGTGCAGCTTCGCGTGTATGGAGTTCTCCAGCTCCGCCCTATTCACGAAGAGCTCAAGTACCTTCCCGTCCGGCATCACCTTCTTAAAGCCGGGTCTGCCGTGGCACAACAGGCACTTCTGGTACAAGGGGGCCTGTGCCGATGCGCTCGCCGCGACAAGTGTCGCCGCAGCAACCAGGAGGAAATAGCTAATGGTCCTCATCCGACCTGTCCGATACCAACCTGTCGTATTCGAGCCTGTGCTCGTTCTTCATCCTGTCCACCTGGATCTTGCCATCGATCCACGTCATACTCATCGGGAAGACCGCCGGGTTCAGATGGACATTGTACATATGGAACAGGAACAGGACTATGAATATCAACACGCCATCCCAGCCGTGCACGATCAGCGTAAGGTCTATGATCCATTTCGGCAGAATTGCCATAGACTCGTTGACGAACCACAGGACCATGCCGGTAACGATCATGACGGCCGTGCCGATCGCGACGCCCCAGTACTGGAGCTTCTGGAGATAGTCGTACCGGTCGAACGCCGGCAGGTTGTTCGAAAGTCCGAGGTTGAAGGCGAGCTTTTGAAAGAAGTCCGATAAATCCTTGTGCCGGGGCACCATCGCCATAAGCTCGCTATGGCCGGTATCGGTGAACGTCACCCATGCAGCATGGTACACGGCGAGAAGGATAAGCACGATCGCGAACGCCCTGTGGATCAGGCCCCTGAAGAGGATGCCCCCTTCCAGGCGGATCAGCCATGCCGAGACCACGTTGTCGTGGAACTTCAGGACAAGGCCCGTGAGCAGCAGGACGATCATTGCTATCAGCAGAACGCCGTGCTGGAGGCGCAGGTCCAAAGAAAGACGTTCGACCCGGTCATTCATGCATGGTGCTCCTTCTCCTCTTTCTTCTGGTATTGATGAGATCGAACAGCACGTAAAGGATGAACAGTACGATAAGGACGCTGATGAACCACGTATAGAAGACCCTCACCAGATAGGGCCCCCTCTCACCGTGCTTGCTGACTACGATGTGCACCGGGCTCTTGATAAAGTTCTTCGTGGCGTCCGGATGACACTTCCCGCAGGTCCTGGCAAGGTTCGCCCTGTTTATGGACGAGCGCGGGTCGCTCGACGGCAGTATCTCGTGCACCCCGTGGCAGCTCGCGCAGTTTGCGGCATGCAGGTCCCCGAACTTGAGGGCTATGCCATGGAAGCTGTTCTCGTATGTCGTCAGTCTGTTGAGCGGTAGGTTGTACTGCTGCGCGAGCGTCACAGAATCATGGCAGCTCGAGCAGGTCCTCGGGATGTTCTCCGGGTATACCTTTGCGACCGGGTTCGTTATCTTCAGTATACCGTGGACGCCGTGGCAGTCCGTACAAACGGGCGCCGCGCCGATGCCCTTCTCCAGCGCGATCCAGTGAATACTCTGGGTATACTTCTTGTACACGTCCCGGTGGCACGTGGAGCACATAACAGGAACAGTGGTTTTCGAAAGAGCGATTGTTGCACGGTGCGGGTATCCTTTGATGTCCGCATGGCATTGGGTGCATGCTATGCCCTTATGGACAGACATAGCCATGACCCCTTCACTGATATACATCCCCGCCCTGCCAGTACCGGGAAACCTTGCAGCGAAGTCCTTATCGCCGTGGCACTGCAGGCAGGCCGTATCGTTCATGGGGTACGCGCTCCCCTGGAGACACAGAAACACGAGCACCAAAACAGGCATGAACCTTTTCATAGCATCAATCCCTTTGGCCCCTTTACGTTTTACATAATGCCGGATTCTCCATACGATCAATAAGATTCCATAGTCAACTCACTTTTGTTTTATTGTATTTATTTTTATATACGTACATGAACCTCTGTATGCAGCGGCCCTGCGATTACCGTGGCAGGCTGTCTGCCAATGTCTCATAAAGGTATGCAGGTTCGGTGCCAACCTTCGTCTGCCGGTAGTACGCCCGAACAGTTAAGACTATCAAAAGCTCCTATAAGCAGGACGGCGAGACCACATCACCTGCTTTCAAAGGGGACCAGCTTATGAATCTGAAGCCCCATCCAACCATACAAGTGCGTGTTTTCACCTTGGGAATTGTGTATATGCACGCATTATATAGCTTATGGTGCCGCGAAAGCTGCGGCACAAAAGATTGACATGCTTTTTATGAAAGAAGTATATTGTATACATAATGCATGCATCATAATAAGAAATATAGTTTAAAAGGAGAGAACAGTGACAATATCCACGCTGAGAAAGATCGCGGTCATCGGTATAATCGCAGTAATAGTGCTCTATGGACTTACCCGTGAAACCTACGGAACGGGCGTACGGACAAAGCATGCACCGGATCAAGCCAGCTCCGAGACCTCAGCACTGACCGGCCGTAAACCGCGGCTCACGAGCAGCGACTGCCTCGCCTGTCATGGCATGAAAACGGAGGGCATACCGTACCTCGACGATGGACATTTCAAGTCGTCCGTACACGGCGGGATCACCTGTACTGACTGCCACAGCACGATCAAGACCCTGCCCCACCCTGAAAAACTGCCGGCCCCGGACTGTGGCAAATGTCACGGCGCCATCGAGACAACGTATACGGAGAGCGTACATGGTCATGCCGTAAAAAACGGCATAAGCAAGGCTGCACACTGCTGGGACTGTCACGGAATACACGGTATCCTACCGGCAACGGATCCGTCGTCGAGCGTCTTTCCGAAAAATCTCCCCTCGACGTGCGGCAAGTGTCACAACAGTGCGGAGATGGCAAAGGAGTACAACATCCCCGTGTCGAAGCCCTATCAACTCTACGAGGAGAGCATCCACGCGGTCGCTTTGAAAGAAGGGCTGCCCGCAGCCACCTGCTCGGATTGTCACGGCAGCCATGACATCCTCCCCATGAACATAACGGCCTCGACCATTTCAAAGACCAATATACCGCGTACGTGCTCCCGATGCCATCGGAAAGAGTACGACAACTATATCCAATCATCGCATTGGAAGGCCTTCCAGCAGGGGATTCAGAACGCACCGGTCTGTACAGACTGCCATGCGGAGCATGCGATATTGTCGAAAGATAATCCCAACTCGCCGATATACCCCCTCAATGTGCCCAAGACCTGCACAGACTGCCACGGCAGGGTACAACTAGCTCAGAACTTCGGATTACCGGCCATAAAACTCTCGACCTACATGAAGAGTTTCCATGGTGTGATGATAGAGGGAGGCAGTGTGATAGCAGCCAACTGCGCCTCGTGCCACAGAGCGCATAAGATCCTGCCTCCCTCGAACCAGGCATCTTCCGTGTGCGCCTGCAATCTGCCGAAAACCTGCGGGAAATGCCACCCGGGCATAACCAAGACCGATGTGAAACACCTGAGGGACATCCACGGAGCAATGGGGATGAGCAAAAAGATCATCGATCTGGTCAGACAGATCTATATAGGGCTCATAGTTGTCACCATCATCGGCATGCTCATCTTCGTATACGCTGACTTCATAAGGAAGATCGTCGACAAGGAGAAAGAGAGGATCGTACGACTCGAGGACAAGGGCGACTACCTACGTTTTAATCGTTCGGAGAGGTCCATGCACATCGTGCACCTTTTTGCGTTCTTCATCCTTGCCTACACGGGCTTTGCCCACCACTGGCCCGATTACTGGTGGAGCGCTTGGCTCACACATCTGAACAATGGCCTTGTCCGTTCCTGGATACATAAGGCCTCCGGGGTCGTTCTCCTCGGGGTGTTCGTTCTGCAGTTCGTCCTCATGGTCAGCACGGAGCGCGGTAAAGAGCAGTTGAGGGCGCTGATACCAGTCTTCGATGATGTCAAAGGAGCCCTCGGTACGTTCCTTTACAACATAGGACTCGCTGACAAGAGGCCGGCGTTCGGCAGGTTCACCCCTTTCGAGAAGTTCGAGTACTGGGCCCTCATATGGGGCAATACTCTCATGGGGCTTACCGGCATGGCACTCTGGTTCACCGCCACCACACTCGCGCTGCTGCCAAAATGGTACCTCGATCTTTTCATTTTGATCCACTTCTATGAAGCGATCCTCGCAACCCTAGCGATCCTTATATGGCACCTGTACTGGGTCGTATTCGATCCCATCATGTATCCGTTTAATCCGTCCATATTCACCGGGAAGATGTCCGTGAAGATAAGGGAGGAAGAACACCCTCTGGAGTTGACGGAGCATGCAGGAAAAGATTCTGCTGCGAGCAAGGACGAAATGGATCAGTACAAATAACGAGTCCTACGGCGTGGACGGGCCTGCGCTTGTCCACGCCTGCATAGGACACCGATAGAAATTTGTTGTCACAGCCTCTCTTGTTCTGGTAGTATCCCCGCAATGAAGCAGGGAGGCATGGTATGAGTTTAGTGGTCGTCGGCTCGGTGGCATTGGATTCCGTGGAAACACCGTTCGGTAAGGCAGAGGAAGCACTGGGTGGGTCTGCCACGTACTTTTCAACGGCGGCGAGCTATTTCACAGACGTGAAGCTCGTGGCTGTCGTCGGGAAAGACTTCCCGGAGAGGCATATCAGGTTTCTGAAAAGGATGGGCATAGACATCCGGGGCCTCCAGAAGGCGGACGGCAGAACCTTCAGGTGGAAGGGAAAGTACGACTTCGACCTGAACCAGGCACATACCCTCGACACGCAGCTCAACGTGTTCGCATCGTTCAGACCGGTGCTTCCGGAAGAGTACCGGGAAGCCGAGTACGTCTTCCTGGCAAACATAGACCCGGAGCTGCAGCTCGAGGTCCTGGGCCAGATTCGGAAGCCGAGGCTCGTAGCCTGCGACACCATGAACTTCTGGATTGAGAGAAAGTCCCGAAAACTGAAAGAGACCCTGAAGTACGTCGACATCCTCACCATCAACGAGGCAGAAGCCAGAGAGCTCTCCGGGGATTCAAACCTCGTAAAAGCCGCACGGCGCATCCTGTCCTTCGGCCCCCGGGCAATCATCGTCAAAAGGGGCGAATACGGGGCCCTGATGTTTTCCGATTCGAGCGTCTTCGCAGCGCCAGCCTACCCCATCGAGTCCGTGTTCGACCCGACCGGTGCCGGCGACAGCTTTGCCGGGGGCTTCATGGGACACCTCGCAAGGGTGAAGAGCATAAATGACAGGAGCATCAGACAGGCGATAATCTTCGGCAGTGTGATGGCATCGTTCGACGTAGAAGATTTCAGCCTCAACAGAATGAAGCGGCTCACGAGCAGAGCTATAGAAGGCAGGTTCAGGGAGTTCAAGAAGCTCACCCACTTCGAGGACCTGAAGTCATAGATCCAAGGGTACCTGCAAGCTCCTCCGGCCTCTGCGAGCCTATCAATATCCTTTCCCCGCTGATAAGTTCCAGTTGAACGCCCCGGTCGCCACTGACGTTGTATGCCCTGCCGTGGCATCCCCAGCGTATGCCCCAACCGCCGTACTCGGCGATAGGGCTGTATGAACGCACGGCGTAGCTCTTCAGTGCCTCGAACCCTATCCTTCGCACCATATCCTACCGTTGCCAGCGAAAGCATGACCGCAAGGAGGATGACATACAAGAACCACGTCTGCCTGAACCTCTGGACCTCTCTAAAGACTATATTCGTCTCGTCACGCATGGTCTTTCCTTGATAGTTTTTTACCACGGGGGAACCCGTTTTACAAGGCGGGTACACATGAGTTGCCGGCTCAATGACTTGCGCCCGGCCACAGGAAAGTTGTGCGGAAGATCCGGGTCTGTCTGTTGACATGAAGGCACATCACGATTACAATATAGTGTAATCATGGGGGTAGTATGGTACGTACACAGATTCAGTTAACAGAAAAACAGAGCGATCTTTTAAAAAAGATGGCTATGACACATACATTATCCATTGCCGAAATAATTCGGCAGGCTGTAGATACCTATATCAAGTCAAACACAGCGATAAACACAGAGGAGCGCATCAAAAAAGTGCTTGAGCTATCGGAGAAGTACGACGATAGTGAGGGGAAAAGAAATGTATCTAAAAAGCATGACGACTATCTCGTTGAAACCTATCTGGGGCACAAGTGAAAATCTACCTTGACACATCAGCTTTCTACGCTTTGGTCAATAAAAAAGATGAATATCATCTTACCGCTCAGAAAGTGTGGAGTGAAATACTTAAGAACGGCAACACATTATTTACGAGCAACTATGTGCTTATTGAAAGTATCGGTTTAATACAGAATCGTCTTGGAATGAAAGCACTGGCGGAGACTTATGAAGTTCTGTTACCACTGTTGAACGTCGAATGGATAGACGCTATGATACATAAAACTGCTATGAGTGCTCTTTTTACCGCATCGAAGCGAGGCCTTAGTTTGGTAGATTGTGTAAGCTTTGAAATCATGCGTAACTTGAGTATAGAAACAGCATTTTCTTTTGATCCACATTTCAAACAACAAGGCTTTAAAAGTATTCCATGAAAACAGCCCTATATTTGAGAGGCAAGGGGAGGGGGCGTGCCAGTAACGTATAAAGTCGCAAAGGCATAAACAACGGCCCTTCATGGATGACCACCGGATCAAACCTGCCCGTACTCCAGCGTTATCCCTCGTACATGAGAGGGCGGGGTAACCAAGCATGGCTCGGGTCCGGGTGTTACAATTTGTCCATTGTCAAGGGCTGACCCCAGCCGGAGGGCGGGAAACAGGGAAGTTCCCTCTCTCTTGGCAAGGGAATCGATGGAGACTGAAGTGAAGGACATTAAGGACATTATCGATGAGGTGAAGGCCGAAAAGGGCTTCGCAAAATATGCCGACGGCATGCGACTGTACGAGCAGTGGGATGACATCACCGGTGGGCTCATGCCGGGCTCCTCCGAGCCCTCGATGATAAAGGACGACATACTGTTCGTCGTGGCAAAGAACAGTGTCGTATTGCAGGAGCTGATGTACAGGAAAACGCTGATACTCAGGAACATACAAGGACACAACGGTATGCCGCACATAAAAGATATTAAGTTCACCATACGATCGGGCCCGGCATGACTGCCCGACTATTGAAAGTACTGTTCGTCCATTCCTCGTCCGAGATGTACGGCTCCGACCGATGTCTCTACGAGTTGATAAAGGGTATCGACCGGGAGCGGTTCGTCCCTGTCGTGGTGCTGCCGTTCGAGGGGTTGCTGTCCGGCAAATTAAAGGACCTCGGCGTAACCGTCTACCTCGCCGATCCATGGGTGCTGAGGAAGGGCACGTTCCGTAGCATACGAATTCTGCTGTACGTCCTGAAGCTCCCGGTCAGCGTGCTGCGGCTCATGCGCATCATCAGGAAAGAATCCGTTGAGGTCGTATACTCCAATACGAGCGTGCTCGTCGGACCGGCACTGGCGGCGTGTATAATGCACAGGCCCTACATCTGTCACCTGCGTGAGCTCTACGACAGCCATGCCCGGCTCGCAAAGCCCTACGGGAAGTTTCTCTGCGCTACATCGAAAAAGATACTGGCCATCAGCTGGGCGGCAGCCTCGACAGTCGACAGGGTGTGCCGGAAAAAGGTCGCTGTCATCCATGACGGCATTGCGCTCGAAAGGTTCATCAACGCGACCCACAGGATACCCGGCATCATAGCGACGTGGAAACAGCAGGGATGTGTGGTGGTATCGGACATCGGAAGAGTCAGCTTGATCAAGGGCCAGGCACTCTTCATCGAGGCAGCGAAGGAATGCGCGCAGCACGACCGCAGCCTGAGGTTCCTGATCGTGGGCGACGTGTTCAAGGGCAATGAGCAGCTCATGGCTCATCTGAAGGATACGGTCAGGAGATACGACATGCAGGACATCGTTTTATTTACCGGCTTCGTACAGGACGTGGACGACTTCATAGCCGGCAGCGATATCATCGTGCTCAGCACGATCATCACGGAGGGACTGGGCCAGGTCGTCATGGAAGGTATGGCAGCCGGCCGGGGCGTGATTGCACCGGACCGTGGCGGCCCGGTGGAGCTCATACGTCACGGGACAGACGGAATACTCTACAGGGCAGGCGATAAGGACTCGCTCGTCCGGGCGATACTCGGCGCCGCAGCAGATCCGACATCCATGGCGCGAATCCGGGAGCAGGCAAGACTGAAGGCGGAGAAGGAGTTCGGCGTGAAGAAAAACGTCGCTGCGATTGAAGACGCCATAGTCAGCGTAGTACGGTCTTAAGGTACTCGCCCGTATACGATGACCGGACTTTTACGATCTCTTCCGGCGTACCCGTGGCCACCACCGTGCCGCCCTTCTCCCCGCCCTCCGGGCCGAGGTCGATCACGTAGTCAGCAGACTTTATGACGTCGAGGTTATGCTCTATAACGACCACAGTGTTGCCCTCGTCCACGAGCCTGTTGAGCACGCCCAGCAGCTTCCTGATGTCGTCGAAGTGCAGACCGGTCGTGGGCTCGTCGAGTATATACACGGTCTTCCCGGTGCTCCTCCTGCCCAGTTCCTTTGAGAGCTTGATACGCTGTGCCTCGCCCCCGGACAGCGTCGTGGCTGATTGTCCGAGCTTGAGGTAGTCGAGCCCCACATCGTACAGGGTCTTGAGCTTGTCCTTTATCACAGGGATGTTCTGAAAGAAACTGAGGGCCTCCTCCATGGACATGCCGAGGACGTCCGCTATACTTTTGCCTTTGTAGTGCACCTCGAGCGTCTCTCTGTTGTACCGTGTACCCTTGCAGCTATCGCACTGAACATAGAGGTCCGGAAGGAAATGCATCTCTATCTGGGACATGCCCTGCCCTTCGCAGACGTCGCATCTGCCGCCTTTCAGATTGAAGCTGAACCTGCCCTTGGTATAGCCGCGCGCCCGCGCCTCCTGCGTCTGCGCGAAGACTTCCCGTATCGGGTCGAACACGCCCGTATAGGTAACGGCGTTCGATCGCGGGGTCCTACCGATGGGAGACTGGTCTATCTGGACGATCTTGTCCACGAGCTCCACGCCCTCGATTTTCCGATAATGGACAGTCACGCCGGTGGGTCCATACAACTTCTGATAGAGGACATGGTAGAGCGTGTCCACCACGAGGCTACTCTTGCCCGACCCGGACACCCCGGTGACGCACGAAAAGACCCCGGTTGGGAAGGAGACATCGATATGCTTGAGGTTGTTCGTGGACGCCCCGTACATCCTGATGGAGCCGCGATCGGTAGTCCTCCGTCTGTCGGGTACCGGTATCGACCGTTTCCCGGACAGGTACCTGCCGGTGAGAGACGCGTCATTCTCCATGATCTGTGCAGGCGTGCCCTGTGCAATTACCTCGCCTCCCTTGTGCCCGGCCCCGGGCCCCATATCAATCACGTAGTCCGAAGAGAGGATCGTGTCCGGATCGTGCTCGACCACGATAACCGTATTGCCGATGTCACGCAGCCGGATCAGGGTATTTATCAGCTTCCTGTTGTCCCTCTGGTGCAGCCCTATGGTCGGTTCGTCGAGTATGTAAAGCACGCCCACGAGCCCGGAACCGACCTGGGTCGCGAGACGTATCCTCTGATACTCGCCGCCGGACAGCGTCCCGGCCATCCGATCGAGGCTAATATAGTCGAGCCCGACGTTGAACATGAACTCTATGCGGCTCTCTATCTCCCTCAGCAGTCGCTCGGCGATGAGCCTCTGCCGGTCGGCCAGGGGGATAGCTCTGATGAAGCTGTACGCCTGCTCGATGGTCATGCGGGTGAATTCGTGAATGTTCTTCCCGCTTATCGTTACCGAGAGGCTCTCCTTCTTCAGTCGTGCGCCGTTGCACGCCGGGCACACCTCATAGTGGAGATACTTCTGGAGCTCCGCGACGAGAAAAGGGTCATCCTCTTCGTTGAACTTCCTCTTTAGGTAGGGGATAACGCCCACAAAGGTATATGATTTATAGGCTTTATAGGTCCTATTTTTGGCGAAGGGATGCTTCTCAAGATCCGCGGTCCCGTACAGTATGACGTACCGCTGCCACTCGGGCAGGTCAGAGAATGGGGCCTCGAGATCTATGCCGAACTCACGCTCGAGCGAATCGAGCATCTCCTGGAAATAGAAGCTCGTCCTCTTCCTCCACGGGGCCACGGCGCCCTGCCGTATGGAGAGCGTATTGTCCGGCACAATCAGCTCCGGGGTAAAGTCCACAAGGTGCCCTATGCCGTCGCAGTTTTCGCACGCGCCGTACGGGCTGTTGAAGGAAAATATCCTGGGGGCAAGCTCCGGCAGACTCGTGCCGCAGTCCGGACACGCAAACCTCTGGCTCATCGTAAAGCCGGCCCCGGACAGAGGGCCGCGATCGGTCTTTTCTCCGCTATCCCGGGCAGGTGCTCCGCTGCCGCCGACCGTATCGCCCCCCGGCCGGGTCGGTACGCTGTCCCCCTCCACGATCTCGACCTCGACCAGACCGTCGGCTACGGCAAGTGCCGTCTCGACCGAATCCGCTACCCGTGCATGCATGCCCTGACCGATCGCTATCCTGTCAATGATGATCGAAATCCTGTGCTTTCTGTTCTTATCGAGATGGATGTCGTCCAGGAGCTCCACAACCCTGTCATCTATCTTCGCCCTCGTATACCCGCCCTTGCGCCATTGGATAAGCTCCTTCTTGAACTCGCCCTTTTCTCCCCGTACCACCGGGGCCATGATCATCAGGCGCGTCCCTCTGGCGAGGGACAGGATACGGTCGACCATCTGGTCAACGCCCTGCAAGGCGAGCTCCCTGCCGCAGGTCGGGCAGTGCGGGGTGCCTATCCTTGCGTACAGCACCCGCAGATAATCGTATATCTCGGTCACGGTCCCTACCGTAGACCGCGGGTTGTGGCTGAGCGTCCGCTGCTCTATGGATATGGCCGGAGAGAGCCCCTCGATAGAATCAACGTCCGGCTTGTCCATCTGTCCGAGGAACTGGCGCGCATAGGCAGAGAGTGACTCCACATATCTCCGCTGCCCCTCCGCGTATATGGTGTCGAAGGCGAGTGTGCTCTTGCCGGAGCCAGACAGGCCCGTAATGACGACGAGTCTGTTGCGTGGTATGTCGATGTCTATATCCTTCAGGTTATGCTCACGTGCGCCCCTGACGGTTATATAATTCATAGTCAAATCTTAATCATCAAGCACTCAATTACCAAAGAATAAATCTTCCTTTGTCAAAGGGGAAAAGAGGGGGATTTTGATGTTCCTGAAGATTATCTTACTATCGTCCCGGCCTGCTTCCTCTGCTTTACGCCGGCCATCTTACTCGCCAGGATTATCGCTGCTTTCATGCTCTCCGGGCTTGCTATACCCTTCCCGGCGATATCGTATGCAGTCCCGTGGTCCACAGAGGTACGTATTATCGGCAGGCCGAGCGTGACATTGACCGAATCATCGAAGTTTATCATCTTGATCGGTATCAGGGCCTGGTCGTGGAATATGCCCACGACGACGTCGTACTTGCCCTTGTACGCGAAGTGGAAGGCCGTATCCGCGGACAGAGGACCGAACACCTGTATCCCCATGCTCTCGGCTTTCTTTATGCCCGGCATGATAAGCTCTTTCTCCTCAACCCCGAACAGGCCGTCTTCACCGGCGTGCGGATTCAGCGCCACCACGGCTATCTTGGGGTTCTTGATGCCGAAGAAGTCCACGAGGGCCTCGTAGGTGAGACGTACGGTCTTGAAGATCATCCCCGGGGTTATCGTGTTCGCTATCTCCCGTATCGGCAAGTGGGTCGTTACGAGGGAGACTTTGAGCTTCTTGCCCACGAGCATCATGCAGTAATCCTCCGTCCTTGTCATCTCTGCGAGCAGTTCCGTGTGACCCGGATAATTGAACCCCGCATTGTTGATGGCCGCCTTATTGATCGGGGCCGTTACGATGGCGCTCAGATAATTGTTCATGGCGAGCCGCACCGCTTCCTTTATGTAGGTCACCATCATCTTGCCCGCAATCTTGTCGGGCCTCCCGATCTTGATCCTCAGGGGATCGAGGTTCGACAGCTTCACCATGTACATGACCTTACTGTTCGGCCTGAGGGACTTTATGTCCTCTACGGATATGACGCTGACCTCTCCTTTGGCGTGCAGGGCAGAAGCTGTCTTCTTGATGACATTGGCATCTCCGAGTATGACCGGAACGCACTCCTTTGTTATCTTCGGGTCCTGATACGACTTAACAATTACCTCGGGCCCTATCCCTGTCGGGTCCCCCATAGTGATACCGATCTTTGGCAGCTCCATTCATTCCTCCAATTATAAAAGTTCGTTGTAGATGGTAATAATGGCTTTCCGCCTCTTTGTCAATAACCACCCCTTCAATGCTGCCTCGAGCTTACGGGTATACAGCAAGCTCCGGATTTTGTCCTTGACATCCTTCAGCGGGAGGAGCTCGGACGACTTGAACCCGTTTACCTTAATGATCTCGTATCCTACCGGGGTACGCAGCGGACCGATCAGCCGGCCCGGCACGGCGGAGAATATCGCTCTGTCCACCACCGGGTAGAGCGTCCCCTGTTCGACATAGCCCAGCTCTCCTCCGGCCTTCCTGGTCAGCCTGTCGTCCGAATACCTCTCCGCAACCTTGGAAAATCCCTCGCCACTGACCAGCTTCGCCATCACGCTTCCGGCCTTCTTCAGCAGGTCCTTCTTCCGGCGATCTGAGCTGTCCGGGGGCACCTCGATTAGGATATGGCTGACATCGGCCTGCCTCACCTGTGAGAACTCTTTCCTGTGCTCTATATAGTACCGCTGTAGGTCGTCCTCCGTGACGGTTATCTCCGTCCTGAACTTGTAGCCGACCAGCTTCGACCGTGCCAGCTCGCTCTTGATCTCCTCCCTGTACGCATCGAAGTCTATGCCCTTGCTCTTCAAATCGGCCTTCAGCGAGCCGAGCGATATGCCGTTGGACTCCGCCATCTGCTCCACCGCGCTATCGACTTCCTTTGCGCCTATCATGACACCGATGCTCTTCAATTCACCGTAGACGATATCGTCATCTATCAGCTCATCGAGCGCATGCTGATCGGTCACCGTTACGGTCTTCGGTCCCTGTTTCAGGATCTGCAACCGCTGACGGACCTGGTAAAGCGTAATCGGCATGCCGTTAACGACCGCGACAATACCGTCCACAGGACCCTTGCCCGGGTCCATACCTGCATACACGGTGGCTGCCTGAAGGGCCACGATCAGGAGAAGTATCGATACGCGCCTCATATTAATCCCGTCCTTTTAAGAAGCTCATAATTTATATGCACACTCTCCTTCTTCTTCAAAGCCTTTATCCATCCTGAAAACTCGACGTTCGCCCTCTTACGACGAAGGAGCGCAGCGATATCGTCACTCGCCTCGGCCAGTGACTTCGTATGCCGGGGTATTCTTGCCTCGACAAGGAATATCTGATAACCGAACTGGGTCTTTGTGATACCGCTTATCTTACCGACCGGCAAAGTGAACAGCACACCTTCGAGTTCCTTGGGGAGATCGCCCGGTGCCAGGAGGCCCATATCGCCTCCGGAAGGGGCCTGGGTATCGACCGAGTACGTCCTTGCCACATCCGTGAAGCTCCGGCCAGCATTCAGGGCATCGAGCGCCTGCTCAGCAGCATGCTCCGACGAGAACTCCATCTGACACGCCCGGAGCATCTCCGGAACGACGAAGTCCTGTTCGTGCATAGCATAGTAGCGCTCTATGGCGGTGCGCGTGATCGTGATACCGGAGAAGTGTTCTGCGATGAGCTTCCGTATGATCAAATGCTCCTCCAACTGCCTCAGCCATGATCTCCTGTCGATCAGCTTCTCAATAAATAGCTTATTGAACTGCTCGTTCGTATAGCCCTGCTTGAGGCGATCGTACTCACGATTGATCTCTTCCGTCGTGACGGTCACCCCCTCCCTCTCCGCCTCGTCCAGCAGGAGCATGGTATTGACGACGTTGTCTATGTTCGCCATGACCAGCGCCTTCGCCATACGGCCGGGTTTCAGGCCGTTTTCCGTAGAGAAATCGTTCAACATCTTCCTGAACTGGTCGAGCGTGACATTTTGCTTTCCTACACTGATGACGACACCGCTGCCCAGGACCGTGGACAGATGGTTCGCACACCCGTACATGCCGAGCACAGCGACCAGCACAAGCACGAGATGCCTCACGGCGCTTTCCTCTCTATGCTTGCAGGCCGCACCTCTCTTAGCGCGGGGCGCGCGGCCAGTACCTCGAGCATCTTCAAAATACCATCTATGCCCCTCCCCAGAAGGGGCTCGAAGGTCAATTGCATGGCACGGTTCTCCCTCAATCTGATCACTCCTTCGCTGAGCAGCCAGCGGACATCATCGAGACCCACGGGCGTACTGGACAAAAAGGTCATTCTGAAATCACTGCCCATTTTGTCGAGTCTGACTGCCCTGAGCTGCTTCATCAATATCTTTATCTTAATTATCTTGATAAGCATTTCAAGCTCCGGCGGCATACGACCGAACCTGTCCTCGATCTCGGAAATGATCTCCGGCAGGTTGCCGTCGACATTCGCAAGACGTCGGTAGAACAGGAGCCTCATCTCCGGGTCGTCTATATAGCCGCCCGGGATATAGGCAGGAACAGGGAAATTAAGGTACGGCTCTACCGGCTCCTCATAGGACTCTCCCCGTATGCTCGCCATAGCCTCCCTGACCAGCTCTGAGTACAGCTCGAGCCCTATCGCGTCGATATGGCCGGACTGGGCCCTGCCGGCGATGTTCCCTGCACCCCGCATCTCCATGTCGTGTATAGCGAGCCTGAACCCGGAGCTCAGATCCGACGAGGCGGCCACCACCTTCAGCCTCGCTATGGCCTGGGGCGAGATCGCCCTGTTGAAGGGTATGAGGAAATAGACGTAGCCCACTTCGCGCGACCTGCCCACCCTGCCCTTCAACTGATACAGTTCCGATGTCCCGAACACGTCAGCATCGTGAATGATGATAGTGTTCGCGGACGGGATATCGAGACCGGACTCGACGATGGCCGTGCTCACGAGCACATCGATCTCCTTCCTGACGAACTGTGCCATGATGCTCTCGATGTGTTTTGCGGGCATCTGGCCGTGGACGACCGCAACAGAAGCGGACGGCACGATGCTTGCTATCCTGTCTGCAAACTGCTCAAGCCCTTTGATCTTCCTGCTGACAGCAAATACCTGCCCTCCGCGCTCCATCTCTTTAACGATGAGATCGTGTACGCCGGCGTCGCTGTACTTCATGATATGACACTGCGTTGCCTTCCTTTCGGATGGCGGCGTCGCTATGATGCTGATGTCCTTGATCCCGGAAAGCGCCATCTTCAGCGTCCGCGGTATCGGTGTCGCGGTAATGACGAGTATGTCCGCAGAGGGATTGAACCTCTTGAGGGCCTCCTTGTGATCTACGCCGAATTTATGCTCCTCATCTATCACGATGAGCCCGAGCGACTTGAATCGTATTGCCTCCTTCAATATTGCGTGTGTGCCGATCAGTATGTCTATCGCTCCCTCCGCAAGGGCCTTGAGTATACCCCTCTTCTCGGTCGGCTTCCTGAAGCGGTCGAGCACCTGTATGGTCACGGGGTACTCCTTGAACCTTTCGGAAAAAGTCCTATAGTGCTGCTCTGCAAGGATCGTGGTCGGCGCCAGCAGCGCGACTTGCCTGTTGTCCATCACGGCCTTGAAGGCGGCCCTCATCGCAACCTCGGTCTTGCCGTAGCCGGAGTCACCGCACACGAGTCTGTCCATGGGCTTGCTGCTCACCATATCGGTGAGGACTTCTTCGATGGCCTTCTTCTGGTCCGCCGTCTCCTCGTACGGGAAGTCATCCTCGAAAGCCTCATACAGACTGTCCGGAGCTGAGTAGCCGAATCCGCCCTTCAGCTCCCGTATCGCCTGGTTGTTTATGAACTCGTTCGCGATCTCGTATAGTTTTTCCTTTACCCGCTTCACTCTTGACTGGAAAGCACTGCCGCCCAGCCTGTCGAGAACCGGCATCGCGTCGGAAGAAGGAATATATTGACTCAGCATGTCCGCCCGCTCTACCGGGAGGTAGAGTTTCGCGCCGTCCCGGTACTCCACCACGATCAGTTCGACTCGCAGCCCATCCACATGCATGGTCGTAATGCCGGTCAGCCTGCCGATGCCGTACTCCCGGTGAACGATGTAGGTACCGAACTTCAGTTCCTCGAGACTCAGAGGCTCACCGCCACACGTCTGCCGGTACGGCTGCCTCCTCTTCCTGCCCTTTCTTCCACTGAACAGGTCTGCCTCTGTGACGAACGGGATGCCCTCATAGACAAATCCCTTCTCCAGAGCGCCGTTTACGATATTGACCCCAGGCTTCAACCCGGCTATACAGTCCGGATACGGCCCATCGATTCGGCTTACCGTGATGCCGGCATCCGACAGGAGCGAGCCAAGGTGTCCGATCGTGTCGCTGCTCTTCATCATCAGAACGACCGTCCGGTCTTCCTGCGCAAGATGCTGAATATACGCCGACGCCGCGTACAGCCTGTTGGTGCCGCTACCGTACCACGGGTCGATGTCCTCGATCGGTGACACCCTGTCGATGCTGAGAAGCGTCTGTTGTGCCGGGTACGAGCTGTCTATCTTTATCGTCTTGTAAGCAGCAAGCCTCTGTCGTATGCGGTCAGGCGACACGAACATCGTCTCCACGTCGTTCACGGTCCGCTCCTCCCGGGAAGCCTGCAGGTGGTGTTTGTGGATGTCCTCATAATACCTGTCCAGCGTACTGTCGACATCCACCGGGCTGACGATGATGATGTCCGTATCGCTGCCGATGTAATCGAATATGTCCGCCGCATCCTCGTACGGCAGCTCTTCCGGAGAAACTACCCCGGGACCGTCTTGCCGTACCGAGGGATCTTTCGTGAGGAACTCCGTCACCGGAGGGATAAACGCGGACTCAATCTTCCTGAACGAGCGCTGATCAGCCACCATAAAATGCCGTATGGATTCCACCATATCGGACAGCATCTCGATCCGTTCGGGGTATTCGGAATTGGGGGGAAAGACATCGATGATGCCCCCCCGTACGCTGAACTCCCCCACCGCTGTGGCGATGCCCTGTCGCACATACCCGAGATCAACGAGCCGGTGGGCAAATTGCGTCACATCGAGCCTGTCACGTACACGGATCCTGAGCTCGAGAGACAACAGCAGGGAGGGCCGCGGCAAGAGCGGCATCATGGCCTTCGCGGAAGCGATTATTACATCTCGTGTCCCACCGCATACATGCTCGCTTATGGTCGTTATCCTTTCGGCCTGCACATCGGGGACCGGCATGATGCCGCTGTAGGGCAGTATACCCCATGAAGGGAACAGCTTCGGTTCGACCTTGCCCGATGATATCCAGACCAGTTCTTCCGCCATCCTCTCCGCATAACCGCCAGACGGCACAACGATGAGTGCCGTCCTGTCCGATGCACGCAGATACTCATGGAGCACAATGGACCTGAACGAGGTGTCATGCATCTTCACCCAGACAGGGCTATTCGACATCAGGAGCCCTATCTCTTTATCGATGTTCAGCAATGTTCCTTCAAGCATGTGGGTAAGTATAAAACAGAAGAAACAAAAGGTAGATATCGGTCCCGAACAGAAATAAAGCTTTCACTTCCTCCTTATCTGTGCCACACAGGGACCTACTCCATGGCTCTTTCTTCCCTCAAATCGGGTAACGTATCCCTCTTCTGAAAGGTACTACGTATAGTACAGTTAATGTATTCTTGGAGCCGGTCTCCACATAATGACTTCCTCCTGCCCTTACCGTACATGAAATGGCTGGCGGTGTCAAGACAAATATATCGACCAGGGACAGGAGGTGTTTTGCCCCATACCGGTACGGCGGACCTGAAACGGAGTTGGTATGACCATATACAGACTTGTTTGGTAATCCACCCCACGGGTATTGCCTTGGATGAGGTCAGGCAACCGGGGGATTTGAAACTATCTTTTAGACCGACTTATGCCGGTGATATTGGCGGACACACCTAAAATACGGCAGCGGCAAATCCACCGTTATAAAACCGGTTTGTGTCCTTAAATGCGAGCAGTCTGCCATCATAGCCTATTTCTATCGATAGAGCCTGAGATAGGCGAAATGCAAGTCCTACTGGATACAGCACGAGGCTGGACGGTGTCCCGAGTATTGAGTTCGTGCTTGCCGAGACATTAGCTACGCCCTGCATGTACGACGGCCTGAAACTGAACGTGGTGTTCCCGAACACGCCTACTCTGACAAGCGCGCCTATGACGGGACCGTTTATCTCTCCAGGAAACGAAGGGTTTATCAACTCCAGGTCTCCCCAGCCTGCACCGATCATGATAATGTTCCTCCTGTCGTGCAACAGAGCGTATGAAAACAACGCGTGCAAAAGCAGGGTCTGTTCGTTCACCATGTACATACCAGCACCAAGGGGTAAAGGAAGATTTCTCCATACAAGGTATGTCTGGTTAGCATCCGTGTAGTTTATCGTGCCGGATATAGCGATCCGCTTGTCGATGAATATATCCGCATTGATACCCACTCCTGCGTACAGAGCGTTGTTGTTTGTTCCCTGCTCGTACACATCCCCGAGCAGGCCATAAGGCCTTATATAAAGCCCTTTCCCATAGCCTTGCCCGTATGTCCCAGACCCATACCCGAAGCCCTCCGGTTTTTTTGCCGGCGCCGGTCGAGCAGCCGGCTTCGGCGTATAGCCAAAGCTGGCAAGCGCTACGATGTAAGGCCTCTCTGCCATGGATACCTCGTAGGTATGCACTCCCTCCGGTACATCGATGGGGAGAGAGTCGGTCTCTCTCGACGGTCTATAGTTTTTTATCTCTTCAAACGTCAGATTGGAGCGTGTTGTGGGGGGAAACCTGTACTCGCCGACCCGGGAGCCATCCATCCTGACGAACAATTCGAACGCGGGCAGTACCGTGTACTTCCTGTACACAGCGGTCTTGATATAGACGACGAGCTTGCCCGGGCCCCGCACCTCGAACCTCAGAGGCATCCGCGGCGTAAACTCTGTCATGGGGTAGACCCTGCCTCCCTCTACTATGCGCAACGATCTGTTGTCGGAAAGCGTTCGCGGTCCCTGTTGGGCAAAAACGCTCAGCGGTATAAGGCTCAGAAACAGGAATGCAATGATAAAACCCCTGCTCGGCTTCATAGAATCTCCTTAATTAAAGGTCCCGTTATAGGCGTTCTGCGCTCTGCCACACACATTCTGTGCGCCGAATACAGCGTAATTCCTCCCTGAACAGTTGGTACTGGGATTCACAGTTATCGTGAACTCACCCGCCGTCGTGCCTGTCCACATAAACCCGGCTTCCGTGGCCCCACAGCCCGGAGTTATCGTCGGCTCCATGCCGGGTGTAGGGTCCATCGGCTGGTCATAGAATACACCGACGTGGAGCGAAAGGGTGCTCACCGTAGGATTGTCCGCCGACACGTCCTGTGTCGTACTGACGATGTCCGGTCTTGGCAGATTGCATACGAGAGTGATGTCCGGTGCAAAGGACGTCCCTCCGCTGCAGAGATTTACCGTGTTCTGGCCCGCATAGTAGGTACCGCTCTGATCCACATACCACGCGATGATGGGCGCCTGTAAGGAGCAATCGAACGCAGCGGGGAGGTTGGCAAGAGTGTATCCTCCGTCCGCCGGGCTTGTCGTTGCTCTGAATACCCCGTTTATGCCTATAAAGCCTGTCCTGTTGCCGGTCAGGTCCCGCATGTCTATCATCACATTCGCCGTCTGGGTAAAAGGGTTTCCGCTGGAATCGTATACTGTCCCCTTTACCGTCCCATCCGCTTTATACAGGTAGGCGTCCACTATGGACAGTGCGTTGCCCTGAGGAAATGCAGGCGGCGTATTGCCGAGGTCCGTTCCGTAAATGGACGTCCCGTATCCGGGGAGGCTAAAGTACACGGGATAGTATGTACCCGTAGGCAGGCCGGTAAGCTGGTATATGCCGGTCGTATCGGATTTGACGGATGCGAGCCCGCTTCCCGCAGTGGTACTTACAGTCGCGCCGGACAGACCTGCGTTTGTACCGAAGTCCACGACCTGACCCTGAATCGATCCCGTCGGTGTGCTTGTTTCCTGCTTAACCGAGGTAGATTGACTGCCGCACCCTATGACCATCAGGAGGGCGAAAGACAGATAGAGTATTCCCCTTTTCATAAACCCTCCTCTGCATTATCCCACACACACATTCCTGATAGGTGTTATCGCATCAGGATAGAGACCGTTTACGTTCGTGCACTGTATGTAGTAGTGGTTGTTTGACGTGCTGATTATGTGCGCACAGACTTCGACAGGATTCGCCTGCCCGACGAAGTTCCCGTATATGCTGCCCGGCAGACCCGTTATCTCGTAGTCCCCCGAAGCGTCCGTCGTTACCGTCGCCATGAGATCGAACCCCACAAAGGGGTTGCCATCCCCGATATCTCTGAGGTCCAGAGTGACTGTTGCTCCCTGGAGACCTGTGTTCGAAGGACACCCTCCGGTAATGCCGTTCGTGACCGTACCACTGATGGTCGCACCCAGAGAATACATGCCGACATCCTGTTGCACGACCGCATTACCTTGGGGAAACTGGGAAGCATTGACGTTGAGCCCGACATTGTAGATGGGCGTCGCGTAACCTGCTGCCGTATAGGTGACCGTGTAAACAGCGCCTAACGGCAGGTTCGAGATGGTATAAGCCCCCTGCGCATTTGCTTCAGCCACCTGATAGTTCCCGTTCACAAGAACATACGCCTTTGCACCGGCCAGCGGCGCATTGGTGTCCACATCCAGGATCTCACCTGTAATCGAGCCGACCGGGCTTGAGTTGCCCTGTTTGACCTGAGCGGTCTGCTGTCCACACCCCCCCACGAACGCCGTGATAACGAGCGCCGATGCGATGACATAGAAAATTTGTTTCATACCATCTTCCTCCTTGTTATAGATCGTAACATCATACCCTCCATACAATTTACACTCGATACGATAAAAAAAGCATTTTACGTGCCACAAATAAGGTATTGTTTTCCATACAGTTCATTGAGGTTACCCCTATAGTCGGAGTAATTTTTTCATAAAAGAGTGCAGAATTTTCATTGTTTTTGTCCACGGCTGCAGGCTTTCCAAATTCCTCAGGTAGCCCGAAAAATGCAATAGGGAGGTTTGCCCATTCGTACAACCCCGCGATCCGCACGATGCCACGGCCCAGATTCCGCATGGGTCGGGCGGGCCCGGCGACAACGGCGAGGCCTGAAGCGAGGGCCTTCGTACTTCGCCTCCATGGTGTCGTGGTATTGTCGTATCTATCAGGGCCTCATGCAACGAGGAGCCTCTTTACGGTTGTGTTCCACCTGGACAGGAAGCCCCTCCTTTGGGCAACTGGCATCACCGGGCTGAACTTCCTGTCTTCTTTCCAGCGCTTCCTTAATTCCCTGAGGTCCTTCCATATCCCTGCATGCAGCCCTGCAAACATTGCAGCACCCAGCGATGTTGTCTCTATGTTCTGGGGCCTCACCACGGGTATACCGAGTATGTCCGACTGAAACTGCATGAGCAGGTTGTCCTTGCTCGCGCCGCCGTCCACCTTCAGAGCGCTTATCCTCTGCCCCGTGTCCTCCTTCATCGCCTCTAATAGTGTATATTCCTGCAGAGCTATGCCCTCGAGTATGGCCCTCGCTATATGCGCCTTCGTGGTGCCCCTCGTTATACCCGTTATCATCCCCCTTGCATCGGGCCTCCAGAACGGGGCGCCGAGCCCGCTCAAAGAAGGTACAAACACGACCCCACCGCTGTCCTGCACGCTGGACGCAAGAACCTCGATATCCTCAGACCTGTTGATGATGCCCAGGCCATCCCTCGCCCACTGCACCGCGGCACCGGATATCAACGCACTCCCCTCAAGGGCGTAGGTGACCCTGTTTTTTACCTGCCACGCGACCGTCGTCAGGAGTCCGTGCTTCGACAGAATAGGCCGGTCCGAGGTGTTGAACAGCACAAAGGAGCCTGTCCCGTACGTTGCCTTTACGGTGCCTGCCTCGAAGCAAGCCTGTCCGAACAGGGCAGACTGCTGGTCACCGACGACCCCACCGATCGGGATGTTGTCCGGAAGGAAGCCGAGATCCTTGGTGTAGCCGAACGTACCCGCCGTGGGTCTCACTTCCGGCATGATATATTTCGGGATCCCTGTTATCCTGAGCAGGCCGTCGTCCCATTTCATCTCCTTTATATTGAACAGCAGCGTCCTCGATGCGTTGCTGACGTCTGTCGCGTGAATCGCTCCGGCCGTCAGGTGCCACAGCAGCCAGGAATCGACCGTCCCGAAAGCGACCTCCCCCCTTTGCGCCATGGTACGAAGACCCGGAATCGTATTGATAAGCCACATGATCTTCGTCGCAGAAAAGTATGGATCGAGGACAAGCCCGGTCTTACTCTTGAACATCTTTTCATAGCCCCTCTCCTTGAGCTTCTCCACGATATGGTTCGTCCTCTTGCACTGCCAGACGATAGCATTATACACGGGTTTCCCGGTCCTCCTGTCCCATAGTATCGTGGTCTCTCTCTGGTTCGTGATGCCGATTACGGCGATTCGGTGCGGATCGAGGCCTGCCTTCTGGAGGACGGCCTTTATGCTGTCGTACGTTGTCTTCAGAATTATGGCCGGATCGTGCTCCACCCAACCGGGTCTTGGGTATATCTGGGGAAGTTCGTGACTAGCCGAGGCGATGACGCTCAGGAAAGGATCTATCAAAGACACCTTCGTGGACGTCGTGCCCTGGTCGATAGCGAGTATGTAGTCTGTCATGCTCTGTACTCCTTCTACTCTTCCGTGTAAGCAAACAAGCCGCAAAAATCAACAAAAGGCGCGATTGGCCCTGCTACGACACAGTCCGGTTCCTTCCGCTCCTCTTCGCCGTGTAAAGCTTCTCATCGGCCATCCGTATGAGCGACTCTGCATCCACGACCTGTCCCTCCTCGCTGCTTGCGATGCCGATGCTTATGGTGACCGCGATACTCTTACCGTCGTATTCGGTGGAGTGGTCCATCACCACCCTGCGGATCCTCTCGCTTATGACCCTTGCGTCGCTGATGGCCGTCCCGTCGAACACGATCAGGAATTCCTCGCCGCCGAACCTGCCGAACCTGTCCGCAGACCTGAGGGATGTACCGAGCAGTGCTGCGATGTTCTTCAGCACGGTGTCGCCGGCCACGTGTCCGTAAGTATCGTTGATGTCCTTGAAGCGATCGATATCGACCATGGCAACCGCGATCAGTCTCTCACGATACCGGGAGCTGGCTATCATCATCTCGAGGAGCCCTGTTATAAAGCCCTTGTTGTACGCTCCGGTCAGGCCGTCCCTCTCAGCGCCGTCCCTCAGATGCTGGAAGAACGCCGTATCGTGCCTGGACAGCGTGGCAAGCTTGAGCTTGTAGATCCCAATAGAGAATATAGCGCCCTCGCCGAGCTCTGCCTCGGTGATACGTTTCGCATTGACGTACGTGCCGTTACTGCTGCCGAGGTCCCTTAGAAGGATCCTGTTTCCCTGGTCCATGCTTATCACGGCATGCCTTCTCGATACCGTAGCTGAATCCAGACGAATGTCGGCATCCTCCGACCTCCCGATGACGTTCGATTGCTTCATAAGGTAGAAGACCCTGCCTATCTGCTCGCCCTCGATAACGATGCACGCGCTGTGTCGCTCACCCTGCAACTCGTTCAAGTCCATGTTTATCAAAGAAGTTTTATCATCGGCCATATTTTTTTACTAACACAAAGCGTCTAAACTATTCAACCAAATTGTTAATAAACTGTTCGTAAGTGTCTCAAAATACACGGCTCGCCCGCTTTCCATGCGGGTCCTCCATATTCTGCTGAAAAGATAAGCATCCTATCCTATTGATCTGATTTATGTATTGCAGTTTATACCAAAGTGGTTTAATGAGATACCGTATTGAAGGGACAATGAGCATGGTATCTGGTGCAGAGCTTCTAAGCATAGCCATAAAATCGGCAAGAGCCGCGGGGAACGTGATAAACAAAAGGATCAATACCCCGAAGCGGGTCTCGTACAAGGGGATCGTTGACCTGGTAACGGACGTGGACAGGCTTTGTGAAAAGACGATTATGACGATCATAAACAAGAGGTTTCCGTCGCACGCTATCCTCACGGAGGAACTGGGGAGCGTGCCGGGACACAGCGACTATCGGTGGATAATCGATCCGATCGACGGTACAACGAACTTCTATCATGCCTACCCTTTTGTCTCCGTCTCCATAGCGTTGGAATACAAGGGCTCCGTTACCATCGGCGTCGTGTACGATCCCATAAAAAAAGAATTGTTTTATGCCAGGAAGGGCGCGGGCGCCTTCCTCAACAAAAAGAGGCTCCACGTGTCCGGTGTGGATGCCATAGAGCACGCTCTCCTGTCAACGGGTTTCCCCTACGATTTAAGGACCTCCAGTGAGAACAATCTGGACAACTGGATAAAGATCATACGGAAGGCACAGGCCATACGCCGGGACGGCTCCGCTGCCCTTGACCTCTGCTATGTCGCGGCCGGAAGGTTCGACGGCTTCTGGGAGATGAAGCTCAAGCCCTGGGACGTGGCGGCAGGCAGCCTCATCGTCAGCGAGGCAGGAGGGACCGTAACGGACTTTCACGGGGACAGGTATTCGATATACACGGACCACATCGTTGCGGCAAACCCTCACCTCCACCACATCCTGCTCGATGTCCTTGCAAACAAGGACGCCTGAATTCAAAGGCTCCTCTCCCCTTGGTGATCATGGAGTTGCTGGCAAAACGGTACCCCCTCTCCGCTCAGAACAGCATGAACGGCGAGACCTGCTGCCGGGAAAGCGGCAGTCTCTTTATCTCATAAGGGGTGAGGACCAGTTTTTTGATGTCGGCGCCTGCCGGGAACAGCACGGCGTCCGTAAAAATCCATCGCTGGACAAGCGCATTCCCGGCGTACAGCTCCATGGTCTGCGGCAGGACCATGGAGGTGTCCGTATATTTTGCCCCCAGGACCTGCAGAGGTATGCCCTCGCCGCCCCCCCCGGCATCGCCTTCGATGAGCCGCGCGGTATTGAAATAATTTTTTACGACAGCGTACAGGTACTCATGGTCGTATTGCACGCGGAACATTAAAGGCACGGTCATCTCGTTGTCTATGAACACCTGGTCGTTATCGTTCCCGATGATATACGCTGCCCTGTTATTCGCCAGGCCGTAAGCGACCTCCGTCAGATTCAGCCCCATCTCATGAAACACGGTCGAGGGCGAATCCGACAGATAAAGCTCGATCAGCAGGGCAAAGACATTATTCTGCGAGAAGATACTCAGAGGTGTGCCCAATCTGACATCATTGACCATCACGGTCTGGCTCGTACCTTCATTGAGGATACTCACCACCGCCTTCGGGAACCTATAGTCCTGTCTGACATAGCCGGAAGGCGTTATGATGACCCTGCAGGGAATGGACCTGTTGAAATAGTCATCGCCGATATTGAAGAACGCATTGCCGTTCAACACCAGGGCACTGAACCGGCCTTTGGTCTTCAGGAGATCAGCCATCTTGAACGCGGGTACGATAAAGCCCATCAGTGAGATAACCGCGAGGAGTACCACCGCCACCCTTCTCATCGGAACCCCTTTATGTAGGTCAGGAGCTTCTCCTTTATCTCCGGACGCTTCATCGCATAGGCGATGTTGGCCAGCAAAAAGCCGAGCTTGTCGCCGCCGTCGTACCTGTCCCCCTCGAACTCGTACCCTATCATGCCCTTCTTGCCCAACAGCTCCTTCAGCCCGTCCGTCAACTGGAGCTCTCCGCCGGCGCCTGCCGGGACCTTCTCGAGCGTATCGAATATCTCCGGTATGAGTATGTATCTTCCTATGATCGCAAGGTCGGAAGGTGCCTTGCCCGGCGATGGCTTCTCGACAACGTCTTCGATCGTATAGACCCCCCTCTCTGTCTGCCTGCCCTTGATGATGCCGTACAGGGACGTCTCTTCCCTCGGTACCCTCTGGACCGCGATGACGGGCTTTCCGTACCTTTCATAGACCTCCGCCATCTGCCGTAGACAGGGTCTCTGCGCGTCTATGATGTCGTCGCCAAGTATCACGGCAAACGGCTCGTCGCCTATCAGGTGCTTTGCCTGCAGTACCGCGTGACCGAGGCCGAGGGGTCTTTTCTGCCGTATGGACACGATTCCGATCATGTCGGACAGACCCTCTATAAGACCGAGGAGCTTGTGGTTCCCTTTCTTGTTCAGGATGTCCTCGAGTTCATAGTTGACGTCGAAATGGTCCTCTATCGCTTCTTTCCCGTGGTTTACGATAAGGATAATGAGCTCCACACCCGATGCCTTTGCCTCTTCTACGATATACTGTATCATGGGCTTGTCTACGATAGGCAGCAGCTCCTTGGGCACGGCCTTGGTAACGGGTAAAAACCGGGTTCCATACCCACCTGCGGGGATTATGGCTTTCTTGATTTTCATGAATGCTCCTCTCAGAAAAGGATTATCGAATATTATTATTCTTCTGTCAAAGTTTATTGACCTGAATAACGCAATTGCTCAGTGAGGGGCCTATCGTCCAAGTGAAAATTCCCTTTCATCCCCTTTGTCAAAGGGGAAAAGAGTGGGATGGTATGGTCAAAATAGTATGATGGAATCGGAGTCAAGCAGGATCTTCGTTAGCGCGTCTTTCGAGATCGTTTCTATCGGACCAGCGTCCCCCATGGCTTTCTCTGTCTTCACGACGCCTGACATCGCTATGATGAGACCGATCGACTCGAGAAATTGTTTTTTAAAAGCGCTGTCTGTTAGGACACCCATGAGGGAATCGGCCCCCTTCTCGGTAATAAGCAGCGATACCTTATGGCCGATCGTGAGACCGAGCGCAAGCCGTATACCGTCGTTCAGCCGTGCGGTATTGCCGTCCTTTATCAAAACGGTTATATTCATGCGCCCCTGGTAAACGCCACGAGCTTGTCCGAGCCTGCGATCATGGTGGAAAGCACGTACAGGCTACCGGAAACAGCAGCCCCCCGTCTCGTTACGCCCCGCTCTTCTCCGCTCACATTGCAGAGAGTTGTTTTTACGCGGCCGGCCATCCTGAGGAACGAAGGCTCGTTCAGAAGCAAGACGCCGTCGCCGTATAAAAAAATCTCCATATCTCCCTTGCATCCATCCTCCACGCGCTGCAGGGTAGAAACGATCGTTTTGTCCGATACCGCAACAAGGACGCACACCTTCATCGTACACCACAGAACTGCTCATAATCTATGAGCTGCGTGACCGTAGGGTGCTCGCCGCATACCGGACATTCGGGGTCCTTGCGTATCTTCATCTCCCTCACCTCCATGCGCAGTGCATCGTAGATGAGCATCCTCCCGACGAGCGGTCTTCCGATACCAAGGAATAACTTGATCGCCTCGGTCGCCTGTATCATACCGATGAAGCCCGGCAGCACGCCGAATACCCCCGCCTCCTGACAGCTCGGGACCATCCCCGTCGGCGGTGGCTCCGGGTAAAGGCACCTGAAGCACGGTCCTTCGCCGGGAGAGAATACGGTCGCCTGGCCCTCGAACTTGAACACGCTCCCGTAAACGTTTTTCTTCCCGGAGAGTACACAAGCGTCATTGATAAGGTACCGCGCAGGGAAAGAATCCGTCCCATCGACGATAAGGTCGTAGTCCTTGATGATGTCCATGATGTTCTCCGACGTGAGCTTCAGGTCGAACTTTTCCACGGTAACATCCGGATTGATGGCCTTCATAGCCTTCTCCGCGGAATCGGTCTTAGGCGTCCCGACGTCTGCCGTGGAGTGGGCTATCTGCCGCTGGAGGTTAGAGATGTCCACCACATCGAAATCGACGATGCCGATGGTACCGACCCCGCTCGCCGCCAAGTACATTGCTATCGGCGAACCGAGTCCCCCGGCCCCGATCACCAGTATCCTCGATCTCAGGAGTTTCTCCTGACCCTTGCCTCCTACCCCATCGAGTATGATGTGTCGTGCGTAGCGCTCTATCTGTGAATCCGTCAACATGTTGTATTACTCCAGTACCGTTTGCTCTATCGGCTCGACCTTCACGCCCTTTTTCATGAACCACTTTATTATCCGCTCCATCTCTTTTTGAGGGCCTTCCAGCTCTACCGCTACAAGTCCTATATCCCCTGACACGGATGCCGTCCCGATATTTATTATGACATCGAATTTCCGGCACGCCTCCCAGATAACGGGCTTATTGAGGAGCGTCTTCTTATACGTCAGGTATACTTTTTTTTTAACGCTGACCGATCTGCCCGGCGCGCCTCCTGCAATCGCCGGGATGATCGATACCACGTCCCCGTCCTTAATCGGCGTTTCGAGGTTCTTTTTGAACCTGATGTCCTCGTCGTTGAGATAGATGTTCACGAAGCGCCTCACGCCTCCCTTGTCGTCCATGATCCTCTGGCCTATGCCCTTGTAGCCCTTCTCGAGGTTCTGGAGAAGCTCCCTGAGGTCGGTCCCCTCTACTGCCACCTCGTCCTTGCCCTGGGTGTATTTCCTCAGGGGTGTCGGTATTCTTACCGTTATTGCCATGGTTACCTCCTTATTAATCCTCTATCCGAAATGTCTCCTGCACGAAGCCCGTCCCCTCTTCTGCAATCCTGAACACGCCCACGTCGCCCATCTTGCCGCTATCGATCGACGAGATTAGATAATAATAGCCTTCCCACGCGCTATCGAGGTCCGTGGAGGATGGTCGCGCAGGATGATCAGGGTGCGAATGATAAAACCCCACGATCTCCGTGCCACTGCTCCGTGCGAGTTTCTCAGCGTCCACGATATCGGACGGGTCGAGCAGAAACCTGTCCTCCCGCCTGTCCTGTCGTATGTTCGTCCCGCGATGCAGCATCGTAACGACGCCGTCTCTTCCGAGCATGACCCCGCACCCTTCGTGCGGATACACCTGCTCGAGGTGGTTCCGCATCTGCTGTAAGACGTTGCCCTTCATTATCATGCTCAGTCCCAGAGCCTCGTACTGAAATAGTTGGAGCCGCCATCCGGAAACAAGGTGACTATCACCGCGTCGGACACCTCCGCCGCGATCTGGAGCGAGGCGTGCAGGGCAGCCCCTGAAGACTCTCCGACCAGCAGTCCCTCTTCCCGTGCAAGCTTCCGTACGAGCCCGTACGCTTCCTCAGTATTTACATTGATGATCTGGTCCGGGACTGTCTTGTCGTAGATGCCCGGGACAAGCGAGCTCTCGAGGTGCTTGAGGCCCTCGAGCCCATGGAACGGCGAGTCAGGCTCCACGCCAATCACCTTGATGGCCGGGTTGTACTCCTTCAATCTCTTTCCCACTCCCATGAGGGTCCCGCTGGTCCCGATGCCTGCAACAAAATGCGTTATCCTGCCGTCCGTCTGTTTTATGATCTCCGGGGCTGTGGTATCGTAGTGCGCCAGCGTATTGGCCGGGTTGCTGTACTGGTCCGGCTTGAAGTAGTTCTCACTGTCCCTGTCGTACTCGAGGAGACACTCCCTGTACGCTCCATCCGAGCCTTCGACCGGGTCTGTCAGGACGACCTGCGCCCCGAACGCCGAAAGGATCTTCTTTCTCTCCTCGCTCGCGTTCTTCGGCATGTACAGCCTGACGCGGTACCCGAGCACGGAGCCTATCATGGCGAGCGCAATACCCGTGTTGCCTGACGTCGACTCGAGGATGACCTTCGGCTTAACCAGATCGCCCCTCCGTATCCCCTCGAGCACCATACGCAGGGCCGGCCTGTCCTTTACCGATCCGCCGGGGTTATACTTTTCGAGCTTCGCATAGATGTTTACCCGCCCGTTCTTCTGGGAGAACCTCTTCAACCGGTAGAGCGGTGTGTTGCCTATCATTTCGAGGATGGTGCCCTTGCCAATGGAATCGACATCTATCAGTTTCATGGTATCTCTCATAGCGATGCTGCCTTACCGTGACTTGGCCCTTTCCTTTTCCCTGAATATCTCGTCGAACGCATCGAGTTTGGCAGGTATCACCGTGAGCTGGTCGATCCTGTCGATCAAGACCTCCTGCGTCTTGAGCCCGTTACCGGTTATCAGCAATACGACGGACTCGTTCTTGGGGAGTCTGCCCGTTTCTGCGAGCTTCTTCGCGACACCCACGGTCACGCCTCCGGCCGTCTCCGCAAATATGCCCTCGGTCTCGGAAAGCAGCCTGATGCCTTCTATGACCTCGTCGTCCGAGACGTCCTCTGCCCACCCGTGCGTCTTATTGATGGTCTCTATCGCATAGAAGCCGTCCGCAGGGTTACCGATGGCAAGAGACTTTGCTATCGTCTTCGGGACAACGGGCTTAAACAGTTCCTGACGCTCTTTCACCGCCGTAGATATAGGCGAGCATCCGGTGGCCTGCGCACCGTAAATCTTCGTATCCATACCCGGTATGAGACCGAGCTCGTGGAGCTCCTTGAAACCTTTGTATACTTTGGTCAGGAGTGAGCCGCTCGCCATCGGAACGACGATGTTCTGCGGCGCGTTCCAGCCAAGCTGCTCGGCTACTTCGAGTGCCAGTGTCTTCGAGCCCTCAGCGTAGTAAGGCCTGATATTTATATTGACGAAGGCCCAGTGGTACTTGCCTGCTATCTCGGAGCAGAGCCTGTTCACCTCGTCGTAGTTGCCCTTGATACCTACAACATTGGCGCCGTATATCTGCGTATTGAGGACCTTCGCCTGCTCGAGGTTGGACGGGATAAAGACATAACTCTTCAGCCCGCACGCCGCTGCGTTCGCCGCAACGGAATTCGCGAGGTTGCCGGTCGATGCGCACGCCACCGTGTCGAACCCGAGCTCCTTGGCCTTCGAGATCGCTACAGAGACGACCCTGTCCTTGAAAGAGAAGGTCGGGTGATTCACCGTATCATTCTTTATAAGGAGTTCCCGAATGCCGAGGACCTTTGCGAGGTTCTGCGCCCTGACCAGGGGCGTAAAGCCCGAGTCGATGCCGACCGCAGGCTCGCCATCTATGGGCAGGAGCTCCTTGTACCTCCACATGCCCTTTTTCCTCTGGGCGATGATATCTCTGGAGATGGACTTTTTTATCCTTTCATAATCATATACTACCTCGAGCGGGCCAAAGCACAGCTCGCACACATGCAGGGCCTGCTTCGGATAAAGCTCTCCGCACTCCCTGCATCTCAGGCCTTTTACAAAACTCATATTTCCTCCATAATCATTAGTAGTATACTCAACTATAGGTATACATTTTTAAAATTGTAGTCAAGCGATTGTGAAAAAGAAAAGTATCTGGTATCTAGGTACAGGTAAAGACACGGTGACAGCGCCCTTATCGTAAGGGCACTATTATCAGGTTCCTGGTCACCAGACCCTACCATACAAACAACATGATGAGAGGTATATTCGTAACAGGTACAGACACCGGCGTGGGCAAAACATATACCGCGCTCCGGATAATAAAGGCCGCACAGGCATCAGGGCTGCGTGTGGCTGCAATGAAGCCGTGTGAGACAGGATGCGGGACGAATGGCGGAAGGTTGATGCCGCACGATGCCACGAAACTCATGAAGGCGTGCGGCATGAACGACCTCGATGCGGTGAACCCTTACAGATTCAAAGCGCCGGTCGCGCCCTACGTCGCAGCGAGTCTTGAGCACATGAGTGTTGCTATGGAGAAGATCGCCGCTCGGTATCGCGGATTTTCCGGATGGTACGATCTGGTCGTGGTAGAAGGGGCCGGCGGGCTGCTCGTACCGATCACGAAGCACCTGACGTACGCAGACCTCGCTCGGAGGCTCTCCCTGCAGGTACTCATCGTGTCCGCAAACAGACTCGGCGTAATAAACCATACCATGCTCACCGTGGATCATATCCGGGCACACGGTCTGGACCTGCTGGGCGTCGTTCTGAACAACACGGACAGGAAGAGCGATACTGCAAAAAGGACGAATGCGTCGACGCTATCGCTGCTGCTCGGCAGGAAGTTCCTCGGTGAGATAGACCACGGGGATAGGAGCGGATCACGAACCACCCCTCCTGAGGACCTGTTCGATAGAATAATCCGGCACTCCTGTCCTCATCGTTGATCATACACAGGGGGAAGCTTTCGGCAAAAACGTTTCCCTTTTTGTTGCGTAGTGCCCTCTATCGCATCTTGGATAAGAACCTTTTTTCAAAACTTTGTTGACATTGCAATCAATAACCCTTTATACCTTCCCTATTAAAGGAGGCTCTATGGTGTCTTTTGAATTGAGCGATGAACAGAAACTTTTACGTGACACGTGCAGGGACTTCGCCCTGACGGTCATGCGGAAGTATGACAGACAGTCCGACGAGTCAGGGGAGGTCCCCCAGGACATCGTCAAGCAGGGGCACGGGCTCGGACTGACGACCGGGTATATACCGGAGTCCTACGGCGGCCCCGGCGGCGAGCTCTCGGCACTCAACAATGTGATCATCCTCGAGGAACTCGCGTACGGTAATCTCTCCATGACCCTAACTATCCTAGCCCCCTCCTTAATGAACGTTCCCCTCGTAATCCACGGCACCGAGGACCAGAAGAAAAAATATCTCGGTATGAACAAACCGGATCAGTTCCAGGGACTTACTGCGGCGTTCGTCGAGCCAACGGTACGGTTCGATCCCGAGACGTTGAGGACGACCGCGGCAGACGAGCTGGACGACTTCGTCCTGAACGGAGAAAAGGCCTTCGTCGCCGTTGCCGATTCCGCACCCGCAGCGCTCGTCTTCGCAAAGAAGGGCAGCGGCGAGGGTCTCGCGGGCATCGACGGCTTCATCGTCCCGGCCGGCGGCTTCACCGTAAAGGAGCGGGAGAAGAATCAGGGGCTCAGGGCGCTCAAGCAATTCACGGTGTCACTCGAAGGAACGAGGGTCCCGCGCACCGATGTGCTCAGGCTCTCCGGCGGGTTTACCGGACTGCTCGCGCGGGCAAGGACCGCATCGATCGCCCTGACTACGGGGGTGTGCCGTGCCGCATACGAGTACTCTCTCTCGTACGCGAAGGAGCGGATCGCGTTCGGCGAGCCCATAGCATCGAGACAGTCCGTCGCGTTCACGCTTGCCGAGATGGCCATGGAGGTCGACGCGATGCGGCTCATGGCATGGAAATCCGCATGGATGATCGACAAGGGGATGGATGCCTACAAAGAGGCATCCGTGGGCAAGAGGTATGCGGCGGACGCGGCCATGTTCGTAACAAGGAACGCCACGCAGATACTCGGGGGCCACGGCTTTACCCGGGAACACCCGGTCGAGATGTGGTACAGGGACGCACGGTCGTTTTCTGTGTCCGAATTCATGGCGATTGTATAAGGAGGCTGAGATGGTAGATTTTGAGCTTACACCTTTAATGAGAATGGCGAGGGAGTTTACGCACAACTATGCGCGCGATGTTATGAGGCCCATCTCGCGGAAATACGACGAAGAAGAGCATGTAGAGCCTACGGAGTTCATACAGAAGACGCACGAGATGTTCACCTCTCTCGGCTTCAGCTTCTCCACGACAAAGGCAGGCGGGGGCAAAGAAAAGGAAGAAAGCGCACAGGGCAGTGAAAAGCACGATAAACCCAAGATGGAGATGAACCTGCTTGGTGCAATTGCCACGGAAGAGCTTGCATGGGGATGTCCGGGACTTACTTTGAGGATCCCGGGACCGGGACTGGGCGGTGCCGCAATAATGGCAGCAGCCACGGCAGAGCAGAAAAAAAGGTTCATGAAGATACTCAATGGTCCAAAACCGAGCTACGGAGCCATGGCTTTGACAGAGCCAGGATTCGGCTCGGATGCATCAGCGGTCAGTACCACGGCAGTCAAAGACGGTGACTATTATATCCTTAACGGCACCAAGATCTTCGTTACCGGCGGAGAGATGGCAGACCTTTACGTGGTCTGGGCGACGCTCGGCAAGGATATGGGCAGGTCCGGTATTAAGGCGTTCGTCGTAGAGAAGGGCACGCCCGGGATCAAGATGACCAGATTGGAGCACAAGCTCGGCATTCGTGCCTCGGACACCGCGGAGGTCGTACTCGAAGATTGCCGCGTCCATAAAGACAACCTGCTCGGCGGCGAGAAGAAAGAGGAAAAGGGATTCAAGGGGGCAATGCAGACATTCGATGCAACAAGGCCCATTGTCGCGGCAATGGCAACGGGCATAGCAAGGGCATCGTATGATTACCTCTATGAGGACCTGGTCGTAAAAGACGGACTCGAAATAAATTACGGAAGAGCCCTTTACAAAAGAGGATACCTTGAAACGGTGTTCGAGGATATGGAGACAAAGATTAATGCGGCAAGACTGCTGACGTGGAAGGCTGCATGGATGCTGGATCATGGATTGCCAAATCTCAAAGAAGCATCGATGGCGAAGGCGAAGGCAGGCACAGTCGTGGACGAGGTCACGCAGAAAGCCATAGAGCTCTACGGCCCGGAGGGCTACTCCAGGAGGCACCTGCTCGAGAAATGGATGAGGGACGCAAAGGTGTATGATGTGTTCGAGGGCACAGGGCAGATCCAGAGACTCGTCATCGCACGGGCGATTCTCGACTACACGAGAAAAGAGCTGAAATAGGAGGTTATCATGTCAGCAACCTACCATGACTGGGAAAAGCTCGACGAGCTATCCAGAGACCTCGAAAGGGCGAGGACTTCCCTCTCCGAGGAGTTCGATGCTATAGACTGGTATCAGCAGAGGATAGCCGCATCGAAGGACCCTGATCTCAAACACATACTCAAACACAACAGGGACGAGGAAAAGGAGCACGCAGCCATGCTCCTCGAGTGGATACGGAAACACGACCCGGAGCAGGACAAGGCCTTCAAAGAGCACGATTGAGACTTTTTTTCACGCTCTCCATATAGCTCTCGAGAATAAAGGTCGCGGCGAGCATATCGACCACGGCCTTTCTCTTTTTTTTCTTCACGTTCGTGTCGTGGAGGATCTCCTCTGCCTGCACCGTGGTGTACCGCTCGTCCCACTCGATCATAGGCAATTGGACGTGCTGCTTCAATACCGATATGAACGCCTCCACCTCTTTTGCCTTGCTCCCTTTCTCACCGCTCAGCAGATAAGGCATACCCACGATGACTTCCTCTACGCCCCGCGATGTTATCACATCTTTTATCTTTGCCATGTCGTTTTCCACGGAAGTCCTCTTGAAGCTACACACCCCATGGGCCGTTATGCCGAGCGCATCGTTCACCGCCAGTCCCATCCTCACGTCGCCATAGTCTATCGCCAGTATCCGTTTCATCATAATCCAGTAAACACTATCATACTACCATACTTTTATACAACCTGTAGGGCGATTGCATGAGCGGTTGCTCTTCTTCATCCTGCTCTGTATGAACTTTTATGAAACCTATGCCATACCTACGAAGGACCACAGGGTGTCTGCCGCGTGGCCCTTCAACCACCCTGTTTTTATCAATTCCGTTTTACGCAACAAGACCCAGGGCCTGCTTAGTATCCGGCCACCTCGGCGTACGGCATCGTGCAACTTTTGCACACCTATAACATCTTTTCATATATCGTCATGATAATCTTACTCAATACCATTTTTAACCTATTGTAATTCCATCTTGATTTACACGAAATACAGTGGTATACTTGCTGCTAAAGTGAGAAGCGGAGGGTTGTATGAATAAGGGATTTACCCTGGTAGAGGTTATGGTCGTTATAGCAATCATAGGCATTATAAGCGTTTTTGCCATTCCGAACCTCAAGAGCTGGTACTGGGGCTTTGAGACAAAGAGTGCGTGCGATGATATAATGAATACCCTTGTCACAGCAAAGATGGACGCCATAAAGAGCGGCAACGACACAGCTGTGGTCTTCTATACGAACGACAACTGTCCTGACACCGTAGCAGGCGTCAGCACAGGCGTAGGAAATACCGACTGCTATTTCATCGTCAATGATACGAACGACGACTGTCAGGTGATCTCGGATATACCGGCCTGTTTCCAGAAGGGAGAATTCGACGGCATGATCGACACGCTCCCGACGAACATTGTATTCTCCCCAACCATGGTCCCAAGCGCCGGTCTCCCGGTCCCTTCTACCTACTGCGTCGTAACTGGCAAAAACACCCAGCCGTGCATGATCACGAGCTCATGCACCTTCTGCAACGGTAATGTCGGTGCGGTTGTCTTCCAGCCGAACGGCTCTGCGTTCATGCTGCTCAACTCAGGCTCAAGCAACTTCGGTGGGAGCATTACCATCATCCCCGCTCAGGACGTAGGGAATGGTGACAGCTCGAGGGAATGCGCCATAGGTATTGTAAGTCTGACCGGCGCGGTGAAGGAGTTCTTCTGATGAAAACATCGTCTGTGTATAACGAAAGAGGCTTTACCTTACTGGAGGTGCTGGTCTCCATCGTCCTGTTCACGATCGGGATCCTCGGCATGATGGGACTCCAGGTACTCGCAACGAGGGGCGCAGCCATCGGCAACAGCAATACCATAGGAAACTATCTTGCCCAGTCCTTATCGGACCAGCTCCAGGGCCTGCCGTTTACGGCCCCGGCACTTTCATCCGGCAGCCACGGGTACCAGAACAGCTCGGACGCATGCCTGTTCTGCGCCAATTGCAATAGTGGCGTCGATGCGATGGGCTCTTGTAACCCGGGAGGTACCAATCTATATCAGGTAAGCTGGGTCGTAACGCCGGTAACGCCGAGCGGGGGCACGACAGGGAGCCTCCTGAGCATAGCCATACAGATAAGCTGGGCAGACAGAAACTTTACGTACACCGTGCCGGTAGAGCATTACTAAGGAGCTGATATGTTGAGATACACGCGAAATAGTCGCGATGCCAAAGCGTCACCTGTAAGAATGAAAACCTCGGGTATTCCCGTTAAGATAAAAGGCGGGGTACCCATGGGGGACGAGGGTCGAGAGAGTTACAAGGGGGGATCGCCTGGGATTATGTGGAGAAAGAAAGCCCCTCTTAACGCAGTCGGGTTCACCCTCGTCGAACTGATGGTAGCCCTTGTATTGGCCTCTTTGATGATGATAGCCATGGTCGCCACGTTCGTGCTTCAGGGCAAGGCCTACACTGCCACCCGTATGTCCACGGAGTTGCAGGACAATGCAAGGACCGCGATGGACATCATCGACATGATGGTATCGAACGCCGGCTTCGGCGTGGTCAAGGGCGACACGCGGCCCCAGTACAACGGTACGGAATTCCAGCCCTTCGACTCCGCGGCGTTCTGCTTTTATACGCCAGGTGCAGCGCCTTCCTATATTTGCAATTATAGCAACCCTTCGCAGGGAGACTCGTATACCACGGCAACTATGGACGGAACGCAGTGTGCCAACAGCTCATGGAGTAAGTGCCCCCCCTACGGGACAGACAGTCTTGTCTTTGCATACAGGGAGCCCGGCTATCTTGGTACCAATCTCTCGGTAAACGCCGGCGCATCGACGGTAAGCTTCGATGATGAATACCCGACCTTTACCATGGGGCCCAATGATATCGGGTTCATCGTTGATCAGGGCCATGTCGAATCCGCACTGGTCACTGCAGGCCAGGTAACACCAGCCCAGGTAACGAACAATGGACAGCTCGTGACCATCCAGTTGAACCAAAACCAGAGCTTTTTCAACGAGCTGGACTTGTTTCAGAACGCGAATAAAGTGGCGATATTCAACAATGCCGCTAATGGTGGCGGCTTTTTCCAGAAAGTAGATGTGGTACATCTCTATGTCGATTACTCGGACGCAAACCACCCCGCCCTGATGATGCAGATAAACGGCAGCCCTGCCTCGCCTCTTGCGGACAATATTGAGGACTTTCAGGTACAGTTTATCATGGACGACACCAACGTCGTCAGCGGCTACGACTTGCTCGGCTCCTACACCGTCACAAATACGAACTCATTCTCGATCTTCCCCTCGTTCAATAATGTTTACTATGACCCGACGAGTACTTCTCCACCGCTACATCAGAACCCCCTGAACATCAATGCCATTGTCATTACCATCGTGGCGAGGTCGGACACGCCCTCTGCCTCTATTGCAACACCGCCGGCCACATGGGTCGCTGACCATAATACCAACGTTACGCCGTATCCCACACCGACCCTCGGCCCCCTTGCAAACTATCAGAGGCAGACTTACCAGCGGATCATACAACTGCCCAACATCAGGACGGCGAGTAAGCTGTACGACAATAGATGGATATAAGGAGAGAGCGATGAACAGACAGAATAGATTATATGAGAGGAGGAGCGAAGGCTATGTCCTCCTCATTACGCTGTTGATGCTCGTGGCCCTGACGATCGCAGGCATGGGCGCCATGATGGTCGCATCGACCGATATAAGCCTGTCCGGTAACCAGAGGACGCAACTCTCTGCAAAGAGGGCTGCTCTGGCCGGGATAAATACCGGCATGGCCCAGTTATGCAGCCATTTTCCGGGTACAGCCCTCCCCACCATGAGCAACACCATCAATACGCCGGTATCATCTCCTCAAGCCGGGTTCTACTCCGGGCAGTACAACACGCTTATCCCCTCGACCAATGCGGGCAGCAATTACAGCATAAACTATGAGTCGTCGCAGCCGCCTGCGCCGTATCTGCCTTGTCTGGCCGAGGCCATACCGAAGCCGATAACGGCCCTGGGCGGAGGCATGGGCTCGGCCATAAATCAATTCCCGGGCTCGAGCGGCATAGGGGGCGGATTTTTCAACATCGGTCCTTCAATAGGCATTGTTATGAGCAATAACACGAAGATGGAATGCGAGCAGGTTGTGTACTATGGTCTGCCCTGAGAAGGGACAAGCAGCAAAAAGGAGATACGTATGAAGCCGGCAAATCTTATTAAATACATAGTGATGGCAAGCGTGATCGTTATACTGGTCGACAGCATGCCTCGCAGGGGAGTCAGCGACGATACAGACATATTCCTGAACCCGGTGACCAACTCCCCCCCGCCGGCGGTCGCTATTCTGCTGGACACATCAGGATCCATGTCATCTTTGCCCTGCGCCGTGCCTGACACCGAGGACTCATGCGGGCTTATCAGTGATGGTAATTCGTACTTTATAACCCAGTTGGGCTATGACCCTAATAAGGATTATGGCTATTCGTCAACAAACCCTACATGCTTCGACACTAATGTCAGCCCCGGGCAGGCAGGGTGTTTTTACGGAGGTACTGATCCCAATCAGGCGCATGTGTACATAAACGGCTATTTTGCATATAACACGGTAGATACTATATGCAACCAGATACCAAAGGCAAATTCCGGGGAGCCGGCTTCTGCTCGCTGGTATGACTGTGGTACGATCAATTATTTCTGCACCAATGAAACAGTGCTGGGTATTCCTGCAGCACAGTGTATAAACGACCTTACCAACTATGGCTATCAGTATGCAGGAACGGATACTTACGGATGGCAGGGAAACGCATATTGGGGCAAACATTATGAAGCCTATTTTTCTGGAAACCTGCTTGAGTTTTATCCGCCAAAGTTTGTTGTAACCAGAAAGGTCATGAGCGATTTGATTGCCTTTAATTCTGATTTATACACAAACGGAAAAGGTGTAAGGATCGGTGTTTTTTCATTTGATTCAACCGGAGCAGAAACAGATATTAAGATCTATCCGCCGTGCGCACAGCTCGGCTCTAATCCAACACCCGGTAATTATCTGAATACCCTGTACGGCCTCTTGTGGGATCAAGGTACACCGCTTGCAGGCGCACTGGTACAGGTGGGGTCATACTTTGCGAACAATAATACGAATGCGATATGGTACAACGACCTTGCCTGTGGCGGTGACTCCTATTGTGCAAACCTCTCGGGCGCAAACCTCGGGAGCGCATGTTCTTCGAATGATTCATGGTGCGGTTGCTACGATACAAGCTTGAAATGCGAGCAGAACTATGTAATTGTCGTGACAGACGGCAGCGAAAATGCCGGCCCTACAGATTTACCAAGCTGGCCCATAGGCAGCTATCAAAAGTCTACGGTGAATGAATCAAATTGCTCCAGTGCACCGGGCGGCTCGTGCAATATAGATGAGGTTGCAGGATTCCTGTACGCCAATAGTATAAGGCCCTCTGATGAGGCGACGTGTACAACAAACATAGATACCTACACCATGGGCTTTGCAGGAGTAGCCGGCGATGGTCAGCAACTCAATACGTATGCATTACAAAGGGCTGCGAACCTTGGTGGAGGGCTGTTCGCAGACGCGCAGAACTGGCAGCAGCTCGAGAGATCGCTGTATAGGTTCTTTGCAAGTATCGTCCAGAAAAACAGGACCTACGGTACCCCAAGCCTGCCCCAGCTCATCACGTCGGGCATTACCAATACAGGAACAACCGTGTTCAAGGCGTACATCGCCTCGTTCATACCCAAGAACCAGAACTTCTGGTATGGCCATTTGAGGGAATACACCGGGACCTCATCCACGACAGGCACGATCACGCTGTACGATACCACGGGTGTGCCCTTCACCGGGTACACGGCAAACCAAGCCTCGTGCAGCTTTTCCCAGACCATCCCCCCTCCTATATGGAATGCGTCGGAGGACCTTACCCAAACAGCGCTGCCGGTGTGTAACCCAATTCCCGAAACAAATGACCCACCGTGCTACCTCGCGCCGCAGGACCGCAATATATACACGGTAACCCCTGCCTCGTCCGGACTGATCTCCTCCACCACGAACGGCGCAACGACTTGGTATGTACCCTCAAGTCCGGCCCTGCCTCTGGGCTCTTCCCAGGCATTCACTACGTCCAATATCTTGCTGTCGCCCACGAATTTCGATGTCATCAGTCCGACGACCATGGACAACATCATAAACTACGTCATAGGACCCAAGGCAGACGGCATACATGTCCTCGGTGCCATCTTCCATTCCGATCCCCTGCTGGTGTCGCCACTCACCATCCCTGGTGTGTTCAATGCGCCTGACTACAATAACGATTTTCTGATTCCTCTGGACGAGCAGGACTTTCTTAATGCGACTTACAACATGCCCCAGATCGTGATAGCGGGAGCGGACGACGGCATGATCCATGCTTTCGATGCCGGACAATATATACCCGGCACCGCACAATTTGCCGGCAATAATTACCAGCTCGGCACGGCACAGTTCGACTACGGTACCGGACAGGAGGTCTGGGCCTTTGTCCCCTATGACCTGCTGCCGAAGCTCCAGTACATGCAAAACCCTGCGCTTGTGCCAACGACCACGACCGGTGAGTACTGGACAACAGCCGGCATCTATACCACGCTGACAACAAGCCACGTCTACTATGTGGACGCATCCGCCTATGTAAGGAACGTCTATCTGCCGGACATCGACAACGGACTCGGATTGACCGGGGACGCCAGATTCTGGCACACCGTCATGATCATCGGTGAGAGGCTCGGAGGCACGTACTACATCTGCCTCGATATAACGAACACCATGCACCCGAAGTTCATGTGGGAGTTCACGACAGAGAACATGGGCTTCACCTTCGGAGAGGTCGCGCCGAATCCGGCGCCCATCGGGCCGATATGGCTCAATTACAACCCCTTGACAGGTGAGTCTCTCACTGCGCCTGCGCCGAGATGGGTCGTGATGCTCGGTGCCGGATGGGATCCTCCTGGTGATTCAAGTACCGGGACCCTGACAACAAACCGGGGCAGGGGCTTTTATGTGGTCGATATCGAGACCGGCAAGCTCGTATGGAAGTTCGATCAGTCGAACGATGCCAACATGGCATACCCGACCCCTGCAAGTGTTGCGAACATCGCCCCGAACAATCCCAGTCACGGCTGGTGGATGGAATCGTTTCTGCCGGACCTCGGAGGCCAGTTGTGGCAGTTCTCTTACCTGCCGAAAGGAACGCCTGCCAGCCTCGGCTCTTCAGGCTTCTGGGCAGGAGATCTCGATGCCGGAACCGGCCTTGTCAAAACATGTATCGACCCATCGACCGATACGAACTGCTTCTGGGGCCAGCGTGTATTTGCCGCCCAGGACCCGCCGCCTGTCGAGGATCAGGCGCAACAGTTCTTCTATATACCGAGCGGGTCATGGGACCCGTGTAACAATTTGTGGATAGGACTTGCCGCAGGGGACCGGAACGACCCTCTGAGTTGCTCGCCTGAAGACTACTTATTTAACTTCGTGCAGGTCGATCCATACACGAAATTGAGTTCTGTCTTGACAGCGGCCTCTAACCTGACACCCCTGTCCGGTACGAGCGGATTCGATGCGGTGACGTGCGGCTTCCAGCCTAATTCTCCCATGAGCGGATGGGACATAGCCCTGGACTCCTTCTCCGGTACGGGCCCCGGTACGAAGAGCATAAGCGTCGGATACCAGACTGGCGACGTCATATACTTCGGTATCTTTACGCCGGATCCAAGGGCGTGTACCATAGTAACGACCGGCACCTTTAGCTGCAATGCCTACGGCGGGGCAGGTGCATTGATCGCTATGGCCATGTACCCCATAGAGGGCACAGGTATAAGGGCGGGGCAGTTGATATACAACATCCCCACAGGCTCGGGTATACCGTCTGCACCGATGCTGGTAACGAGCCTGCGCTATGGGGGAGGCTCACAGACTACGACCACCCAGACGCCACCTAACCCTTACACCATACCTATCTGCGGCGGAGGGACCGGAACTGCACAGGGCAGCACGCAGTTAATCGTTGCCAATTCGGAGGGATCGCTGGCGAACCTCAAGACCGTGGCGACCATCAACCACCTGATGTATCCCTTTGCGCAGGTCTGCATCCCGCAGAATGAGGAAGCGCAGTTGAATAACTCACAAGACCATTGGAGTTGTCACCCTGACAAATATCAAGGACAAACAGAACACTGATGCCAGCGTGGAGGGGCAGGTGACCCGGCGTTTCAGCCAAGGCTGATACATCCTCAGGCTTAGCTGTTTGCCGGAGTGGCTCCTACGGTTTTAAACTCCTTATATCGTGTTCGACCATGAGCTGGACCAGGGTGTCGAACCGTGTCTTCGGCTCCCACCCGAGTACTTTTATTGCCTTCTCCGGATTACCACGCAGTATGTCCACCTCTGCGGGTCGGTAGAAATCTGGTGAGACCTCCACCAATACCCGGCCGGTCTTCCGGTCACGACCTTTCGACTCCGGGCCCTCGCCTTCCCATTGTATCCGGATGCCGGCCGCGTCGAACGCCCGCTCGGTAAACTCTCTCACGCTGTGCGTCTCGCCGGTCGCGATCACATAGTCGTCCGGCCTTTCGTGCTGGAGCATGAGCCACATGGCGTACACATACTCCGGAGCATAGCCCCAGTCCCTCTTTGCGTCCAGGTTCCCGAGCACGAGCCTGTCTTCCCTACCATGCCGTATGCCTGCCACAGACCTGGTGATCTTCCTGGTCACGAACTCGAAACCCCGTAAGGGCGACTCGTGGTTAAAGAGGATACCTGAGCAGCAGAACATACCGTAGCTCTCACGGTAGTTTATGGTGACCCAGTGACCGAATAGCTTCGCGATGCTGTAGGGGCTGCGCGGGTGAAAGTTCGTCTGCTCGTCCTGCGGCATGGACTGGACCTTCCCGAACATCTCAGAGGTAGAAGCCTGATAGAACCGTGCCTCCTGCCGATAGTACCTCAGCGCCTCCAGTATCCTCAGCACGCCGATCGCGTCGACCTCCGCGGTAAAGATCGGCTGCTCGAACGAGGTCTTCACGAAGCTCTGTGCGGCAAGGTTATAGACCTCGTCCGGCTGTATTTTTTTTATGATATCCACGACGTTCGTGTGTTCGAGCAGGTCCATGTAGATGATCTTCACCTGTTTCTCCAGACCAAGTTCCCTGAGCCTCCAGAACCCGGCCTCGCTGCTCCTTCTGTCAGCACCGTACACGTCGTAGCCCTTCTCGAGGAGGAGCTGTGCCAGATATGCCCCATCCTGCCCCCGTATACCCGTTATCAAAGCCCTCTTCATCATGCAGCCTCCAGCTCCTAGCTACGGACTGTACAGAAATTTTCAGGTAAATGCAAACCTTAAACAAAATCCCTCCCTGCCTCCCTTTTTCAAAGGGAGGAGAAATAAGGATACAAACAGCGCATGAACTTGATATTTTATGGAAATTTACTTTATTCTATTGTTCATGTGCATATCGGTCAAACGCCTCCTCGGTATCTTCTTCCCGCCGGCCTGCCTCGTGTGCGGGAGAGAGATAGACAGTCCCGGCCTCTGTGACGACTGCAAAAAAAACGTCACCTCTATAAGGCCACCGTTCTGCACGAAGTGCGGCCGGCCTTTCCCTTCGGACAGAGGCGTATCGCATATCTGCCATGACTGCATACGGGGCAGGAACAGGTTCGTCATGGCACGGGCGGTGTTCGAATACCGCGGGGCCATAGGGAAGCTTATCCAGGGGTTCAAGTTCGGGGACCGGGTAAGCCTCGCTTCCTATTTTTCCGACGAGCTGCACAAGCTGTACAACACGCACCACTCGACCCTTGGTATGGCAGACATCGCGGCCATCATACCGGTCCCGCTGTCTGACCGCAGGCTCAAGCACAGGTCATACAATCAGACCGTGCTGATCGCCGCTGGACTGGCCGGCAGGCTGTCTGTGCCCCTGTATCAGGACGTGATCGAGAAGATAAAGGAGACGCCCCCGCAGTCAAGACTGAGCGCTGAAAGGAGACACGAGAACGTCAAGCATGCATATCGTGCCGTGGACAGCCATGCGCTGACCGGCAAGCCGGTGCTGCTCGTCGACGACGTGATCACGACCGGCGCCACCGTCAACGCCTGCGCAGCTGCCCTGCGGAAGGCCGGCATACGGCAGGTGTATGTGCTCGCCCTCGCGATGCGGGTGTAGCGGACATCGGGGAAAGCCCCCGAAGGGAATTTTCAGCCACAACCAAAAACAAATCTCCCGACCCAAGAGGAACTTGGGTACCCCGCCCCCTTTTTCAAAGTGGTAAAACAACTTACATCCCCCTTTAGCAAAGGAGGGAGGGGGAGGTAGTCCTTATACGTCAATACAGGCAGGGACTGACCAATAAGTATTGACACAACTATGTATTGGTATGAATCTTGATGAGATCAGAAGGAGGACGAATGAAGAGTCATTTCTTTACCGAAGAGCACGAGATGTTCAGGAAGAGCGTGAGAGACTTTGTCACAAAGAACCTGTTGCCGCACGCCAACGAATGGGAAGAGGCACAGGACTTCCCCAAGGCGCTGTTCAGGACGCTGGGAGACATGAACTTCCTCGGCATCAGGTACCCGGAGAAGTATGGCGGCATGGGACTCGATATATTCTACGACATCGTGTTTTACGAAGAGCTCTACCGGTCGAGGATGCCGGGGTTGTGCCTCGACGTCATGGTGGACACGGACATGGCCACGCCGGTGCTGTTCAAGCACGGCACCGAGGACCTGAAGTCAAAATACCTCACCAGGGCGATAAAGGGCGAGGCCGTATTCGCGATAGGCTACACTGAGCCGAGCGCAGGTTCTGACGTCGCCGGGATACGAAGCACGGCAAAAAAGGTGGACGGCGGGTACAGGATCAACGGATCGAAAATATTCATTACCAACGGCACGTGGGCGGACTATATCATCACGGCCGCGAAGACCGATACCGGGAAGGGACACAAGGGGATCACGCTGTTTCTGGTCGATACCAAGACCAAAGGCTTCACCGTGGGCAGGAAGCTCAAGAAGCTCGGTCACCACTCGTCCCATACCGCCGAGCTGTTTTTCGATGACTGTTTCGTCCCGGACAACATGATCGTCGGCGAGGTGAACAAGGGCTTCTACTATATCATGGAGGGCTTCCAGACCGAAAGGATCATGGGCTCGGTGGGCGTCATCGCGCTCGCACAGGTCGCTCTGGAAGACGCAGTCGGCTATGCGAAGGAACGGATTACTTTCGGCAAGCCCATCGCGCAGCACCAGGCCATCGCCCACAAGCTGGTCGACATGGCCACGCAGCTCGAGGCCGCCCGGCAGCTCGCGTACAACGGGGCCTGGCTGCTCGACCGCGGCGAGGACGCGACAAAGGAGATCTCCATGGCAAAGCTCTACTCGTGCGAGGTAGCGAACCGGGTCACGTACGACGCGATTCAGGTGTTCGGCGGGTATGGCTACATGGAGGAATACCCGGTCGCACGGGCGTACAGGGACGCACGGATGTTCACCATAGGTGCCGGCACCACGGAGATCATGAAGGAGATCATAGCGAAAAGGATGGGGCTGTATTGAAGCGGGACAGCGAGGAAGGGCCGCTCCTCATTGCGAGCGGCACAAAGCTGTTTTTGTTAAACGGGGCCGTGACATGGATGCAGCACCTTGTGTCTCTGACGCGGGAAGAGAAGCTGTCCATGAAGCAGACCACGGATGTATACCATGCAGTTCACGGTGTGCCGCTCTCTTCGGATCAGGCCCTTCCTCCCTCCGGGGCTTGAAGACATGGAACCTACCGAGCACGTCATAGCAGAGATGTTCGACCGGATATCCGGTCGGTATGACCTGCTTAATCACGTCCTGTCCGGTTATACGGATGTCAGATGGAGGAAGAAGGCCATCCGCCAGGGTTTGCAGCGCGGTGCGAAGAACGTGCTCGATGTCTCCACCGGCACCGGCGACATGGCCATAGGCTACAAGAAGCATGACAGCCGGATTCACGTCTTCGGTCTCGATATCAGTATGGAGATGCTGAAGATAGCAAAGGCAAAGGCAGGTGCCGGCGTTGACCTTGTCCGGGGTTCCGGGCTGTCCTTGCCCTTCAAGGACGCTACCTTCGACCTGGTGAGCTGTGCGTTCGGCATTCGGAATATCTATCCCAGGAAGCAGGGACTGCACGAGTTCTTCAGAATACTGAGGCCGGGTGGACAGGTGACCATCCTCGAGTTCTCCATGCCCCATGGTCTCTTCGGGAGGCTGTACAGACTTTACTTCGACAGGGTGCTCCCGCAACTCGGGGACCTGCTATCAGGGACAGAAGCGTATACCTACTTTACGGCCTCGGTCGAGGCATTCCCGGCACAAGAAGATTTCATTCACCTGCTTGCCGCCGAGGGCTTCAGAGACATCGAGGCTATCCCCCTTACGCACGGCATAGTCACGGTATACTCGGGCAAGAAATAGGGATCCTATCCCATCGTTGACCGTATACGGGAGAAAACTTGTCCCCTTTTGCCGAGTCGTTACCTGAGAACGATTTGGATAAGCGCCGGGAACAGACGCATACTCAGATCTTCAGGAGCTTCCACTTGCCCCGCTTCAGCCCTATGAACATGAGCGTGCTCAGGAGAAACACGTAGATGTCTGCGGAGAGCCATAGGCCCACGATGCCCAGTCCGGCCACCACCCCGAGAACGTATGAGAGCGGGACAAAGACCAGCCAGTGCAGAGACACGTCGACGAACATAACGTACTTCGTGTATCCTGCCCCGAACAGAGACTGGCTCGCGACGATCCCCACACCCTCGAACACGAGCGCAAGGCTGTAGATGATCAGCGCCTTCGAGCCTTCTGCCACGACGCCCGGTGTGTCCGTAAACAGGCCGATGATGTGTCCCGGCACGCACATAAAGACAAGGGCCAGCACGACCATGATGCCTGCACCGAGCTTCATCGAATTATCGGCATACCGCTGCGCGTCGTCCGGCTTGCCGGACCCGAGGCTCTGCCCGACCATCGTGGCTGCCGCCGTGCCGAACCCGAGCAGAGGAAGGAACGTCAGCGAGGCAAGCTGGGTCAGGACCGTCGTCGCTGCCTGGGTCACGACATCTATCTTACCGGCTATGACGATGAACGCCTCGAAACCCAACGTGGTGAGTACCGCCGCTATGGAAGCTGGATAGCTAATCTTGACTATCTCCTTTATAAGGCGTGCATTCACGCTCCATGCCCTGTATATATCGAAGCTGCGGTATCTTCCCGCAAAGCTGTAGGCGATCATAGCGACCGCGCCCACGAACGAGCTCAACGTGGCAGACATGCCCGCACCCTCGACCCCGTACTTCCTGAACCCGAAATGCCCGAGGATCATGCCGTACGAGAGAAACACATTCACGATGTTCATGATGATCTCCACGTACATAAACACCCACGTCTTTCCTATCGCGTCGAAGAACGCCTTATACACGATGATGATGAGGAACGGCAGCAGGCCCAGGAACCTCAGCCTGATGAACTTCGCCCCTGCTGTCGCAACCGCCCTGTTCTCCGTGAGTAGTCGGAACAGCGGCTTCGCTATGACATAGCCGAACACGCCGACAGCCGTGCCGAGCACCACGGCCATGACGATGCCGGTCCACAGGACTTCCCCGGCCTTTCGGTGCTCGTTCTCGCCGAACCTTCGCGTGACGATGCTGAGTATGCCGACCGACATCGCGTTCAGGGCCCCGCCAAAGACCCACAGCGTTATGATGCCCACGCCGAGCGCGGCCAGGCCCGTCTTGGCTTCGGGCCCGAGCCTGCCCACCATCGCGACGTCGAACAGGTTGATAAAGGTCTGGGTAAGCATGCCGATCATGACCGGCACCGCGAGCCTTGTAACGGTCATATAGGAATTTTTCACGGTACCGGGACTCCGATCTGGAAGAAGAACGACGACGGCGGGTAGGCATCGAAGGCGTAGGCATACCCAAAGGTGAAGCGGAACGAGTACAGGTACCCGATATACGTATCGAGATCCAGCTCAGCACCTACCGACGAGATGTTCCTGTGGGTGTTCCCGGCACCGTCGAAAAACGGTACCATGGAAACCTTGTCGAGATAGAACGGGAGCGTGCCGATCCCCCAGTCCGGGATGCCAAGGGGCCACCGGTACTCGATGCTCCCGGCATAGACCTGTTTGCCGGTCAGGGTACCTGATGCATAGCCGCGCTCCGGGAGGCTCGTGTAATCGCCGCTCATAAAAGTGGACTGCAGACCCCCGATCGAGAACAGGGTGCTATTGCCGGAAAGACCGCCGGCGACCCCGTACATGCCCCGTAGATAAACGACGTGGTTCTCAGCGGCGCCCGGCAGGTATGCCCTGAGCTGCGATACCCACTGCGTGACGTTGCCCCTGCTCCCGAATAGGGGAAGGTCCCGCTCAAGATAGGTATCGAACGTCACGCCGTCTTCCTTGCTGATGGACGTATCGAAGACCGAGGTCGTATCGATATCATAGGTCGCGGTGATGCCGCTCAGCGTGCCGGTAAACGGTACGCTCTCTGGATACGGAGGCAACGCCGAAAGCGACCTGATGTAGGTATAGCTGTAGCCGGCACCTATGGACTGTCTGTATCGTACGTGGTTGATCGGGTACGCCACACCGATTGCTGCGCTGTTCCGTAACTGAACATAAGAATGTTTAACGCCCGAGGCCGGCTCTGTAAACGTAGCCGCTATGAAAGGCATCACCTCCCCACTGAGGTCTATTTGGGGGGCAAAGGACTCGTTCGTGTAGGAAACGCTGACTCCCGGACTCCCCTGGGCGTGCGCATAACCCGTGTAATCGAGCAGCACGGAGTAGTAGTTGTGTCCGATCAGGTCGGAGCCGGCCGTGTAGACGCCGATGGAGTACGCATCGCTCGCCAGGGAAACCGTCGGTAGCCACCATGTCGGGGCCAGGGTACTGAACGGGGAGTAGCTCGTTTTCGTGGTATCGACGTGCCGGTACTGCCGGACCTGCTGCACGGTGAACTCACGGGGCGTGTACGTCTTTCTGAAGGCCGCAGGGTCAAACGGCATCGTGAAGATGTCGAAGCCGGTGGGACCGAGCTGCGTGAATGCAAGAGTGCTGTCGTCCGGAGAGACCTGCGATTCGTAGGCACCGCCGACCACATTCGTGACCTGGTAGATCGTGCCCTCGGTCACCGAGTAGGCGTAGAGGTCAGCTATACCGGTTGCATCTGAAGAGAACACGACGTACCGATCGTCCCTGGACCACGTCGGGAACAGATTCAGATGGCTGTTCGCAACGACGGTCGTTACCGTCTCGCCCTGCTGGCTCATGATCTCTATGGCACACTCTCCATTATTGTCCTTCACCGTTACCGCTATATCCATACCATCCCACGACCACCTCGGGTCAAGGAATTGTCCTGTCCCGTCCATCGAGGCGATGACCTTTGCCGGCCCTCCGGTCTTCAGCGCATAGACCATGAGCCGGGAATGCATCGAAGAATTGGATACCATGACGGCCCTGGAGCAGTCCGGAGAAACGTCCACGCCCCGTACCCGCAGGCCCTCAGTGAGTCTTTCTACTCTGCCCGTCCGGACATCGAGCCGGTACAGGTCATCGTACAGATAAAAGTTCTTGAAGTATTCATCCTGCACGAAGTAAAGCCCGCCGCCGCACACAGAGCTCGCGTAATCGCTGTTCCTTCTGGTGACCCATTCCGCTTTTCCGGCGTGCGTACCGGTATAGAAGATGCCCATCTGGCTCCTGCCGTCGTACGAGGTGTAGTAGATACCCTTCCCGCTCACGTCCCAGACCGGGCCACGCGTGTACGCGCCGCTGTGCGTGACCTGCCACGAGGAAGTATACCCGGAGAGCGCGACCGACAGCGCGGTGAGGATGGCCTGTCTCCTCAGGTCGTCTTCCCACGTCCGCCACTGCGATGCGAAGCCTTTGCCGCCGAACGCGAGCCTCGAGTCCCTCTCGACGAACAGGGGCAGGTAGGTGTAGTGCTTGGCATAGTCCGCAAGCGCCTTGACCGAATACCGCTCGGCGAGGTACTGCATGAATTTTCCGCCATACAGGTATACCCAGTCCCCGAACGGCCACGTGCTCGGTATGCCATCTCCCTCGTCTATAGGAGGGAGCTCGTCGTGCAACGCCTGCAGCCTCAGCAAGGCATTGAAATAGCTGCCCCTGTCCCTCCCGGCGTCCGTGAGCGTCGATTCGTTGTATACGGCATAGCCCTCGGTGATCCAGTCCGGCTCCACCTCATTCACGAAGACAATCCTGCCGAAGACGTCGTTCAGGAAGCCGAAGAACCCCCTCGATTGATCGAGGTGCAGGACGTGGGTATACTCGTGGGTGAAGATCATGGTCAGCCAATCGTCGTAGTTGATGATGCTCGAGTATGCGTCAGGCGGCACGACAAATATGACGATATTATCGTAATAGTACGGCGTGGTCTCGCCGTTCGTGAAGTCCGTGGCGTTCGACAGGAGCAGGTATGTCTTCCGCGACGGCGTCCACCGCATGCGTGCAGTCATGCGGGGATAGTATGCCTCCGCGATGTCTATGAGCTTGCGTGCGAGCGGCGATTCGCCTGCCGGAAAGGTCACGGAGAAGTGCGCGGATTCTATCGTTTCCCAGACTTCGTCCGGCGGCGCATTCCTGAAGTCCTGAGCTCTCGCGTCCGTACCGGCCAGCAGAACGATGAGGATAATTTGAAATACAATGACTCCCCGGAGCGATTTTTTCCTTGTAGCTACCCGTAACATACACACCAGTAGATCGCATAAACCGGACAAACTTACAATGATCACGATCACACAAAGGACCAAAGGAGGAGCGGTTCACGAGCTGTTCCTCATCTTTCTCATGCACATCGGGAAGATCGTCGTGCGCTCGTTCGTATCCTCAATATTTTTTCTCTTCGCCGAGTAGTTTCATGATCACTTTTGTGCTAAGAGGTAACGTGAGGAGATGAGCAGATGGACACAAAGAAGGTAATCCTTACGGGGGACAGACCGACGGGCCCCTTGCACCTGGGCCACTACGTGGGATCGCTTCAGAAGCGGGTGGAGCTCCAGCACACGTACGACACCTACATCCTGATAGCGGACATGCAGGCCCTGACGGACAATGCCGACAACCCCGACAGGGTACGCAGTAACATACTCGAAGTCGCACTCGACTACCTGTCCGCGGGGCTCGATCCGGGTATCTCCGGCATCGTGATCCAGTCGCTCGTGCCGGAGCTTGCCGAGCTCACGATGTACTACCTCAACCTCGTCACGGTTGCCCGGCTACAGAGGAACCCGACCGTGAAAGCCGAGATGAAGCAGAGGGACTTCGGCGCCAATGTCCCGGCGGGCTTCTTGATCTACCCGGTAAGCCAGGCCGCTGACATAACGGCCTTCAAGGCTGACCTCGTGCCCGTCGGAGAGGACCAGATCCCTATGATAGAGCAGACCCGGGAGATAGTACAGAGCTTCAACAGGATGTACGGCCCGGTACTCGTGGAGCCGCAGGCCCTCATTTCGAAGGTCCGGAGGCTGCCGGGGACTGACGGTCAGAACAAGATGAGCAAGTCCCTGGGCAATACCATATTCCTGTCCGATCCGACGGACGTCGTCGCCGGCAAGGTGAGGAACATGTACACGGACCCCAGGCATGTCCATGCAAAGGACCCCGGTACCGTGGAGGGCAACCCGGTGTTCAGCTATCTCGAGGCATTCGACCCCGACACCGAAGAGGTAAAGGCTATGGAAGAAGCCTACCGCAGGGGCGGTCTCGGGGACGTCAAGGTCAAAAGCAGGCTCATCGAGGTGTTGGAGGCGTTCCTCGGCCCCCTACGCAAGCGAAGGACCGAGTTCGCCAAGGACCCTGCGGGGGTCATGCGCATCCTGATGGAAGGAACCCGGAAGGGCAGGACAGCGGCGGCACAGACCCTGACGTCAGTCAGAGCAGCCATGCACCTCGACTATTAGACTCTTATGAAAAGACGAACGTTCGAACAGCTCGCGAGGATGGACAAGGCGTACCTCTGGCACCCCTTTACGCAGATGAAGTCGTGGGAGAATGAGGACATTCTGATCATCGAGAAGGGCCGTGGCAATTATCTCATCGACGTGAACGGCAAAAGATATCTCGACGGCGTCTCGTCCCTGTGGACGAACGTCCATGGCCACCGGAAGCGGTACATCGACGATGCGATAAAAAAACAGCTGCAAAAGATAGCGCACTCCACGTTTCTCGGGCTGAGCCACCCGGGTGCAATCGTACTATCGAAGATGCTCCTCGACATAGCGCCGGAAGGACTGGACAGGGTGTTCTACTCGGACAACGGGGCAACCGCCGTGGAGATAGCGATAAAGATGGCCCTCCAGTACTGGTATAATGCCGGCAAACCGCAGCGGTACGTGTTCGTCTCGCTGGACAATGCGTACCACGGGGACACCATCGGTTCCGTGAGCGTGGGAGGGATCGGGCTGTTCCACGCCACGTACAGGCCCCTGCTCTTCAAGACCATAAAGGCACCCTCGCCATACTGCTACCGGTGCGGTCTCGGCCTATCATACCCCTCATGTGGTCTCGCCTGTGCAAAAAAAATAGACGAGATATTGCGCGCGAACAGCGGCAGGGTCGCAGGGCTGGTGCTCGAGCCCATGGTACAGGCAGCAGGCGGCTTCATTACGTCGCCTCCTGGCTACCTGAAGGCCATCAGGGAGATAACAGCAAGGCACGACGTTCTGATGATAGCAGACGAGGTCGCGACCGGCTTCGGCAGGACCGGCAGGATGTTCGCGTGCGAGCACGAGCACGTCATGCCCGATATCATGACCGTAGCAAAGGGCATCAGCGGGGGCTACCTCCCGATCGCGGCGACCTTGACGACCGGGAAGATCTACGATGCGTTCCTCGGAGAGTACGGGGAAAAGAAGACCTTCTATCACGGTCATACCTATACCGCCAACCCCCTCGGGGTCGCGGCGTCCATAGCGAACCTCGAGCTGTTCAAGAAGGAACGTATCATTCAGGGGCTCAGGCCGAAGATACGGCTGCTGAAGGAAGGACTCCGCAGGATCGCGGCGCTCGATCACGCGGGAGAGGTACGGCAGCTCGGCATGATGACGGGCATAGAGCTCGTAAAGAACAGGGCAACAAAGGAGCCTTATCCGTTCGAGCTGAGGACCGGCGCTCGGGTGTGCCTCGAGGCGCGAAAGCATGGTATCATCATACGGCCGCTCGACGACGTCGTCGTCCTTATGCCGCCCCTCTCGATCACCCTGCACCAGCTCTCGTACCTGCTCGGGTCTGTCGAGAGCGCCATCAGGAAGATCACCGATTGATGGGGCTTGCTCCGCCCCGGCCTCTACTTCTTTTTTGCAAAGTACGCTATCGTCTCCTTCAGGCCCTGGTCCAGCGAGACCTTCGGCTCCCAACCGAGCAGTCCTTTCGCGAGCGTTATGTCAGGCTTCCTCTGCTTCGGGTCGTCCTGCGGGAGGGGGCTGTAGGCGATCGTGCTTCGGGAACCGGAAAGTCCGATGACGTACCTCGCAAAATCGATAATCTTCCGTTCCTCAGGGTTGCCGAGGTTCACCGGGCCCCTGTGGTCGGACATCAGGAGTCTGTAGATGCCCTCGACAAGGTCAGAGACATAGCAGAAGCTCCTTGTCTGCGAGCCATCACCGTACACGGTCAGGGGCTGGTCATGCAGAGCCTGTAAGATGAAGTTGGGAACGACACGACCGTCGTTGAGGCGCATACGCGGGCCGTACGTGTTGAATATCCTCACGATCCTGACGTCCACCTTATGGAACCGGTGGTACCCCATCGTCATCGCCTCAGCGAACCGCTTGGCCTCATCATAGACGCTGCGCGGGCCGACGGAATTGACGTTACCCCAGTACGTCTCCGGCTGCGGACTTACCAGAGGGTCACCGTACACTTCGGACGTCGAGGCGAGGAAATACCGCGCGCCCTTTTCCTTCGCAAGCTCCAGGGACTGATAGGTCCCGAACGAGCCTACCTTGAGCGTTTCAAGAGGATGCTCGAGGTAGTCTACCGGGCTCGCCGGGGAAGCAAAGTTGAGTACGTAGTTCACCCTGCCAGGCACCCGCAGGGGGCCTGTTATGTCGTGCTCCATGAAGACGAACTCTTTCCTGCCGGACAGATGCGCTATGTTATCGACAGCGCCGGTAATAAGGTTGTCCACACAGACGACGTCGTACGACCGCTCGAGAAAATATTCACACAGGTGCGAACCGATAAAGCCTGCACCGCCCGCTATCACGGCCCGCTCGTTCATTCGGTCCGCCTTCCTATTCCATAGTACACAAATCCTCTGTCGAGGAGCTGCTGCCGGTCGAACACGTTCCTGCCGTCGAAGATCACCCTCCCCTTCATCAGCCCGGTCATCCGGTCGAGGTCCGGCTTTCTATACTCGTTCCACTCCGTTACAAGGACCAGTCCGTCCGCGTTCCTGAGTGCGCCATACGGGTCTTCCGCATATACTATCCTCCTGCCGAATACGGCACGCATGTTCTGCATCGCCTCGGGATCGTGCACGACGACACGTGCCCCGGCTTTTAGGAGCGCTTCAATCATGACGATGGAGGGTGCCTCACGTATATCGTCTGTCTTGGGCTTGAACGCAAGTCCCCACACTGCAAGACGTTTCCCCCTGAGTTTGCCGTTGAAATGCTTCTTTATCACGGCCGGCATCAGCGCCTTTTGTCTCTCGTTCACGCGCTCCACAGCAGAAAGCAGCTCCATCCGGTAGCCCTGCCGTCCTGCGGCATGGATGATACTTTTCACGTCCTTGGGGAAGCATGACCCCCCGTATCCGACGCCCGGGAACAGGAAGAGGTGGCCTATCCTGTTGTCATAGCCTATGCCCTTTCTCACATCGTCGATGTCCGCTCCCATAAGGGTACACAGGTTTGCGACCTCGTTGATGAAGGATATCTTCGTAGCGAGCATGGCATTGGCCACGTACTTTATCATCTCCGAGCTCCTGATGTCCGTAACGATGATCGGGTTGCCGGTACGGGTGAAAGGCTCGTACAGCGACCGCAGCAACTCCCCGGTCTTCTCGCTGTCCACGCCTAACACGACGCGGTCCGGCTTCATAAAATCGTCGATTGCAGCGCCCTCCTTCAGGAACTCCGGGTTCGATGCGATGTCGAACGGGAAGTCCGTCTCCCTGGTTATGATTGCACGAATCAGGTCAGCAGTCCCTACCGGAACCGTACTTTTCGTAACGACAACCTTGTACTCGTTCATGTACCTGCCGATGTCCCGCGCTACCGCCTTTATGCCGGCAAGGTTGGTGGCACCGTCGTTGCCCGGCGGAGTGCCCACGGCGATAAATATGACCTTCGAGCTACGGACTGTCTCCCGGATGTCCGTCGTAAAGCCGAGTCTCCCCTGCGTACGATTCTTATCGATAAGCTCCCTGAGTCCCGGCTCGTAGAGCGGTACGGCCCCCCGTTTCAGGGCATCGATCTTCTTTTTATCGATGTCCATACACAGGACGTCGTTACCACTGTCGGCAAAGCACGTACCCGTGACAAGACCGACATAGCCTGACCCAATGACGGCAAGTCTCATACCATTCTCCTCATATATTCATACAGTGCATCAGGCCACGGCCGTATGTCAATATTTGTGAGACGTCGTATCTTTGTCTTATCGAGTGCCGAGTTGGGCGGTCTTCTCGCCGGCCTCGGGAAAGCGGCCGTATCGACCGGGATAAGCCTCGTCCCGATGCCGGCGAGCCTCAGTATCTCCCGTGCGAATCCGAACCACGATACGACGCCCTCGTTCGAAAAATTGAAGACCTGTCCCCAAACGTCCGGGTGATCGTCCCGGTGCTCCACGAACCACCCGACCACGCGGGCGAGGTCCATCGTATAGGTCGGGCTGCCGTATTGGTCATCCACTATCTTCAGCTCGTCACGCTGCCGTGCGAGCTGGATGATCGTGTCGACGAAGTTGTTACCGTTCTCGCCGTAGAGCCACTGCGTTCGAATAACGATAGCGTGGCGCGTAAAACGCACGAGTTCCTGCTCGCCGAGGAGCTTGGAGCGCCCGTACGCGGAGACGGGGTTTGGTATATCGTCCTCCCGGTAAGGTCCTTCCTTCTCCCCATCGAATATATAGTCCGTGCTGAAATGGACTATCCGTGTACCGGTCGCCTCGGCGGCCTGTGCGAGGTAGCCGACTGCTGTACCGTTAACCAGGGCCGCCCGCCGCTCTTCGGTCTCGCACCGATCGACAGCGGTGTATGCCGCCGCGTTGACGATCACGTCCGGCCCCACCTTCCGTACCGCATCCAGCACGGCGTCTCTGTTCGTTATATCGAGCTGTGACTCCGTGAAGGTCGCGAGGCTGCATACCGTTCCGAGTACACGCTCAAGCGCGGTCGCGAGCATGCCACCCGCACCGGTAATGAGGACCTTGGGCTTCGTCATCGGTAAGGTACCTTCAAAGAATCTAAAGCCCCTTCGGTGTGTAGTTCTTCTCGTAGTATTTCAGGTACTCGCCGGACTTGATGCGCTTCCACCAGTCCGTGTTCTTCGTGTACCAGTCTATGGTCTTCCTCAGCCCGTCCTGGAGCATGGTGCGGGGGGACCATCCGAGGATGTTCCTGATCTTCGATGGGTCGATCGCGTATCTCCGGTCATGGCCGGGCCTGTCCTTGACGTAGGTTATCAGGGAATCAGGCTTCTTCATGACGTCGAGAACACCCTGTATCAGCGACAGGTTCGTGCTCTCGCAGCCCGCCCCGATGTTATACACCTCGCCCTCTTTGCCCTTGTGCAGGACCAGGTCGATGGCCTCTGCGTTGTCCTTGACGAAGATCCAGTCCCTGACGTTCATCCCGTCGCCGTACAGGGGGACCTGTCTGTCCTCCATCAGGTTCGTGATTACGAGGGGGAGGAGTTTCTCCGGAAACTGGTACGGCCCGTAGTTGTTGGACGTTCTCGTAACCAGCACGGGCAGGTCGAACGTCCGGTGGTAGGCAAGCGCGATCATATCCGCGGAGGCCTTGCTCGCAGAATAGGGACTGTTGGGACACAGGCAGGTGTCCTCCGTAAACCTCCCGGTGGGCCCGAGCGATCCGTACACCTCGTCCGTGGAGATCTGGACGAACCTCGGCAGGTGCCTCTCGCGTGCAACGTCGAGCAACACCTGTGTACCGAGGACGTTCGTCCTTATGAACGAGGCGGGCTCGAGTATGCTCCTGTCCACATGGGACTCCGCTGCGAAGTTTATAATGGCGTCCATACCCCGGTCCATAATGCCACGGACGAGGTCAGCATCTGCGATGTCACCTTTGATGAACGAATAATGACTGTTGCCGCTGACCGACTGAAGGTTTTCGAGGTTGCCGGCATAGGTGAGTTTGTCGAGATTGACAACATCGTAGTCCGGATGGCGGTCAAGCAGGTAGTGTATAAAATTGGAGCCGATGAAGCCGGCCCCGCCGGTGACGAGAATCTTCATGGCCGGTCCCGCTTAGCCGTCTTTCCGGGACCAGTCGTACGGTATGTCGTTTTTATGCGGGTCAAGGCGGTACTCGTCTGGCTGCTTGTAGTCGTAGGTGTTGGTCGGAATATTTACGACGACAGCCTCTTCCTCGCTGACGCACTTGAATCCGTGGTACACCATCTCCGGGATGGTTACGAGTATCGGGTTGTGCTCGCCCGCGAAGAACTGGTTGACCTCGCCCTTCGTCTTCGATCCTTCCCTGGCGTCATACAGCACGATCTTCATCATACCCCTGACCACAGTCATATTGTCCGCCTGGTGCTTGTGGTAGTGCCACGCCTTCACGACCCCGGGGTACGCGGTCGTCATGTAGACCTGACCGAACTTTTTGAAGAAGTCATCGTCCGAGCGCAGAATTTCCATAAGCCTGCCCCGCTCATCGCATATGACCTTCAGATTTTTGACCCTTACGCCATCTATCATGTCCCACCTCTTGAACAGTTCCGTCCTGTACCCATCATTTTTCAAGATCCCGACACTGCATCCCCTTATGGCAGCCCTACCTTGCTGTTGTCCCCGAGCAGCAGCCGGTAGACCCGTGGCTTCTCGTTGAGCTTCTTTACCTCGGCGTTCCTGCCGATGAGGCTATCCTCTATCTTTATGCCGACGTCCTCTATGAGACAGTTCTCGAGGATTATGCTGTGCTCTATCTCGCTGTTGATGACCTGCGTGCCCGCGGATATCGAGGTGAATGGCCCGATGTACGAATTCGTGATCCGCGCGCCGCTGCCTATCGCGGCCGGTCCCCGGATCGTGGAGTGTCTGATGACCGCGCCCTTCTCTACGACGACCTTGAACTCCACCCTCGAATGCTCGTCGACATCGCCCTGGACGTCGGTCTCATAGGTGTCGAGCATCATCCTGTTGGCCTCGAGCATGTCTTCCAGCCTGCCGGTATCCTTCCACCATCCGGTCACGATATGGGGCAGGACCTTCAGGCCGCTGTCTATCAGCCATTGAATAGCGTCCGTAATCTCGAGCTCTCCCCGCTTCGAGGGCCTTATGGCACGGACCGCCGCATGAATGTTCTTGTCGAACATGTAGACGCCGACCAAGGCGAGGTCGCTTCGCGGGTGTGCAGGCTTTTCCTCGAGTCGTACGACCGTAGCGTCCCGGAGCTCCGCGACGCCGAACTGGCCCGGGTCTCTGACACGCGCGAGCAGGATCTGGGAATTGGGAGAGCGCTGCTTGAACTGCTCGACCAGGTTCGAAATGCCACCCTTCACGAGGTTATCGCCGAGATACATGACGAACGGCTCGTCCCCGAGGAACTCTTTCGCTATGAGCACGGCATGGGCAAGGCCGAGCGGCTCTTCCTGGTATAGGTACGTCACCTGCACTCCGAACCTGGCTCCGTCAGCTACAGCTGCCTTCACCTCCGCTGCGGTATCGCCCACGATGATGCCGATGTCCGTTATGCCTGCGTCCCTGATGGCCTCTATTGCATAAAAGAGTATGGGCTTGTTTGCCACGGGAATGAGCTGTTTCGCGCTGGTATGGGTGATCGGCCTCAGCCTTGTCCCCTTACCACCGCTGAGGATGAGGGCCTTCATTATCTGAAAAAGTCCCTGATGCGGTCGAGAATGGTCGGCTTGCCTGAATAGACCGCGTCGAGGGCCATTTCCTTCGCTTTACTGTTGAGGAACACGTTCATCGGCACGTCCCACTTCACGTCTCTGCCCCGTATCTTCCCGTTCGCGGACAGGACCTTGGTCGGAAAGCTCACTTCGATCTTTATACCGTAATTGGTCAGTGAGCCCTTCAGTATGCTCTCATAGTTGATGCCCGTACCGGACCTTGCCTTGCCTTGTCCTGAGGGCTGTTTTTCATTCATGGAGTTGATGAGCGATATCATCAGTTCCCTGTCCGCACCGCTCTTTTTCAGGACGAACCGTATGTTGCTCATCTTCAATGCGTTGATGTCCCGGAACTTTACCCTGCCGTCGATCTTGTAGTAGCCGTTGTCGGTGTATGTCTTTACGTTGCCGACGCTGACCCCCTCGAGACCTGCGAATTGGCTGCCAAAGTCCTTTTTCGACAAAGGAAATACGATGCCGGTCTGGGTCATGGCATTGTGCAGGCCCTGCTGGTCCTTCATCAGCGCCTCCGGTATGGCATAGACGAGGTGCAGTCTCCCGCTGCCGTCCAGGTTCAGGACAATGTCCTCGCTCACATTGATGCATCCCGCTACGAAGACAAGGCCGATCAGACAGATGTATCTCAGATACCTCTTCATACCTATGCCTTTACAGAAAGTTATGGATTATGTCAATCCAATTATTTGAACGCCCTCAAGGGGAGCATCGACAGGAAGCGTCTGTTGAAGGTCGTATCGTCCGCAAGCTCGATATGCCTGATATGTGCTAGCAAGCCCTCCCGGTCGACCGCCGGCCTGTTTATGACAAATCTCTTGATTCCGGCAATGACGCTCTCGCCGATAAAGTACGTGCGCTCCGCCAGGCCTGAGGGGACCATGCCTATGGACGCAAGGTCATCCGGCCTGAGATAGTTTCCGAACGCGCCTGCTATGTACAGACTCGACGGCACCACGCCGGTCCGCTCCATCAGGACGGCGAGCCCTGCCGCTATACTCGCCTTTGCGAGCTGGAGTGCACGGACGTCCGACTGGTACAGGGAAACCTCCCGGTCGTACGATCTATGGAGCACAAACGCCTGCTCCCCTGCCCTCTCCATGACCCTCAGGAACAGGTTACTGCCGATGGCGCCTGCGCGGAGCATCTCGCCGTCCGCAGTGATGACCCCTGCCTTCAAGAGCTCGGACACTATCCGTATAAGACCGGACCCGCAGATGCCCGCCGGGGCCACACCGCCCCTGACGTCGAGGGACACGCTGTCCTGCACAAGATGGAGGTCTTCGATCGCGCCGTCCTGTGCCCGCATGCCGTGCCGTATCTGCCCGCCCTCGAAGGCCGGGCCGGCCGGGGCTGAGCTCACCAGTATGCCGGCCCTGCTGCCGATGGCGATCTCCGCATTTGTGCCTATATCCACCAGGGCAACGGGCTCGTCCGCTATGTCCATCGCACAAGCGAGCAGGGAAGCGACCGTATCTCCCCCCACGAACCCGCCTATGACCGGAAACAGCTCGACTATCTCCGCAGCGACGCCGGATCGGGATGCCAGATTCGGGACCTGTCTCTTATCGTGAAACGCAGGGGTGTACGGGGCTTTTGCAAGGCCGGACACGTCCGCCCCGGAAACGATGTGTTCCATGGTCGTATTGCCTGCCACGTATATATGCCTGACCCTGTCGGCCCCGAGCCCGATTGCCGCGAGTATCCCACGGATCTCTGCGGAAATCGCATCCACGGTCATTTCCGTCATCTTGTCGAGGACTGCCCTGTCAAGGGCCGCCTTTATCCTCGAGACGACATCCGCCCCGTATACCCTTTGGGGGTTGAGTATGCTCCGGACCGCCATCACCGTACCGTCGGACAGGTTTATCGGCGCTATCACGATGGTCGTCGTCCCGAGGTCCACAGCGATACTCATGTCCGCAGGCTCTACCTCGTAAGTCTCCCGGGCAGGGTCTTTTTCTGTCTGGAGCAGTCGTATGGTAAGTCCGGAGGGCAGGTGCCTTTTCCTGCACGCAAGCCGAATACCGCTCTTTATTTCGTCATCCGGCAGGAGCGATCGCTCGACGTTGTCAGGCGGGAGTCCACCCTCGACCCTTACGCGGCACTTCCCGCACCTGCCGATACCGGCACACGGGGCGTCCATGGCAACACCGGCCTGGACGATGATCTCGAGCAAGCTGCCGGGGTCACGGGCATAGACCGTCAGCTCTCTCTGGTGAAGGACAAGCCTGGTTTTAAGGGGGTTCAAAGGAGAAGGATTTAAAACCTGTAGTCGAGGAGCAGGGTTATCTTGTCCATTTCTACCGTGTAGAGCCCGTTCGCAGGCGGCTGGGCAATACTGTCCGTTACAGTTATGTTCGGCGATATCGCGTGGTCGGCCATCAGGCCCACCTTTATCGATGGCGTGACCGTATACTCGGCCCCCAAGAAGACGTCCATTCTGGTAAAATCTATATTGAGAGAATAGATATGGTTCTCCGGAAAAGAAGACGGGTCATAGCCAACGCCGCCAGCGAGCAGCCAGCCCTTTATTCCCGTGTACCCCGTCCAAATCTTTCCATCCAGCACGTCTTCGAGCCCGGTAAGCATGTAGATGGTCTTGTCTGCAAGGGGGTTGGAGGCATTGTAGGTCTGTACCTTTATGTTCTTGTATTCGGACCAGTTTATGTATTGATACGTTACATCGACCATCCAGTTTTTTGCAGGCAGAAAATGCATACCGAAATTCAGCGTCTGCGGCATGGTCACGTCCAACTTGGTGTCCGCGGTCATAGTGCCCACGAGCTGGGTGCTTATGTCCGAGGTACCCTCAAGGAGGTAGTGTACGCTCGACATATACGAGATACCGAAGGTGAACGTGGGAGTGGGCTCATAGTATAAACCGATGGTAAAGCCGTACGAAGTAGCCATATTATTCTTGAGATGGACCTTCGCCTCGTATATCGGGTTTTCATCGGAAGGGTTTTGCATATCCATCGTCGTGCTTTGATAGACATCGAGGTATGCGGTACTGACGTTCAATTCTGCCCCTACGATGAGCTTCGGCGTGACTTTGTAGGCAAGGAGCGGCGAAACGTTGAACATGACCATGGTCTCCTGAGAGCCGTTGAACCGCTCCGGGCCGTCTTTTGGCCAGTATGCTACCCGGGCATAGGGAGCGTAGAGACCGAGGCCTGTGGACAGGCCCTTCGGCAGCTTGAAGGTGAGCGCAAGGGAAGGAAGGGGTGCCCACGTGCCGAAGCCTATGTTAGGATAGGGCAGGTTGTTGTTGTACGGATCGGTGCCGGACCTTTGATAGCTGACACCCTCGTACGCGGGCTCGAGGGTAAAAAAGAGGCTGTTTCGCCGAATAGCGCCGGTAGCCGCCGGGTTCCAGTACACCCCTGCGCCGGACGCGATTGCCGGTCCCTGGAGCGGACCGCCCAGCCATGGAGTCGTGTAGCCGTCAGAAAGCGCCGCATCGGGAAAGGCGAGCACCGCTGCCAGTAGCAAGCCGATTATAAAATCGAGTCTTCTCACTTCTTCACCTCCATACTCATAGTGTGGACGTCATTACCATAAAGGCATCATGCCTTCAATAACTTTTAGGACTGGTTTACTACGGCTGGCGCTTAATCTGCTACATCTTCGAGCTGAGACACTATCTTTATTCCAAGCTTTCGTGCGTAATCCTCGACTGCACGATGCAAAGGTGTCTTTTGCCATTATGCCCCATCATGAACCGAGTCAGCTATCTTGTTTGTTAAAGATTTATCTAACGCCTCATTGGATGCCCGTAGAGCAAAACGGAAGTCCTCCCCGTGTCCCATCCTTTTCTCATAGTGATGTTGGCAGGGCCCGGGTTAAAGATCGAGGAACGCACTATGTCGCTGTAACCATTTGACGAGCACCATGATGGACCAGAGCTTCTTCCTGTGATCGTGGATCCCGCGTGAGTGCTCCTTCAGGAGTCTTTCTATGTAGAGGTGGTTGAACATGTCCAGGCTTCCGATCGCTTCCTGTGACAGGAGCGCTTCTGCTTCGTGTGCAAAGTCCCCCTGCAGCCATCTGGTAACGGGAATGCCGAAGCCCTTCTTCCTCCTGTTTATAATGACATCGGGCAGTTTCCCCTTCATGAGTTTTTTCAGTATATGCTTTTGCGAGATGCCTTTGAGCTTGTATTCGAAGGGCAGCGCCATACAGAAGCTTATGATCCTGTTATCGAGGAGGGGGACCCTTGATTCGATAGATGCCGCCATGGTTGCCCTATCGATCTTCGTAAGGAGGTCGTCGGGGAGGTACATGAATATGTCCATGATGTTAGCCATCTCCGCGTCCGGTACTCCTCCCGCCTGTTTTACGACCTCCTCTGCGGGCCTGAATATCGAGTGCTCGATGCCCTTGAACAATTCCTCCTTGAACAGCATGCCCAGTTCGTCGTAGGAAAAACTGCCCATCCACGCCAGGTGCCTTTCCATGGCCGGCTGCGATGCCGAACCTATGAACCTCTTTGCTATGAAATCCAGTGAAAAGTTTGTAGGGGAGACCGGCAGCATCCGTACCAGCGGCTCGATGACCTTGCTTCTTATCGGCTGCGGCAGAGAATTATACAGGGGCGCAAACTTATGGGCACTGTAGGTCGGATAACCTGCAAACATCTCGTCGCCACCTTCTCCGGAAAGTACGACCTTTACCTGTCCGCCTGCAAGCTTGCTCAAGGCATACGTCGGAAGAGCGGAAGGGTCGGCGACCGGCTCGTCCATGAAGTCTGTCATATGACGGAACAGGTCCACAAACAGAGGATAGGTGAACACCAGGGAATGATGCTCCAGGCCGAGCCTCTCGCTGACGGACCTCGCATAGCTGCCCTCGTCGAATGACCGGTCCTCGAATGCTATGGAAAAGCTATGGATACCGGGGGCTATCTTCGATGCAAAGTATGCGATGGTCGAGGAGTCGATCCCCCCGGAGAGAAAGATGCCGACCGGTACATCGGCTGTCAACTGATCTTTGATCGTTTCCGCTAGCAAATCCCCCAGTTGACCTGCAGCCGCCTCTTCACTCCGCAGGTCGCCGGTCCTCCGTTGATCCTTGGCAAACCCGATCGCAGCGAACCGTCTTTCGTATATACCGTCGCGGTCGCTGATAAGGCAGGTACCGGGCACGACCCTGAAGATGTCCTTTACAACGGTGTCCTTGCCGGGTGTATAGTCATAGACGAGATACTGTGCCACTCCGGATAGGCTCAGGCGGTACGTCCTGCCCCTGAGGGCGAGCAGGGCCTTCATTTCCGAGGCAAAGGCGATGCCATCGTTCAGGCCGTAATACAGGGGCTTGATACCTGCCCTGTCTCTTGCGAGGACGAGCCTTTTCTGCGTATCGTCGTACAGCGCGAATGCGAACATCCCGTTGAGCCGCTCGAAGCCTTCCGTGCCGTATTCCTCGTAAAGGTGTACGATCACCTCCGTATCGGTGTTCGTGTAGAAGATATGGCCCCGCGAGCGTAATATTTCCCTCAGCTCCTTGAAATTGTAGATTTCCCCGTTATACACGATCCATACAGAGCTATCTTCGTTGTGGATGGGCTGATCACCTGTCCGGATATCGATTATGGCGAGCCTGTTCGCACCGATGGCGTACTGGTCCGCACCGTGGATGCCCTGGTGGTCCGGTCCCCGGTACCTGATGGTATCGAGCATGGTCCGCGTGGCCGCGATGAGCTCACCGGTCGGCGCATGCCCGCATATCCCGCATATCCCGCACATACTTTAAAGGTTGATTCTTTCCTTGACCGTGTAGACCGGATTACTGAGAGACCCGTGATAGAGCCGTATAATCAGCTCTGCGACCAGTCCGATCAGTATGAGCTCGAACCCTACTAAAAACAGGAATACGGCGAGCAGCAGCAGCGGGTTCCTGTAGGCAAAGACGTGCAGGCGGAACTTCTCGTAGAGCACAGCGACACCGATGAAAAGGCTGACGAGCATGAACATGAAGCCGCTGCCACCAAAAAGGTGTATGGGCCTCGTCGAGTAATCGGCGAGGAACTTCACCGTGAACAGGTCGAGCAGCACCTTTATCGTTCTTATAAAACCGTAATGGGTCTTGCCGTAGAGCCTCTGCCTGTGATGGGTCCTCACCTCCGCAATACTCGCCCCGTTACCTGCTGCATACACCGGTATGAACCGGTGCATCTCTCCATATAGCCTTATGCTCTTTATAACATCGGACCTATAGGCCTTCAGCGTGCATCCGAAGTCGTGCAGCTTCACCCCGGTGACGATCCTGATAATCCAGTTGGCGACGACAGAGGGCAGTGTCCTGCCGAGGAACCCGTCCCTCCGGGGCTTGCGCCATCCGCTGACCATGTCATTGCCGCCCTCTACGAGGGCTATCATGGCCGGTATGTCATGAGGGTCGTTCTGGAGATCGGCGTCCATGGTAACGATAATGCCGCCACAGGCGTTCTCGATACCCGCCGACAGCGCCGGTGTCTGCCCATAGTTTCTCTTAAAGCTTATGACTTTCACGGTGCGGTCGCCGGCCGCGATCTGCCTCAGGGACTCGAGGGTGTCATCGGTACTGCCGTCATCGATGAACACGATCTCCGCATCATATCCGTGCAGACGGATGACCTCCCGAAGCTCCTTATAGAGCTTCTCGATGGATTCGGCCTCGTTAAAGGCAGGTATTACGATGGACAGATATACGCCCATGGCGGGTATCCTATCAGAAAGGCCGGCTATTTTAAATAGTTTTTTTAGGGACCTTACATGATGGACGAGTAGTTGTTGGTCCAGTTGGCCGGACCGCCGGTATGGAGATAAAAGACGATAGACGGCAGCAGGCCCACGTCGAAGAACTTCTTCACATAGTACAGCTTGCCGAATGCCATGAGCCTGAAAAGGGGGGTCAGCCGTGGCGAGCCAGAGAGCCGTGTCACAACCTTGTGCACACTATCGTATTTGACGATGAACGGGAAGGTATAGAACAGGTTCTCGAACTGCACCGGATAGGGGGTCCTGTAGATCGGCTTTTCCCGGTCGAAGAAGCTATCGACGTCTGTTTTATAGCTGTTATCGAGGTACCCCTGCTCGACGGCAAACTCGTAAAGCCTGGTGCCTTCTATGGGGACCGACATGGTTATTATCGGGTTGTCCGGCCTGATCTTCCTGTTGAGCTCTATGGTCTCGAACACGTTCTCGAGGGTCTCGCCGGGGTTGCCTATCATGTTGAAGGTCTCCAGGCGTATCCCATGCTTTTTTATCAGCATGCATTTATCGATAATTTCCTGGTCCGATATCCGCTTATTGAGCACATTCACCCGTACATCGTTGTTGCCGCTCTCGATGCCTACGGCAATGCCCGAGCATCCGGCACGGGCGAGCGACTGTATGGTGCCCTCATCGAGCTTGTTCACCATGCTGTTGAAGGTGAACGGGACGGCTATGCTCTGTGCGTACCGATCGCAGAACTCTATCGTCCAATCTTGGTCGAACGTAAACAGGTCGTCGGAAAAATGGACGTGCTTGAGAGGGTATCTGCCCTTGATGTACTCAATCTCTTCAATCATACGGTCAACGCTCTTCTTCCTCACGAAGCTGCCCCTGCCTTCGGCCATCTTTTTCAGGGAAGGATTAAAGCAGTAGGAGCAGACATTCGGGCATCCTCTGCCGCTGATGAACCTCTTCAAAGGAAGGTCCCTCAGGACCTTGTACTTATAGTAGACCTCCCGGTCCGGCAGCGGCATTGCATGCAGGTCCGTAAGCGGGCCCATGGGATTTTTGTAGATGTCCCCCCTGTACTTCACCCACATGCCCGGTACGGCGGTAATGTCGTCGTCCGAGCCGAGCCTTCGCAGGAATTCCGGGATCGCGTGATCCACCTCACCCCTGAGTATGGCGTCCACGCCTTCGTTATGTATGACATCCGGGAAAAAAGTCGGATGGGTGCCGGTCAATATGCATACGGCGTTCGGCAGGACCGACTTAATCTTTTTAGCCGCAGCTATGCCCCATTGAGGCTTCGTTATGGACGTCGGCACTATCGCTATCGACGGACTATACGAGACCGCCGACTGCAACAGGCCGCGTTCTTCTCTCTCTATCAGTACATCGTAATCATGGCCCTGCTTCCTGAGCAGTCCCGCGAGCTCGGTGAGGGCAAGTGACTCGTTGATGGCATTGTCCTGTACAAATAAGACCTTCATGACGTGCGGTTGTTCTCGTCATCGAGCCTATATGACAGAGGAAAAGTTGTCAATCAATTTACATCACCTTTTGTAAAGGGGGAACATGCGGAAGACCATATTTGTATACACCGGCATGATCAAAAATGGGAGAGGAGCCAACATGGTTTCTGTCCTATTGTTGATCATGCACAGAGGAAGAAGTTTCTTCCCACCGTATGGTAGCCATAAGCTCGCTTGGGGGATAAGAGCCACCTTTTCTTACGATGGTCTGAGTTCTTCAGGGAATCAGGCCGCCCCACGCAAGCTCTGTTGGGTACGTTTGCGACAGACTCTATTTCCATAGGGTCACAACTCCGATGGTTTATCCAATTCCTTGATATTTTTCGATAAAGTTAATAAGATCTGTATGTTCGTACCAGTTAAAAAATGACTAAAAAACAGATTATAATGCTTCTCGGCAGGCTCAACGATGAACTCGGATCGAGGGGAGTAAAGGGAGAGATTTGTCTTTATGGCGGTACGGTGATGTGTCTGACTTATAATGCACGTCCCAGTACAAAGGATGTCGATGCCGTATTCAAGCCAACGCGGCAGATCAGGGAGGCAGCGTCCCGTATAGCCGTAAAATACAACCTGAAAAAAGATTGGTTGAACGATGCCGTAAAGGGCTTTCTGGTTAAACATGCACAGAAGATCTTGTTCAACTGGCCATACCTCAAGGTCTATATTCCAGAGCCGGACTATCTTTTAGCCATGAAAACTTTTGCTTCGAGAGTTGATGCAACGGACAAACAGGATATTATATTTTTAATTAAAATAATGAAGCTCAAAACTCCCAAGGAAGTATTGGATATACTCGAAAAATATTACCCCCATAAGCATATCAAACCTGCCACCCAATATTTTGTTGAGGAGTTATTCGACAGATGATGACCGTTAAAGATTTAAAACTGCATATCAGGAAGGACCCCGGTAACTGGCAGGTATACCTCATGGATTTTGTCGATGATTTCCGCTATTACAGAGATTCCGCTATGATCGCTACGCCGTGCAAGGCAACAGACAATAAACTTGACGGACTGATTGCCTCTACCATCGAGTACCTCTGCGATGAACTGAAGATGAAGGTGCCGGAATGGGTGTTGAGAGTGCCTCCATCAAGGGAGCCGTGGTTTGTATCCGGAATTGAGAATTTAAAGGCAATTACCATTGTGGAGAGCCCAGTATACTTCAGGAGAAGAAAGATATTCGTGCTCGAAAACTTTCTTACGAGGGTCTGAGTCTTTAAGGCGCAAGCCTGCACCGTGACTGCCCATCTATTTTGCTTTTAACAAGGACTCCGGGCCGACTTTGTCCTGCCTGCGGCTGGGAGGACCTTTCATTTGTTTTCATTCTATCCTGAAAATCCCCTGGCATAAAAAAAGCGCCTGTTGTAATGGAGAGCCTTTTACAGAAGGATGACCGCTATACCGCCTTATAGCTGTGCTCGCTATTGTTGATGTCCGAAGAATACCTCTGCTTGACGTAGGCGCATCGCTCATTCCGCAAGCCTTCCTGTTTTTCAAATGCATTATTCGGGTCAATCTGCTATATCTTCAAGCTGTGATACAATCTTTATTTTGAGCTTTCGTGCGTAGTCCTCGACTTCACGATGGAGGTGTATGCCCACCATGATCTTCTCGTCCACCTTCACAGACTCGCTTCTCTCGTAGAACTGCACGGACTTCTCGAATATCTCTATGTCACCTATGCCTACCGCAGACTTTACCTCTATCGCTATCCGCTTCCCATCCCTGACAAGTATGTCGATCTCAGCATCCCTTGGCCGAATGAAATATTCCGCATTTGTGTCTGTCTTACGCCACTTCGTGACCTGAAAGCCTGCCTTGCCCAATACCTCTCTCAGTGCGTTGGTAAAGGTGTCTTCTGCCATTATGCCCCAACGTGAGCCGAGTCTATCTATCTTGTTGCCCAGTGCGGTAATCGAAGAATTAGTGGTCTCCCGCATCGCCTTGAGCCCGGATTCTATGGCTTCAAAGCGCTTCTCAAAGGCCTCGAACCGCTTCTCGGAAGCCTCGAACCTTCTATCGGAGGCCTCCCGCATCGCCTTCAGCTCGGATTCTATGGCCTCGAACCGTTTTTCAGAGGCCTCGAACCTTCTGTCGGAGGCCTCCCGCATCGCCTTCAGCTCGGATTCTATGGCTTCAAACCGCTTTTCAGAGGCCTCGAACCTTCTGTCGGAGGCCTCCCGCATCGCCTTCAGCTCGGATTCTATGGCTTCAAACCGTTTTTCAGAGGCCTCGAACCTTCTATCGGAGGCCTCCCGCATCGCCTTCAGCTCGTTTAATAAGGTTACAAACTCCTGCTTTGTCGCCACATCGCTGATAAGCAGGCCGACAAGCGTTGCACGCTTCTGTTCGTCTTTGCCTATCAGCTTTAAAATGCTTGCGGCAAGCTCGTTCAGATCAGAGCCTTTTAGGCTCAAATAGTCTGCACGCGGCTCTTTCACTTCATGCGATTTGGGAAGTTTCCTTTTCATGTTATAAAGATAACGTAGTTATTCTATGAAATCAACTTTATCCCGGGGATATGGAAAGGAGCGACTTTTGACTCTCGTCACAAAAGTGCCAGACCGGTATACTTCAGGAGAAGAAAGATATTTGTGCTCGAAAACTTTCTTACGATGGTCTGAGTTCTTCAGGGAACCAGGCCGCCCCACGCGAGCTCTGTGGGGTACATTTGCGACAGACTCCATTTCCATAGCAGCCCCGGCTTAGAAGTATCCACGCACATCTTAATGTAGTTCGGCGTGTACTTTTGAATGAGTCAGTGTTGCCAGGCATATTTCTACTGGATATGACCGCTGCTTAAAATTGAAACAACCTTTTTATGTTTTTTATGGAAAGATGCTCATTCCCTCTCGGGACATACACGATGTCATTGTTCTTCAACAGCGGGGTATGTGTCATATCCCTGGTCTGTATGTACCACAACAGGTTTGTCTTGATCATTTTATCATGTCTTACGATTACGATGTTACTGAGGTTCGATGCAGGCAATATTCCTCCCGTAACAGTAAATATGTCCGCCAGTCTCGCGCCTTCATAAAAGGTAAAGCCCCCCGTATGCCTTACGGCGCCGAATATTGCCACAGAGATGGATCTTTTTACGGAAGATTCTGAAAGGACGAGCCTGTGCACCTTAATGATGTCGTGATTCCTGCATAATGGATTATCGGCTGGATCTCTTATCCGCATATACCTCACAAGGTTTACCGTTATTTTGTTATAATTTCTGGAAATAGTGATGTTCCTGAAATCTGCTGAAGATAGGTGTCCACCAGCCAGGGCGATGGCGTCTGTTAGTCTTGCTCCAGATTTCAAATAAAAGATGCCTGCATGGGGTACGGCACCGGAGACGGTTACAGAAATGGCCCTATGCTGTTTAATACCAGCCACTACATGGCTATTATTTACCACGTAAGTCGTAACCGTCGGCACTGCAGGGCCTTCCCCTGTCGTTGATTCTTTACATTGATAAAGCAGCCATTCCTTTCCAGTTTGTTTGAGCAACTCACAATTGTCGTATCTTATATTATTTCCTGCAGGTAACAGCACATAGCTGTATTTCTGAAGTGCCTCCGTGTCAGGCGGACTTGTCGATACATGAACGGGCATGGGCATAAGCATATACTGCAGCTCCGCATTAAAGGTAAAAAAGGAAACATAGGATAAACTGTTCTCCATGGGGGAAGTGGTCGTATAACGGATGTTTGATTTGTAAAGTACAAATATATCGGCATGTCTTACCTGTGCGTCCTTGATAACCGAAGCGGCGGTATCCGCCTGTTTTATGACCCGCTCCATTGCATGTATCATGATCATTCTGGTGGCCGATCCTTTTAGTTTCATCAGCATGACTGTATTCAGGAAAACAGCGATGATCGAGGACAGACAGAGAAGAACAACAGTTATCTTTTGCCACCTATTCATTTTCTCTCTGCAAAAAGTTCTGTCCCCATTACATTCATGCTATAGTATGTATCTATTATAAAGGAAGTACGTTATGATTGCCCGGAGATTTACCGTCTTAAACAGCGTCGCAACTTTTCTGGGGTTCGTATAAAACCTCATGTATGCCTTTCTCTGAAGCCTTTCAAGCTGCTTCCTGCTGATGTGCTCGAGCTCCAGTGCTCTGCCGAGCTGTTTACCATAATCCCTCCAGTCATACGACAGTATCTTTAATCCACCTTCGCCATGCTGAGCCATATTTACGATTTCTGTTCCAGGAAAAGGTGTCAATATCGTAAATGATAGGCCGGTGGGATCGAGCGATATAGCAAAGTCTATGGTTCTCTTGATTGTATCGATGGTATCGTACGGCAGCCCCAAAATATAATTGGTGTATACTTCAATGTTGGCCCGTTTCGTCCATTGAACGGCGTTTTTGATATCGTCGATCTTCATGCTTTTTGCAACATGATCGAGTATCGTCTGATCACCTGAGTCTGCTCCGTAGGATATAAATCTGCATCCGGCCTGCTTCATTTTTCTAAGCAATGCCTCGTTTACAAAATCTACCCTCGTCTCGCATCCCCACGTTATCTGCTTGTTTATACCTGTCTTGATCAATTCATCGCACAAGGCATCGGCACGCTTCATATTCAACGTGAAGGTCTCATCGACAAATAGGAGATGGCTGATATGATAAACCGCTATATCTCTCTTTATCTCATCTATCACTGACTGTAGATTTCTGTACCTTACCACCTTGCCATTTGTTCTAAAACAAAAAACACAATCATAAGGACAGCCTCTCGCGGTCATAAGGGGAAGCTCTAATAACTTTTTGTTGAAAAAAGAGTAAAATGGTTTGTAGAGGCTTAACTTAAAGCCATCGAAATCGGGCATTGGCAGTGCATGTATATCATTATACGGCCGTGGAGGATTTACAACGATTCTATCGGCATCTCTATAGACAATGCCTTTTATATCTTTGAGAACGTCATTAGTATTGGCAGCTATTGCTTTCAGCAGTTCCGGCAGGGTCAACTCGCCCTCGCCATAGACAAGGTAGTCAAAGCTGCTGAATTCTCTGAGAGTTTGCACAGGAGCGGCAGATGCATGATAGCCGCCGATGATAGTCTTGATGCCTGGAGATATTCCCTTGATCTCTTCCGCAATTACCGCGGCGTCGTAGATTTGCTGCGTAGGGGCGGTCAGACCGACGACATCGGGCTTGATTTCTGTAACCCTTTTTAGGAGGGCTCCCTTTGATAGGCCTTCTGCGATGGCATCGATGATATGGACTTCGTGTTTTTCACGCTTCAAATATACTGCAAGGTAGGCCATCCCGAGATACAGGACAACCTGCGGGTTATGCGTAAAGCTATTTTCCTCGGACAAAAATGGAGGTATGATAAGAAGTATCTTCATAGGAACTGGTAAGTGCCGTAAATACAACTATAACATCAAGGCCTATGCATAATTCCTGAAACGTAGGCTGCTATACAGGAATATTCTTATGCTGAGGAATCTATTATTTAACATATTCCTATTTTACACTATACCGACAATCTGCTCAATGATTTATGTATGAAAAATGCTAAGATATTATATGTAACCTGGGTGCCGGTCTCCACATAATGATTTCTCCTTTGGTTGAGGATAAGCAAAATAACAATTCATGTCAAGGCAATTGCTATCGTCGATAAATCATATAACGATACTTTCGCCTGTGCCTTGAGAATAATTGACCAGGTCAAAGGTTTATAGTATGTTTTCCTGCGCTTTGAGGTTAAAGAGGGATGCTTTGTTAACCAATACTGCCGATCATAATAAGAAACTTGTTTTAGCCTGTATTATTTTTGCGGCTACGCTCGTCATTCTTTTCTCGCATGCTATCTTAACGAACAAAATAATTGCTACAGATAAACCTGGAGCCAATCCATTCTTTGCAGTACATGGGAAATCATTTCTTCAGGGCATAGATTATGATCCTATCATTATGTTTCCGCCATGGTATCATTTTGACAGGGAATCTTTGAGGCATCTCTCAATGCCCCTATGGAACCCGTACCAGGGCTGCGGTGTATCTCAGATAGCAAATCCACAATCGGCGCTCTTTTATCCCCTCAATATATTCCTATACTTATTTAATTGGAAATGGGGGTTGCTTCTTTTATACTTTTTCGAGTTCTTTTTGATCGGATTATTTGCGTACCTTTATCTAACTGAGATTACTATAGATTACCGTGCAGCAATCGTCGCGTCGATAGCTGCCATGTATTCTTGCCTCATGGTCGAATTTAACTATCCAAAAGGCGGCGCGGCATTCTGCTTTTTTCTCGGTCTCTGGGCAATAGAGCTTATCATTAAATATTCTGACAGAATCAAAGGCTATGTGCTGCTCATGCTCGCATTTGTCATTACCGTGTTTACCGGGCACCCGGAAATATTGTTTTTCATGACATTTGCGCTCGGTATGTATTTCTTCATACGGCTATTTAGTGAATACGGATTCCATAAAAAGGCCTACATTATTTTAGGGAAGGCAGGTTTGTTTATAGGTATCGGCGTGCTTGTATCGGCAATCCAGTGGCTGCCGTTCATTGAATACTTGCATATCAGTACGATACTTTCTCACAGAGAATCGATTGAAAACTCATCTTTTTATTCTATTCGCTTGTTACTCCCTGCTATAGGAAGCTTCCTGGCTCTCAATTTGACGAGGGTTAATCCTATCTTGCTTCCCGCTGATAAGGGCAGAATCGTTATGGGTATGAATTATATCGATCCCGTATTCTTCCTTTTTGGTATTGCCGGTATAATAAACCTTCTTAAAGAGCGTAGGATAAGGACTTATATCCTGTTATGCGTTGTAACCATGATCATTCCATTCAACATAGCGGTCGTACGCACTACCTTTGTTCACATACCAGGCTTTGATATTACCGATAAGGCCCACTTATTGGTATTCTCCGGCTATTTCCTTTTACTGATCGGCGCACACTATCTTGATGCCCTCGTAAAAGGGAGATGCAAGCCACTGTCATTCGCTACGGCTGTATATGCGACCTTATTTTTAGGTGGTATCTTATTCGTGTTCTCCGGCAGATATTATAAGATAAATTTCCTTATGTTAATCTTCGTACTGATAACTATGGCGATAGCAATTGTCCTCATCATGAGAGTAAAGAATAAAAATGCCTTAACGATCTCGATAGGTATAGTATTACTTCTATTTACGATAATGGAAATTAGAGGAATATCATTGTTAAGCTCTCAATATTTTTTCCCGACCAATCCCATCATAAACAAGATAAAACAAGAACCCGCCCCCTTCCGCGTGTTGCCTGTCATAAAATACGGCATAGTAGCATACGAGCCTAATGTTAATACCTTCTATAACATAGAAGACCTTCGTAACTATGATAGATTGGGAGTAAGATGGTATGACAAGTTCATCAGAAACCTCGCGACGGTGCCTGGTATAGTAAACTTCCTCGATGTGAAATTCATCATAGTGCCAGAACGGGCCGCTCTTGCATACTATACCCGATCAAATATAAATTTAAGTGGGTTGTTTGCTAAAGGATTAATAAAGTCGGAATACAATATCACCCTATACGCCAGCAGATATTCTTTTGATATCCGCATGCCTGTTGATGGATTCAGGCCTGTTGTCTCAGCCAACGGCTTCACGCTGTATGAGAATATGCATGCCTTCAGCAGGGCATTCATGGTGTACGACTATAAGACCGCAGATACGCATGACCAGGCCTTTGACCTTGTGAAGCAGGATGCATCGCAATTGAGCACCACAGCGGTCATCTGCAGAGAAGACACAAGATATGCTTCTTTTATACCCGGCAATGCAGTGGCAGGGGCAGGGGTTAAACCTGCCCCTGCTGGCGAGGCTGAGGGTACGATCGAAGGGAATAAACCGGCCGGCAAGGTATCATTCGAGAAGTACACGCCGAACTACATAAAGATGCGTGTGGATACTTCTGCTCCGGGGCTGCTCGTTATCAGCAATACCTATTTTCCGGGCTGGCACGCGTCTATTGACGGCAAGGAGACGAAGGTACTAAGGACCGACTACGCGTTCCAAGGGGTATTTGTCCCGGGAGGACACCATGAGGTGGAACTTAACTATATGCCTTTGAGCTTCATTATCGGGCTGGTAGTGTCGCTCGCAGGCATCGCCGCCATCCCATGCCTATACCTCTTTTTGTTTCATTGATTTATAGCTGAGTATGTATAACTGGTATAATAAAAGCTTTTGTTAGAAAGATCGTACAGTACCAAACACTCATTTCTCCTCTTTTGAAATGAACTTTCTTGCCGCTTCTCTGATCTTCCCGATGGCGGGATATTCGTCGTCTGTTGGAATATAGACGATGTCATTGTTCTTCAGCAACAGCCTATCAGCCGGATCTCTGGTCTGTATATATTTTACCAAGTTTACCTTTATTAATTTGTCACGTCTTACAACAAGGACCTTGCTCAGATTCGACTCGGGCAACAGCCCTCCTGCTGCGGCACATGAATCCATTACCGTTGCCCCTCTCTTTACGGTAAATCTTCCTCTATGCTTTACAGCACCTAAAAGGGTTACAGAAAGGGTCATGACGGAGAGTTTAGGGACGTAGATATAGTCTTTATCGTGCAATAAGGGATTATAAGCGAGGTCTTTTGTCTGCATAAATTTTAAAAGATTTACCCTCATTTCCTTATGGTGCCTTATGATAAGTATGTTCGTTAAATTCGCCGTAGACAGGTGACTGCCTTTCATGGCAAAGATGCCCGTCAACCTTGCCCTGTCGTTCAGCGTCAAGGTACCACTATGTTGTACGGCTCCGGATACGGTTACCGATATCGTCTTCTGAGATGTACCGCTCCTATACTTGTCGCCATCGTCTGAGAGTAACGAATTGCGTACAGGAATGGATGCCGTAGTAGCCTTGTACGGTACCTCTGATGGAAGAACACGGACACTATCAGACGTCATCCGATATTCATGCAGCGCCTTCGCATATAAATCTTTCACAGCATACGGAGGAAGTCCTTCTACCTTGATCCCAGCCTTATCAGGGCCCTGAATATAGCCGCCCTTTGTTACCGTGACGGTCTCATCAAATTCAGGATGGCCCTTTATCGTTATGCCCATGGTATCTCCCGGCTTGAGTGATCGCAGCTCCCAAAGTGCGTAGAAGCCTACGTCCAGCACATCTTGATAGTTGTCCCCTATAAACCGTTCAAACGTATTCGGCCTAAATACGACACCGTTTCTTTGCGACCAGTACGTCAAAAAACTGTACGACCACTGATAGGTTATAATGAACTTTGTTCTTGATCGTATCAGTTGCTCTACGACATCTTTAAAAACACCCGCAGGGGCATCTGCTGCCTGACCAAAACCGCCGATTATGTCATAACGTGTCGTATTATGAAGGTTGAGCAGTGTGTATAACGTTGATGCAAGAGGATAGATAAATACGTTTCTATCATTACCGAGTATTTTTTTTGCGTCATTACTGAAATGAACAAGGTCCTCAGCGGCTGTTTTGTTATAGGTCCAATACGCAGCCTTGTTCACGGTAAAATGGAACGCTTTGTTCCTAATATCGGATATACCTTCCACAAGACATGCCATTAGTATTATGGCAATGGCTACGAATATACCATGCAGCAAGGCACGTGTGCACTTATATTTCCATGCTGAATAATGAGCTTTTATATATTCAGCAGAAAGATCAACGGAATAAATAATAAATACAAAACTTAAGCCGGCGGTCGTATAATTGGGTACCCTGACGTTATTTCTAATCGTGAGCCATTGCCATGCAACAAGAAAACATATAACATTTCCCACGAAAAAAATGGACTCTCGATCGGATAGATCTTTTTTAAAGATCAAAAGCAACAGACTTCCCACCAAGGAGATCACGAATATCAATTTAACAGGCGTCATAATATGGTAAAAAGACATTTGTGGCTTTGCCAAGAAATAGATTGCATGTGGATAAATCCTGAGCAGGTCAATCTGACTTTGGATAAAGGGGATAAAGGCATGCGTCATGAGGAGGTATAAGACAAAGCCCGAAACCGGCAGTGCAATACCGGCGCAAAACAATAAAATCCTGTTCAACACGTGCGGAATCTTGTTTGTTCTAAAATAAAGCACAGGTATGAATAAAACGCTCATGTAAACGCCAAACGATTGTAAAAAGATACCGGCCAATCCTACGAATAAGCCCGCCCAAAAAAGACGTAAGTCAATCGATTTGTCCTCTGCATCCAGCTTCTCCATAGCAACTGAGAGAAGTATAATCGCGGCGAGGAGCAGAGCAGATGCCGGCCAATAATGGCTGAAAATGAACCAGCTCGGGAAGCCTATAAGGAGAAATAGCATGGGAGGAATAATCGCATACCAGCGACGTATCATCATGTACGAGACCTGGAAAAGGAGCAGGCTGTAGATAACGTCAATGACGATTATGGTGTAGTTAGTAACAACAAGACTGTAGCCGAAGAGTTTGTAGATGAGTGCAAGCAAAAAGAAATTCCCAGGTGCAAAAAACTCGAAAAAGTCCCTGTAGATCACCTGCCCCTGAACGAGTCGCCAAGCACCTGCCATGGCACCTTCGTCATTGGCGACGTCTGTGGCAAATAAATAATGGGTAAAATGAGAGAGATAAAAAATGGAAACAAAGGCTACGATAAGATACAAAGATAAGGTTTTGATCAGATTTGATTGGTGGTTGCTGGCCTTCGGTTCTTTTCCTGTCATGATCTATTTAAATTTGTTCAATTTAAGGGTATTGAGCTTGAACAAATCCGACAATTTTTGAATGATCTTCAATAAGGGGAAATACCACCAATAGAGCCTTTTCATTAAAACAGGATAGTTGAGCAGATCAATCTTGATGTCGTTCTTTTTTATCAATTCTGTATAAGGGAATACAGCCAGAGGCTCTGCAAACACCCTGTCTTTAAATCTGCTCTTCAAGAGGAGTTTGAGCATGAAACCCATATTTTTGATCCTGTTGGCAAAATCCTCATGGGGGAGACCAAGAATAAATTGATATCTCACTTTTAATCTTGATTTGTATAACAGCTTTGTCGTTTCTTCGATCGCCTTCTCATCGATGCCCGTGTGGTTAGATTTCAATATAGAAGGCTCAACATTTTCCAATGAAACGTATATCTCTTTGAATCCGGCCCCTTCCAGCTTGTCTATATAGCTTTGATTGAAGCCGGTGACTTTGAAGAAGGCGGAGAATTCCACGTCTGGGAAATCCGACAGGACATCCAGAACATCCATGGATGACCGAAAGGGAAGGTTGAATATGGTATCGACAAAAAATATTCTATGAATACCCAGGCCGACACAATAAGTGAGTTCTTCTTTAATACGCTTCAATGAATATAACCGGTAATATTTCCCCTGCAGAAAAGGCTCAGGACAGTAATCGCATTGAAACGAGCATCCCCTTTTTGTCTGAAACCCATGATACCTATATTTACTGAGTTCAATCCCGTCCCAGTCCCTTTTGGGGATCGGCAGGTCTTCGAGATTGACAAAAGCATTGCTGTGCCCCGAAAAACTTATTTCATCATGGTGCCTAAAGAATATATTTTTAACTTTCCCAACGTCAAAATTCGAATTTATAAGCTCAAAAAAGGGCACTTCTCCCTCGCCGAAGATCCCGAAATCTATATTTTTTATATACTGCATAATAGCTTTCCCAAATAGTGAGAAACCCGAGCCTCCAGCAACAACGGTGGCATCTGGAACAATGAGTTTGATCCTGCGCGCCACATCTTCTAAAAATGGTGTTTGCGGCGTCGAGAAATAAAAGGCATTCCTGAACTCGATGCCCACGACCTCCGGGGAAAACTCTTTTAAGGTCCCTTCCAGTATGCCCCCGTAATCCTCATACCTATTCAGATCCAGGAATCGTATCTCCGGGGCACCCAATCTTTCCTTCAGATATGTTGCAACATACGCCAGTCCCATGGGATATATCAATTGTCTTTTGCCTGCCCAATTACCGGGCGCATTGATAAATAACAACTTCATGAGACCCTACGCCCGTCGCACAGAGCCTGCTTTAGTTTGAAACAGTTGCATGGACTTTCCAATCTTCTTTACGATCCTCTTTACAAAGAACACCATGATCCACCCTCCCATCCTGAATATTATTCTTGGAGAACGAATCCGCGATACTATGCGTGTTATGCGCGATGGATGCATGTAAAACCTTACATATACCGTCCATTTTATGACCTCCAGCTCATCCGAACCAAAATTTTTGTGTCGTATATACTCGGACCGCGTCATATTGAAGTTCGACCAGCTCGTGTCTACGATTACGATGCCCTCCAACCCCTGTTTTATGGCAGAATAAAATTCGGTTCCCGGATACGGCGTGAAGATCGATAGCTCAAGGAAATCTGGATTTAACTCTGAAATAAATCTCCTGGTACTCATGATTGTTTCTTTTGTTTCATAGGGCGTCCCTATCATAAAAAAGGCTACCGTCTTCAGCCCCACTGCTTTTGCCAATGAAAATGCATGCTTTATTTCTTCCAGCGTAATGTTCTTGCCGATGTTATCCAAAATGTATTGGGATCCGGACTCAACGCCGAAATATACCATGGTACACCCTGCTTCCTTTATCGTCGTCAGCAGTTCTTCGTCTACAATGTCGGCTCTCGACAAACAAGCCCATGTTATTCTTTTGTGAAGGCCCTTCTTTATGAGGAGATGCGACAGCTCCATTGCTCTTTTTTTGTCCAATAAGAATGTATCATCAATAAAGATGAATTGCGTCGCATTATTTTTTATGCCCAATTCCATCTCTTCGATGACTCGTTCAGGACTCCTGTACCGGACCATTCTGCCGGCCAATCGGTGACAGAATTTACATTGAAACGGGCATCCAAGCGTCATATAGGTCGGGAGTTCCAAGCCTGAAGTAAAATTCTGGATGGGATAATATCGTTCCAATGGTAATAGATCATAGGAAGGAAGTGGCATTTTATTAAGATCTTCCAGGTAGGGCCGTGGAACTGTTATTTTTATTTCTCCACCGTCTCTGTATGCTATTCCTTTAATGGTCTCAGGATTGGCATGTGATTGAAGGAGCTCAGGCAGTGTTTGTATCCCTTCTCCATATACCGCAAAATCAATGTGCGGGAATTCTAGCAGAGTTTCCTTCGGTAAAGCTGTGGCATGAGCACCACCGACTATTGTTATTATCTTATTATCTATACCTTTTACAATTTCACACATTTTATGGACGTCGTTTATCTGTTCAGTAACGCTCGTAAACCCAACAGCGTCCGGGCTGAGCGACATTATTCGCTCTCTGAAACTGTTCATATCCAATCGCTCTGCCACACCATCAATAATGTTGACCTTAATCCCCCGTTCTCTGAGCGCGGACGCAAGCACTAATAATCCGTAGTGAATAATGGGCCTACGCACCAGCCGTTTGAACGGATCCCTAAGCAAGGGGAAAACAAGCGTAACTCTCATTTCAGATCCATGCTTAATCATGTATCCTATTGATGGAGAGATTTTTAAAGATGAACCGGCGAAACAGGTAAGACATGAGTGTACCTAATCTCACGATCTTGAACATATTCATAAATTTTTGGGGCCTCAGATAAAATCTCATGTATGCCTTCCTCTGGAGTTTCTCAAGCTGATTTATGCTGACCGTATCGAGCTCGAGCGACCTGCCGACGTGCTTGTTGTAATCCCTCCAATCGTTCGAGATCATCTTTAATCCTCCCCTGCCGTCTTTAACCATATCGATAAGTCCTGTCCCGGGAAACGGCGTTAGGACCGAAAACAATGCAGCGTCAATATCGAGGGAGTTAGCAAGATCGATAGTCCGATTGATGGAATCGACCGTATCATAGGGGAGACCTATGATAAAATTGGCGTATATATCGATGCCTGCGTCCTTTGTCCATGTTATAGCATTTTTTATCTCTTCTATCTTAAGACCTTTCACGGCCTTATCGAGTATCGCCTGATCACCCGACTCTATACCATAAGAAATTATCCTGCATCCAGCCTGCTGCATTTTTTTGAGCAGTGGTGCATGAACGACATCGGCCCGTGTTGCGCAGTTCCATGTAATCTCTTTATGAATGCCCGTTTTGATCAATTCGTCGCAGATCGATTCTGCCCGCTTCATATTGATGGTAAAGGTATCATCCATAAACGTTATCCTGTTGGCATGATACACTTCAATATCTCTTATTATCTCATTGATAACCAAGTGCACATCTCTATACCTTATAATCTTGCCTATGGTCCTAAAACAGAAGACGCAATCGTAAGGGCAGCCTCTCGATGTCATGACCGGCAGCTCGGTGATTTTATGGTTCGGGAATACATAAAAAGGCCGGTATAATTTCAAGTCGAAACCTTCAAAATCGAGAGGAGGAAGTGCATTGACGTCGAGATACGGTCTTTGAGGAGTTACCACGACATCCTTGCCGTCCCTATAAGCGATACCCTGGATACTTCTGAGGACATCCCTGTTGTTAGAAGCTATTGCCTTCAGCAGTTCCGGGAGTGTCAGTTCGCCCTCGCCATAGACAAGGTAGTCAAAGCTGCTGAATTCTTTCAGTGTTTGCTCCGGCAGCGCAGAGGCATGATAACCACCGAGTATCGTCTTGACCTCCGGCGACATCTCTTTAATTTTTTTTGCAAGTAATGACGCTTCGTAGACCTGCTCTGTCAGGGCTGTTAGACCTACGATATCCGGCTTTATCTTCTGTATCCTCTTTATCAGTTCCGCTCGTGAAAGACCTTCTGCAATGGCATCTATACTAGTAACATCGTATCCCTTTTGTCTCAGAATGGTAGCCATATAAATTATACCGATATGCGGAACAGACCAGCCGCCACGTGTAGAAAATGGCGGAATAATGAAAAGTATTTTCATGGGGACAGAATAAAAGAAATAAGATTATTAGTCAATAGCTCCTCTGAATGATTGCTCCTCTGAATGATAAATGATGAAGTCCCCCTATTTAAACAATCTTTTCAGGACAAAAGAAGCAAGGGTGTCTATGTACCTGAGGGAATAGCTTGGTCTGAATTTGGTGGCGACATGAGAAACAGAGCATAGGTATTTGCCGAAATTCGGATTTATAAAACAGTAATTTTTACATTGAACCTTCATCATTTCTTTTTCCGAAGAGCCAGCCAGACAATATCCTCTGCTGAACCATGACCGTGCATGGTCTTTGTAATAATCAAGGAAGGTCTTTCTCGTTAAGACGATATTAAATTTCTCTGGATAATAAAACATGGGTGAAGCCGGGTCAAGTTCCAGCGGGACAGTAATGACCTGTTTTATATTATTGTATTTTTTGAGCTGCTTCTGCAAGGTGACTGTTTCCTGAATATCCTTTCCTGTTTCCATCGGCAGTCCTCCGGAAAAATAAATACCTGTATTTACCCCTTTTTTCTCCATATAGCTCAGGGTCTGCAAAAAATCAGCGTTGGTATAAAAATAACCTTTATTGATTTTTCTCAGCCTCTCGGATCCGCTTTCCGGCGAGATAATTATCTGGGAATCTGCGGTGAACGTGGCGCTGAACTCGTCTATGAAATCAACGGACGGCAGCGCGTATGCGTTGAAGTTGTAAGTTATCTTGAGCTTATGATCTCGTATGGTTTTAAAAAGCTCTAAAAAGAATTTCCTCGAGTTTTGTTCGGGAAGATCAAAATCCGTGTTGAAGCTTTTAAAACCCCACTGCAGACCTTCTCTTATGTTATCTACTATCCTTTCTGGCGATCGTAACACGATCCGTGCTCTGCCGTTTATGATACCATTCGCATCATAGCCTCCGCCACAAAAGCTACAATTTGCCGTACAGCCCTTGCCGATCGGGAGATACATGGATGCAACAAGGGAGCTCTTATAAATGATATCGTTTATGACCGGACTGGTGTTAAAGTTAAAGAAAAATAACTGCGGATAAAACTTGTAGTTCTCCATGAGAGAATAATTGCTGTAAGAAGCACTGTCCAATATCTCCTTGGTCGTTACATAATTCTGGGCATTTTGTACAACACTGCCGCTGTTCCGCCTCGTAAGATTGGGTACCGAAGCCATGTCGCCGCAATTTTTAACGATCTGATCGACTACCGCAAGAAGCGGGACTTCACCATCTCCGGCTATGATTGCATCGATGAATCCGAAGTTTTCCAGTATCTCGTCTTTAAAAAAGCTCGCTGTGAGACCACCCAGGACCAGAAATGTATCGGGTAAGACCCGCTTTACTTCTTTTGCAATCTCGATAGCGTCAAACGACTGGTGATGCCAATGGAGCGCAACACCTACAACCTTTGGCTTTGTAGACAGGAGGTATTCCCGCAGAGAAAAGTCCTTTGTGAATAGCCTCTCGATACCGAGGTGCAAGACCCTGCTTTTGAATCCATGCCTTTGCAAGAAGTCTGCCATAAAAAGAAGGCCCATGGGCATAAGATTAATAAATTGTACCTTATTGAAGGGGTGTACATAATGGCTGAATTTGGGGGTATGTATAAGAAGGCAATCGAGGTTTCTGCTGTTATCATTGGGTGATACTCGTACCATACTCATCTCTCGACACGTGTCAACCTTGTTTGTTTTAGTCCGAAGCGGAAGTAGTTTCCGATTTTCTGCTCTGTCCTTTTCATGCCGATATACTATACCGAACGACTTTGGGTAGTCTTATATGATCAACGAAAAATATAACCCTTCCGTCGAATAAAAACAAAATAATTCCCCGGCATAACTTGACCTCAGACTATCAGAAGATCCGCGACTCTATTTATCTTGGTGCAGGCCGCCACATATTTTTCTCCTCGTATAGTACAGTATAAAGAATTTTCAACGATTGTCAAATAGTTTTTTTCTCTCTTGTTTTTTTCTCTCTATTTCCAATTTATCTTGCTCATCAAAGGGCTCTATACTACGATACTTGTACAGATATGATTACACAGGGGGAATGTGCTCATAATGAAACACCTTAAGAGGTTCTTGCCATACCTGATAGTCGCCCTCGTCTCTTATCTTTATCTGTCCCTGTACAGCCATTACCTGTTCGCCACCAACCCGGGCAACGATGAGGGCCTGATGAGCGGGGCATGGAGGATCATGCACGGACAGATGATCTACAGGGACTTCTTCCAGGTGTTCTTCCCGGGGGACTTCTACCTCATGGCATGGCTGTACAGACTGTTCGGATTCGGCATCGTAGTGTCCAACTATATCATTATTATCATGTCGTGTATAATCAGCGTCCTGCTGTATCATATATCGCGGCTCGTCATAAAAAGGTGGTATGCAGTCCTCGCGCCACTGCTCTTCCTGACCTTCGGATACACGGAATGGTTCACCCTCAACTATTATATCCCATCTACCATTACGCTCCTGCTGGCCCTCATAGTCCTCGACAGGTTTATGCACACCGACAAGAGTCTCTATCTGTATCTAGCCGGCCTGCTCGCCGGGCTGACCATGTTGATATTGCAGTCAACCGGCGTATACATGATAGTTATCCTCACTCCTCTTATCTATTTCACCTATGTGCCAGGTACAGCAGGGAGAGATCAACAATCGGTCAGACGTCAGAGGCTCTATGCATCGCTGAAATTCCTATCAGGCGCAGCTGTGCCTTGTGTTCTCATGCTGGTGTTTCTGGCGGCAAACGGGGCATTTCTGCCTTTCTTAAGGGACCAATACACATTGTTTGTCCTGTATCCAAAAATAAACCTGTTCTATATGAAGCCGGTCGCATCGCTAAGGTATATTGTAGAGCCGCTGAAGCTGCTCTTTATTTTCACGCTTGCGGCAAGCCTTTTCCTCCTGTTCACAAAAAGATATCATTTACCTGAAGAACTTCTACTCTGTATTGGCAATATTATATTATTTTTAAATGTTCCTCATCACATTATGCTGGTCATTCCGGGAACTACCTATATAAACATGGGGTTGAGCATCGTATTCTCCGTGTATATCCTCTGGAGACTTGAGGAACTTCTCAAGAGGATTAGTTGGGAGCCAATCTTTCGGATTATCAGGAGGCTGTTCAGTATAGCGGCTTTTGCAGGTATTGGGGCAGTATGCGTACTTATGTTCCAAAACATGAGATTGATCGACACACAGGCCTATCATTTCAAACTTATGCATGAGCACCTATGGTCCTTCGACAGATACGGCGCATCAACGCTTGTTGACTTCATCAGTAAGGCCGACAGGATCATAGGCAGTGACAGAAATGTACTCGCCTATCCATTTGCTCCTCTCCTCTATTCTGTCATGAATATAGAAAATCCCACGGGATATGATTCAATTCCAAGCTTCGGAGTTAAGTATGGTGCCCCGAGATTCATGCTTGCAGACATCGTCAACAAGCTCAAAGCTTCGCACAATAAATATATAATTATACACAATTGGTCTTACTCGACACTTATGCGCCTCTATAAAATGAACAATATGAAGTTCCATCCCAATGTATTGGAAAAATTTATATTGGAGCACTATCAAAGTGTCCTCACTATCGGTAATTTCTCCTTGTTAAAGTTTACGACCTCTGCACGTGCCTCTTTTGTGGAAGTCCTTCTTATCGGCGCAGTCAAAAGCACAGGTGTTTTTACCCTTCTTGCGGATAACAACAAGACCACTCCGACCCTCTTAGACCTTTTAAAATATGCAGGCGTGGTCAGACAAAGAGCCGATTTCAGCAACATAATTATAATCCGGAACGGCGAAGAGCGGATCGTAGACTTGACCAAGTATTTTCAAACAGGCGATCAACGCTATAACCCGCGTCTGTATGATCATACTGTGATCTATGTTCCGGGCAACACTGCCCCTCTCGATTCAAAACGAAACATGAAGCTCATTGAAGATTTTCTTAAAATAGACTTTCAGCAGAGCAGCCACATACTCATGAACAGCAATGGAATTCATTCAGGCAATATCGTTCAGAAGACCATATCTGTTACTATTGCCGGCGACGTGCAGCATGCAGGTAGCTTTACGCTCGACAAGGGTGCGAGGCTTGCGAATGCCTTCACCATGACAGGCAGGCACCTGCAAACAGCGGATTACAGCAAAATCGTCATCCTGCGGCATGACCATTTGATAAAGGCGAACCTTTTACGCTATGTACGGACAAAGAACCATGTCTATAACCCGATTCTCCATGACAACGATTTTATTTATTTCCCCGTCGTCAGATACAAGACCATCTCGATAATCATTATCGGCGCTGTGAAGCATACCGGGGACTTCACCTTGCGCGAGCATACGAGACTGGCAGATACCTTTACCCTGACCGGCGGACCGCTTCCCGCATCGAACCTCAGCCGCATCGCTATCCTGAGACACGGCAGACTGATAACAACTAACTTTCTAAACTATATACAGATGAAGAATGCTGCCGACAACCCACTTCTGCAGAATAATGATATTGTGTATGTGCCCAAGGGCAACGAGCGTCCTGATACCGACTACATTAAACAGCTGGTACATGGCACCACCTCTGGTGCCGGGAAATAGTAAATGACGATGAGTTGCAGTGCAGGCTGAAAGTGGTTCTATTTCTGTCTGGCCTATCTGCATCGGTATGCCGGTGGACTTAATACTGAAAGGCGGAACATAACATCAGGTGTTTGACATCATGTGGCTGTCCCTGCCTGTGGCTGTCCCTGCCTTGACATTATCTCCTATTTTACTTATTCTCCTTAAAAAGGAGGGAGTTGCTATGTGGAGACCGGCTCCAAGAATAAATTAACGATAATCCGTAATGAGAGATCATGTGTCTACGTTTTGGAGGGCTCTATATTGTGTGGGAAAAGTCATTATGTAAGGTCACGCTCTTTCTAAAGCGGGTTACCCTGCTCTCATGAAAATACTCTTTATAATACCTCCGTTTTTGTCAGAGGAAAAAGCCTTTACGCATACCCCCCAGGTTGTCCTGTATCTCGGAATGGCCTACCTTTCTGCATTTTTAAAACATGAAAAATACGAAGTCCATATTATTGATGCAATTGCTGAAGGGCTATCGAAACAAGCGCTTCTCAAAAAGGTTGCCGAAATAAAGCCTGCTGTTGTTGGCCTGACTTCTCCGACACAGCAAATCTACGATGCAGCGGTTGTCGCAAAAGAAATCAAAGATATGTTTCCAGAGATTAAAACAATTATTGGAGGCTATCATGCATCTGCCCTACCAGAGCAAACACTAAAAGAATTTAATAGCTTTGACTATCTTTTGTACGGTGAAGGCGAATTGACTCTGCCAGAATTGCTGGCAGCAATAACTACCGACAAGGATGATATACTTAAAAATATAAAAGGGATCGTCTATAGAGACGGTAATAGAATTATTGTAAACCCTCCACGACCGTATATTGACATAAATGTGTTACCGATGCCCGACTTCGACGGCTTTAATTTAAACCTATACAAACCATTTTATACCTTTTTTAATAAAAAACTATTGGAGCTTCCCATCATGACATCAAGGGGTTGTCCTTATAATTGTGTTTTTTGTTTTAGAACAAATGGTAAGAGCGTAAGGTATAGAAATTTGCAGTCAGTGATAGATGAGATAAAGAGAGACATAGAAATTTATCATATTAGCCATCTTCTGTTCGTCGATGAAACATTTACTTTGAGTATGAAGCGTGCCGATGCCCTGTGCGATGAATTGATCAGGACTGGTATAAACAAACAGATAACGTGGGGATGCGAGACGAGGGCTGATCTCGTTGATGAAGCATTGCTCAAGAAAATGAAGCAGGCAGGATGCAGATTCATATCTTACGGAGCTGATTCAGGGGATCAGGAGATACTCAATTATGCTGAAAAGAGCATGAAGGTGCATGATATTAAGAATGCCGTGCAATGGACAAAACAGGCTGGCATAGATGTATACACTAATTATGTCATAGGTCTGCCATATGATACTGTTGACACAATAAATAAGACCATAGACTTTGCCATAGGGCTTGATCCTACTGGCCTATCATTCACAATATTAACACCGTTTCCAGGGACCGAGGTCGTTGTTATGGCCGAAAACGGTGTGGGTGGATTAAAGATACTATCATATGATTGGAGAGATTATGGAAAACAGCTCGGCAGTGCACTTGAACTTGAGAAAATTAGCAGGAAACAACTTGAGAAACTTCAAAGGAAGGCATATTTGAAATTTTATACAAATCCAAGGAAAATTGCAACGATGTTTAAAACTGTAGGGCTGCGGGCAATAATATCGTACCTTTCCTATAGATAAATAATAAAGAATGAACTTTATAAAGAAATTAATACCTTATATTGTAATAATCTTGGCCTCTTATTTTTATCTTATCCATTATGTACATTGGCTATTCCTGCTCAGTGATATAGATGTAGAACATACAATGGCTGAAGCGTTACGAATAACTAATGGACAGGTAATATATAAAGATTTTTTTGAGATCTTCGCACCAGGTAATTTATTTTTGCTTGCGCTCCTTTATAAATTATTTGGATATAGTATTATAGTCACGAATAAAGCCTTAATTGGTATAGATATTATTATCAATGTTTTATTATATCGTATGGCATACATAGTTATAAAACGATGGTATGCTATAATACCATCTTTCATATTGCTTATTGCTGGCTTTACTCGATGGTTTATCTTTAGTCACTATTGGACAACGACTATTACAGTTTTGCTGACACTTATAATGCTAAATAATTATTTTGGTGAACAGGCTGATCTTGCAGATAAACAGCACAGCTTATATCTTTTTTTGACAGGCTTTTTTGCAGGATTGACAGGGATTTTCTTACAATCGGTAGGTGTGTATACGATACTTACAACAGTTATAATCATTTATTTCAAAACAAAAAAATACAAAGGGTTGTTAAACAAATTTCTAATTTTTAGTATTGGCATAATATTACCTGTTGCACTATTTATAGTTTATCTGATTATAAATCATGCATTAATATCATTTTTTTATGATCAAATTATATTGTTTCGATATTATTATAGGGTAGCCAATTTTGTATTCTATCCTTGGATGTCATGGTCCAGTATATTTAAGCCGTTACGATTGTTGCTAGTTATATCTTTTATCATCAGTATGTTATTTATTCTACTTAAAAAAGATAAGCCTACACATGAGCTCTTGCTGTTCGGCGGAAATGTAATCTTTTTTTTGGCTGCAATACATAGAATATTTGATAAGGAAAAGATTGTAACATCCGACGCTAACACTGCGTTCGCTATTCTACTGCTTGTTTATATCATAGGGAAAACACCGGACTACCTTCGAAGGGTCAACAAAAGACTTTCTACCATATCATGCTTAGCTTCAAACATACTCTTGGCAGCTATAAGTGTATTTGCTGTGTTTACAATGTATAAAAATGTAATGGCTCTACAAAATCACTCATACAGCTTTAATATTAACAATACAGAATATTGGTCATTTAATAAAGAGAAGGCAGAGAATCTGGTTACTTTTATAAAAAAAATGAAAAGAATAATAGGTGACGACTACCAAGTCTTTCCTTATCCCTTTATAGGCGCTCCCTTTACCCTGCTTAATCTGCACAACCCGACAAGATATGATACATTTTCGAGTTTTGGAAAAGCAGCAAGTGCCCCCGCATACATGATGAACAATATTATAAAAGATTTAATACTTACAAAAACGAAATATATTATAACATTCCATTGGTCACACAGGATCTTAATTTTCTGGTCACAGATGAACGGCGTTGTGTATGAGCCGAATACCTTTGAGCAGTTCATATGGGACAACTTTAAGGATGTGCTCCATGTTGGCATGTATACGCTCTGGAAACTGAATACACTGGAGCCGGGAGATACGATTGTCATATCAGTAAAAGGCCATCCTGAACTGAATGAGACTGTCACTGTAGCAGACGATGGCTCTATCACCGGTCCCGACAACGTCACTATGAAGGTGGGAGGGCTACCTCTGTACGCGGTAAAAGGCCTTTATGCAAGAACAATGGGCAGATACGGCATCCCGCCAGACGATATCCGCGTGAGCCCCTATACGGAGCATCTCTTCAACACCTCGCACAATTTTATGACAGCCCTTCCCTCCCCACCAGTATTAGGGGACTGTACCTTCTGGGTCTGGAACCAATCGACATGCTACCAAACGGCAAACGCACAATCTATCACTACGAAAACAATCACGATCACCTTGCTTCATACTCCATGGAAAGATAAGAAGCTTGTTATCCCTGACAGGACGAGGCTTATGGACGCATTGATTAAGGCTGCAGGGACCCTTCCCTCATCGGCCTTTAAGCGAGTCATCATCATACGTGGAAATACGGTCATAAAGGCAGACCTCCTGCGCTACGAGAGTGATCACAATCCGCGGGACAATCCCCGGTTAATGAACAACGACATCGTGTATTTAAATGACCGACACAAGACTATCTCGGTATCTGTTTTTGGCGACGTTAGCCATGCAGGTAGCTTTACGCTCGACGTCGGTGCAAGACTTGCAGACGCCTTTTCAATGACAGGCAGGCACCTGCAAACAGCGGATTACAGCAAAATCGTCATCCTGCGGCATGACCATTTGATAAAGGCGAACCTTTTACGCTATGTACGGACGAAGAACCAGGTCTATAACCCGATTCTCCATGACAACGATATTATTTATTTTCCCGTCGTCAGGCACAAGACCATCTCGGTAATCATCATCGGCGCTGTGAGGCATACCGGTGACTTCACCTTATCCGAGCATGCGAGACTGGCAGATACCTTTACCCTGACGGGCGGACCGCTGCCCATAGCGAACCTCAGCCGAATCGCTATCCTGAGACACGGCAGGCTGATAAAAACCAATTTTTTATACTACATACAGACGAGGAATGCTGCCTACAACTCACTCCTGAAGGATAACGATATTGTGTTTATACCAAATAGTAAGGAGCACCCGGGCATCACCGAAATAAGAGAAGCCGCAAAGGCATGTATCCCGAAAGAAAAGGAATAAGGCATGTTGGAGGAGGATTGATTTCATGCCATGGCTATGATAGCTGGTAAGCTATAAAGCCGGGATTGCAAAGGGGTTATGTACAAATCTTTTTTTACGAAACAGTGGGACTACCTTAAACAGGAATACCTCTCGACTATTGCTCCGGGCTTTATATTCAATCTGATAGCGTCCCTCGCCTTTCTCGCTATTGTCTTGTTTATATACAGGGCTTCTTTCATATCATCGTTTCTCTTCCTGATAGACGATCGAATCTATATCATCCTGAACCCATTCATACAGGAGATCAGCCTGCACAACATAGAGCACATATTCACCCATACATTTTGTGCGAAATGGGCCCCCTTCCACATACTTGCCTATATGATTTTATACCATTTCTTCGGTCTGAACGCGCCTGCGTTCCATATAGCGAACGCGGTGCTCTTCGTCTCAAACGGCTTTCTGCTGTACCGCATAGTCTATGCGATGCTCGGAGACAAATACGCCGGCTTGCTGGCTGGCCTGCTATACCTCATTGCCCCCATACAGGTCGAATCCGTAATGTGGGCAGCGGAGCTCAAGACGACCCTCTCGATCACGTTCATATTCGGCTCTTTCTTAAGCTACATTCGCTACAGAAAGGGCGAAAGGCGAAGCGATCTGCTTATAAGTTTGTTCTTCTGGGCAATGGCCCTCATGAGCAAGGCCATTGCGTTTACGCTGCCGGTCATGTTTCTTCTGTACGATGTCTTATTCTATCCTGACAAGGTGCGGAAGAAATACCTGTTATACCTCATACCGATCGCGATAGGCATGCTCTTCGCCGTCAGTTACCTGTTGATCCTCAACGATGTAAGCTCCCAAACGCCGCTGATGCAACACCTGAAGACAGCTATCATAAATACTGCCGGGCTATTCTCCTACCCTCTGGGCCAGATATTCCCGTTTCTGGTAATGCCCTACTATAATACCCTACCTGTCTTCCCCTGGCTGAGCCTACCCGTCATAATATCGATCGTATTCCTCGGGTTAATAGCCTATGTCCTGTGGCGCTACCACAGGACCGTTCCCTATATAACATTTTGGCTGATGTGGTACGGCATCAACTTTCTTCCCGGAAGCGGGATCGGTAACGTACCGATGCCGTTTATGGGCTTTATCCCGCAGGGATATAACCACTACCTGCCCCTGCCCTTCGCCGGGATAGCCGTCGTGGGAGGCTTTGTGCTGATAAGGCTCTTTGCTATGCTCAGGACCTACGCGGCCAAAAGCGCCTACATTTTATCTGTGGGCCTGATTTTAGCAACGATGTCCATGACCTCAGCTCACGGCGCCTCATGGTTCACAGATAACAGCAACCTGTTAAAGGCCCTCCACAAAAACTATAGCAACGACCCCGTGGTGACAGCGATGCAGATCAACAGCGACTTTAAGAGCGGCAAGAAAGCGTCGGCATTACGACATCTCTCTGAAATGGAAAAACAGTTCCCGGACAATCCGCTCACTCACTACTATAAGGGGGTCTCCCTTCTGTTAAAAAACGATAAACGGGAGGCAGAACGGGAGTTCAATATGATGGTACATGCAATCGGGACTTATACGATAACGAGCCACCTCGATGCATTTCTCTTTGTCGAACTACTGAATAATACGCCATACTCGCAAAGAGACATGGATAAACTCAGCTTGTCTACAGCTATGACCGAAAACTCGAAAGAATTCTATCCGCATCTCCTGTGCCATGGTACCATCCAGGGGCTGATTGCAGACAAAATCTGGAACAAAGACATGGACATTAAATTCGCTGCACAAGACTATCTACCCTATATAGCGTATGGCTGCGCTTACCTGCAGCAGCCAGGGAAGAAAGAGAATGCATGCGATGCATTCTATAATGCCCTATTAAAAGAACGATTCTTCATGACCAATCCAAAGACATACCACAGTATGCTCCTTAAAGAGACTATACGCGCACTGCAATGCGAGGTGCCGGTACCTGTCCAAACGGAACTGATACTCTTAGGGGCTGTAAGGCACCCTGGAGATATAGCGCCGGATCCCGGCTTCATGCTCAGGGATGCAATCATCTTTGCAGGAGGTCCTTTGCCGGTAGCGGATCTGCGTAACATCTTGATCCTGAGACAGGACAAGATCATCAGGGTAAACTTTATACGGTATATACAGACCGGGGACATCGCTGACAACCCATTGCTGAAAGACAGCGATATTGTGTACATACCAAAAATAGATGAGCAGATCACCGTGTCAGGGATACAGGACAGGGCGCGGAAATATCTTGAAAAGGATGATGAATGAAGGCCGTCATCGTCCTATTCGTTGTAGGCTGGCTTACCGGGTATTTCATGCTCTCGATCCTTGATTTAAGAAAATACTCGAAAGGCGTGATCATGCAGGTGCTGGTCGATTATGCAGCAGGGGCCGGCACAGTAACGCTGCTTATGTTTGCAACAGCCGTAACGACCGGGAGCCTCAACAACGAGGTAATCTATGTGCTTGTTCTCTGTCTCTTCATAGTATACCTGACCATGACAGGGGGCCCGGCACGGGTAACGGCGCACAGGCCCCCGTACGATATAAAGCAATACCTCTATCTCATACCGGCCCTGATAGTGGTCATCCCTATGGTCGCTCTTTCCTACAAGGCTGTCCCCCTTGGATGGGACACGAGATTTATCTACCTTTTCAGAGCGAAGATGCTCTTTGTCGAAGGCCAGCTCCGGACAGCCTCTTTTACTGAACCGCAATACCTGTTCGCTCACCCTGACTATCCCCTGAACATACCGCTCCAGATCGCCTACCTGTATCAGTTGCTCGGCCGCATTGCTCCGGACGCCGGGAAGCTCGTCCTCATGACGTACCTCCTTTTGATATTCCTCTTTATGTACAGCTTCCTGAAATCCATGATGCCCGCATACGCTGCCGTACTATCGGCCCTTACATTCTTCACGCTGAGGAGGGTGATGGGACTGGCATACACGGGCATCGATCTCCCGCTCGCCCTGTACATCCTCATCGGCACCTCATTCTATTATCTCTATATAAGGGACGGCGACGTCCATTACGTAGTGCTCTCCGGTCTGTTGCTCGGTATCGGTGCATGGACAAAGCTCGAGGGGATTACCTATTTTATGGGAACAGCTCTATGTATATGCATCTTTACCAGGTACCATCTCAAAAAGCCCCTCTCTGTATCGTTTAAGCGTATGACCTGTTTCCTGCTGCCAGGGCTTACCTTCATAGTACCATGGCAGATATTTATCCACAGCGACCACTTTCCGGTAAACTGGATTGTGAAGGGCCGAGGCGCTACTTCCCTGACCACTGCTTTCTCACGACTATGCAAAATTTCTGAATATTTTGGAAGGGAAATAGTGTTCAACGAGCCTTTCTTTGCCATCGTTGCACTGTCCCTGATCTACATGGTCTTTAAAAAGAAATCAGGGCTCTTCCTCTCTGTATCTGCGGTATTCATGCTTCAACTCATTGCATACATTATCGCACTCTATCTCCAGCCGAACCCCCTTTCTGCGGAACTCGGGGTCACGGTGCAAAGGCTGTTGCTACAGATAACACCGTCGATCCTGCTGGTAAGCCTCGCCCTGCTCTTTGACCCCACCGGTAAAGACTTAACAAAGGACACCGTTCATGAGTCATAGATACAGGCTTTTACTGGCATGCTCTGTCCTTGGAGCAACCCTCCTTATACTCTTTTCGCATGCGATCTTTACCGATAAAATAATGCTTGTGTCCAATTTCCATCAGACTAATCCGTTCTTTACGGTAAAGGGCGTATCGGCATTCCCGGTAGAGCCATTCGATACGGTCAATCAGTTTCTGCCGTGGTTCCACTTCGACAGGGAATCCCTGAGAAACCTCACCCTTCCGCTGTGGAACCCATACAATGGCTGTGGAGCGCCCTACATGGCAAACATGCAGTCCGCATTGTTTTACCCCCTTAATCTGTTCATATACCTTTTTAACTGGAAATGGGGGCTGCTGCTCCTGTACTTCTTTAAATTCTTTTTAGTCGGGCTTTTCTCATACCTCTATTTGACCGAGGTTGGTACGGACTATCGCGCAGCGACCGTTGTATCGATAGCCGCCATGTATTCTGGCTTTATGAGCATGTTCGAATTCCAGATGACCGGTGCGGCATTCTGCTTCTTCCTCGGCTTATGGTCGATAGAGCTCATAGTTCGGCATCCCGATAGATTCAAAGGATATGTTTGGCTCATGATCGGATTTGTCGTTGCCGTGTTTACAGGGCACCCGGAGATACTGTTCTTCATGACGTTTGTGCTCGCTCTGTATCTTTTAATCAGGCTCTTTGATCAACACGGATTCCATAAAAAGTCATATCTTATTATAGCGAAAACGGGCCTGGTTGCATGCATCGGTGTCCTTATATCGGCAATCCAGTTGCTGCCGTTTATCCAATACTTGCATGCGAGCACGACATTTATATCACGATCATCGGGCACGGCGCCCTTTTACCCTTTCTCGCTAATTCTGCCGGTAGTAGGAAATTTTTTCGCCCAGCATATTATTACCATACACACACCGCAAAACTGGATCAACGCCGGGCTGAACTATATCGGTATCGTATGCTTTCTCTTCGGCATTGCAGGTGTAATGAGCCTTTTCAAAGAGAGGCTCATAAAGACCTACTCTGCATTATTCATAGTTACTTTGGCTATACCATTCAATATACCCGTTCTCCACGATATATTCGCCAATATACCTGGCTTTACTGTCGCTGAAAAGAGCCATTTATGGATATTCTCGGGCTACCTGCTGATGCTCGTAGGAGCAAGATACCTCGATGCCCTCCTCAACCGGAAATGCAGCACGAAGGCATTGCACGTAGCGATATACATCACACTATCCATAGTCCTCGCCTTGTTTTTGATGTCCGGGGCCTACTACAGGCTCAATATGCAACTCGTCTACATGGTATTACTTATGATCATAGCAGTCCTCTTTGTAACGAAATTAAAGAACAAAAACGCCGTTGCCATACTACTTGGTATTATAACCTTCATACCAACGGCATTCATGGCCACCTCTCTATCGCTTCTGGCGCCCCGATACTTTTTCCCGACCAATACCATCATCGACAGGATAAAACAGGATGCATCTATATTCCGTGTAGTCCCTTTGATGAAAGACGGCATAAAGGCATGGGAACCGGACCTGAACACCTTCTATGGCATAGAAGACCCCAGGAACTACGACACCATGGGTATACGGTGGTACGACAAGCTTGTTCTGAGTTCCCTGACCGAGCCAGGCATCATAAACTTTTTGAACGTAAAATATCTTATTTCCCCGGGAGCGGTGGCCCTCGCTCAGGCATCGGCTTACCGATCACGAATCCCGGAGACTGTACTCAAAAAAAACAACACGATAAGCACCTATGGGAACAGGAATTCCTTCGATATCGATATGTCTGTGCAGGGATTCAAGGCCGTCGCTTCGGCCAACGGCTTTACGCTTTATGAGAACCCCTCTGTATTCGACAGGGCATTCATGGTCTATGATTACAAGGTAGCTCATACCCATGACGAGGCCTTCGACCTTGTAAAGGAGTATGCCTCGCAATTGAGCACGACAGCGGTCGTCTTCAGGGATGAAGCACGGTATACCTCAGGTATACCTGACGCTGCTGGCGGAGTGCCCACCGGTGCGGCTGTGGGCATAATGCAAGGGAAGACACCGGCCCACAAGGTAGCATTCGAGAAGTACACGCCGAACGACATAAAGATGCGTGTGTCTACTTCTTCACCAGGGCTTCTTGTCATAAGCAATGCTTATTTCCCTGGCTGGCACGCGTACATCGATGGCAAAAAGTCCAAGGTCATACGAACAGACTATGCGTTTCAGGGGGTATTCGTGCAGAAGGGACGGCATGAGGTAGAGATTGACTATCTGCCCCTGAGCTTTATCATCGGGCTCATCCTCTCGGGGGTGGGTATCGCGGCTGTCCCTTTGCTCTATATCCTGTGGTTCCGGTCATGAACGTCCTATTGATCCAGCCCCCGGCATACCTAAGTAAGTCAAGAGAGCTCGGACAGAAACAATTGAGCACGAATATAGGTCTTGCCTATATCGCTTCTTATATCAGGGAGAAGGGTACAGAGGTGAGCATACACGATGCAACCATCCGGAAATTCGATCCGTCCGTCTTCAGGGAGATCATACGGGAGCGGCGGCCCGGCATCGTGGGTATCTCCGCCTTCACGACCCAAATAGCTGATGCGAGCTACCTTGCAGGGCTGATTAAATCGATAGACAGCCGTATCACCACGGTCATCGGCGGCGCGCACGCGAGTGCGATACCCGAGCAGACGCTCGAAGAATTCGGGGCGTTCGATTATGCCGTCTTCGGCGAGGGTGAAGAGACATTCTATAGATTGATCCTGTACCTGTCCGGGAAAGGCGTGTTCGATGACAAGGGGCTGTGCTACAGGGCTGACGGACATATAAGAAAAGGTAGTAACAGGCCTTTGATTGAAAATATCGACAGCATACCGATGCCGGCATTCGACCTATTCACCCTGGCGCACTATAAGCCGCAGTATTCGCATAACAGGGGATTGTCCCTGCCGATACTGACGTCAAGGGGCTGCCCATACGGATGCACATTCTGCTCCGGGCCACTCGGCAGGAGGATAAGGTTCCACTCGGTCGAGCGGATCATAGGCGAGCTCAAGGCAGACATTGCCGTGTACCATCCACAACAGATCCTCGTCGCTGACGATACATTCACGGTAAATAAAGCCAAGGTCATCGATCTCTGCGACCGAATCGTCCGGGAAGGCATCCATCGGGAGGTCGAGTTTATATGCGAAACGCGAGTCGATCTTGTGGACAGGGAAATTTTCGAATCGATGAAAAGGGCCGGCTTCAGAAGCGTCAGCTTCGGTATAGAGTCAGGTGACGCGTACATACTTGATAAGGCCCTGAAGAAGATAACGCCTGCACAGGCCCGCAGCGCTGTTGCTGCTGCAAAACAGGCCGGGCTGGAGGCAGACGGTAATTTTATCCTCGGACTACCTTATGATAACAAGGAATCAATCATGAAGACTATAGGCTTTGCGTGTTCGCTGCCCCTTGACTATGCCAGTTTCTTCCTGCTCGTCCCGTACCCCGGGACAGAGGCAGCAAGGATGGCAGAAAACGACGAGGGTGGCCTGGTGCTCCTGTCGAAGGACTGGACCAGGTACGGCAAGCAGACTGGCGGTGTTCTGACCCTGTCGGGTATGAGCTACGACAGGCTTAAGGCCTATCAACTGTATGCTTACCTCAGGTTTTATCTCCATCCAAGGCGGTTCTTTAATATACTGAAAAGGGTCACACCATTGACCATTGTCCTGTTTGCGCTTCAGATGGTAAAGACCTTTTTTAGAAAGGGACCAGCACCCCCCTCTATACGAGCATCGAATATAAGTTCGACCAATTCGCAGGACCGCCCCTGTCCTCCGTCATCTTCTTAAACGACGGATTGAAGCAATACGAGCATGCGTTCGGGCATCCCCTGCCACTGATGAACCTCTTCAGAGGGAAGTCCCGTATGAACCTGTATCTGTAGTAAACCTCTCTGTCCGGCAGGGGCATCGCGTTGAGATCGGTAAGTGGTCCCATGGAGTTCTTATATAGGGTGCCCCCATGCTTCACCCAAATACTGTGAACAGAGGTAATATCGCCACCGGACCCGAGCCTCTGCAGAAACTCCGGTACTGCATAGTCAGCCTCTCCCCTGAGTATCGCATCGACGCCTTCTTCGTCGATAGCATCGTTGAAGAACGTCGGGTACGTGCCTGTAAGCATGCACAGGACCCGGGGCATGGCCGATTTTATCCTCCGGGTCATAGCTATGCCCCATTGCGGCCTTATAATGGAGGTCGGGATGATAACCACGGACGGATTGTACGCGGCTGCAACCTTCAGGAAGTCGCCTTCCTCCCTTTCGATCAGTACCCGGTAGGGATAGCCCTGCTCCCTCAGAATGCCCGCAAGCTCGGTAAGGGCAAGCGACTCATTGATGGCGTTGTCCTGTACGAACAGGACTCTTACCGGCGATTTAGGCCTAACATCTTCGTTTATCATGTTATAGTATAGCATGCTGGCATTAAAATTTCCTGTTAACTTGTTCAAGGCACTGGATTTTTCATCTGCAAGAGCATAAAGCCATCGTTTGAAATAACGGGCGTGTAATGACCCAGTATGAAATTATCGAGTATATTCGGCGTATACTGCATGCCGAGCGAGCGGGAGACTGCCCGGAACACATTGGGTGCCCAGTCATAGGTTATAACGAACCGTACCGGCATGCTTTTCAAACGTCGTATGGCATCCACGAGTATACTATCGGGGGTACCTTTATCATTCCCGAGCTTTATCAGAATATCGTACTTTAGGGGATCCTGCAGATTAAGCAGGGTATAAAGGATGGGGGAGTAAGGATAGACAAGCGCCGTGCGGTCCCCGCCCATGATCCGTTCCGCTTTTCCGGAAAAGTCAGCCAGCGCTTTACCCATCTGTCTGTTGAATGTCCACAACCGTACGTTGTTGACGGTAAAATGATAGGCATCCTTCTGTACTCGCTTCGCGCCGGCGAAAAGCGCGGAGCAGATAACTATGATTATGATGGTTGCAACGATGCCGATAAGCCTTTCCACCCCTTTATACAACAGCACCCATAATCTCGGCTTCAGATAGCCGAGTAACAGCGTGAACAGCCAAACATACATTATGATAGCACAAGGCACATTAACAGGCACAACGCTCATGGGGTTATAGAGTAGTCTCTGCCCTGTATTTAAAAACAGGACTGCACAACCTATAAACAGTATTATGTGCTCGGGGGGGGTATTTTTTTTAAACGCCAGAAAGTACAAACTGACGATGCCTGGAACACTGAACAAAAGCACAAGCATGAGCACCTTTTGGGGCCATCCTGTTACAACCCCCCGAAAGAGCATGTCCAACGAAAAGGTCGTAAACTCCCATGCCCGTGCTGCAAGGACCTCGTTCTGCACGAAATCGTGGAACGCACCCTTGGCGGCCATATAGGAAAAAGCGACTGTCAAGACAGAAAAGACAGCTATCGTGAAGTAACCCATGGGTCTGAGGCCGGGCCATCGCACGGCATTTTTCGGACCTTTCTTTGTCCCCTGCTCTCCCCCGGCCGTACCGTCTATCCCCGTCCCGTCCGGCTCCATGCCCCCTCGGTATCTGCCCCTGCTATCCATAAAAATAACGAACAGAAACACACCCAGGGCTATCACCCCCTTCGTTTGAAGAAACAGCGTCGTGAGCCCCACACAGGCGCCCGCCCCCCATAGGGCCACGATCGATCGCCGGTCGAGATATGCATAGAGACAGATCAATGAAGCGAAGAACATCGCCATACTGTTTACATAATGGCTGTATCCCATGACGGCTGTGCTTCCAAAGACAAGGAACAGCAAGGGCGGTATGACGGCGAACCATCTCTTGACGATGATCCTCGACAGACGGTAGATGAGCAGGTCCGAGACGACGTCTATGATCACTACGAACTCACGGGTAACAGCGAAGCTGTAGCCGAATATCTTGTAAACGAGCGCAAGGAGGTAGTAATTGCCCGGGAATAGAATGGCACCGATGTCCTTGTACAGCACCTTGCCGTGCAATATCTGATAGGCCCTGTACGGGAACATCCCCTCGTCTTCCGTGGGTGTCGGAAGATAATATTTGTACAGGTGCAGGTAGGTATAGCTGAGGAGAGCTATGATGATGTACGGTACGACCCGCCGCAATCCCAGATGAGCTCTGTTATACAGAGACCCCTGATTCTTTTTATCGTGTTTTCCGGTGAGGGTCATAACATGCATGTTGGGAGCGGCAAGCTACCGCAGGAGATCCATGTCCAGTTTTTCAAGGTTTTGGAGCCTCAGCTTGTGGAGATAAGGTCTTTCCGGATGTGATAGTTTGCGACCAGGGATGGATGCGGAGAAAACCCGTCTCAAAAACCGGCTCATCGCCAACGGTCCTTAATTCCATTACAATAACTGAGCATATTTGCTCAGTTATTGCAACTAATGTGCATCCTTGCTCTATTGACATTCATGCTGCTTGAATATATAAAATGCAATTAGCATAAACAAAATGATACCGAGGATATTAGCGGAAAAGCTCACAGAGAGCGCACGGCGCTGGTTCTCTGTACGTGAGGCAAGTTTCATTATCGTACTCCTGAGGCCGCATTACAAAAACTTCGGAAAGAGACTGATAAAGACTCCGAAGCTCTATTCCCTCGACACAGGTCTTCTCTGCTTCCTGTTAAGGATACAAGGCCCCGACGAGCTTTACTTCTGGCGCGATTCCGGGGGCCATGAAATCGATATCCTGATCGACAGGGGGAAGGCCCTTATACCTGTCGAGATCAAATCGGCACAGACGATTGCCGATGACTTCTTCGATGGCTTTAAACATTGGCTCAAGCTCGCAGGAAAGGGCAACGGACAATCGGCGCTGGTCTACGGAGGGGACAGGGCCGCGATGCGGGCCGGTACGGCGGTATACCCATGGTTCACACTGTACATGATTGCTCGGGTCCCAAGGTAAAAGGAAGGTACAGGTATGAAATCGTTCGATGAGCTCGTACACATCATGGCGAGGCTGCGCGGTAAGGACGGCTGTCCCTGGGACAGGGCGCAGGACATCGACAGTTTAAGGCAGTACGTGATCGAAGAGGCGTACGAGGTCGTCGATGCCATCGAGTCCGGCAGGCCCTCTGCCATCAGGGAGGAGCTCGGGGACCTCGTTTTACAGGTCGTCTTCATCGCGGAGATCGCCAGGGAGCACGGATGGTTCGACGTGGACGAGGTGTTGAAGGGCATTATCGCCAAGCTGATCCGCCGGCATCCCCACGTGTTCGGCGGCGTGAACGTAAGGTCCAAGGAGGATGTCCTGAAAAACTGGGGCAGGCAGAAGCACAGCGAGAAAGGCGCAAAGGTGTTCGACATCCCCCTGCAGATGCCTTCCCTGCTCGCCTCCTACCGGCTGCTGGAGAAGGCCAGGCGGCTGGGCATAAGCCCGGTCAGGGTAGACAAGGACATGGCTGCGAGGGTGGGGACCGGCACGAGACAGCGGATGCAGAAGCGGATAGCCGACCTGCTCCTCTCGATCGTGGCCATAGCGCAGGAAAACGCCATAAACCCGGAGGACCTGTTGCGGGAGACTAACAGGGCTCTCACAAGGAAATTGAAGGGCCGCGCAGGCAGGCATAGCTCCGGAGATATACTTTGACAATTTTTATATGAACCTTATATTACGTGATACTGCTATCGAGAGGGGTTTCATCACGAAACCGGGGATTCAGCAGAAGGCATGAAGACGATAAAATACATTTTTACTATAGCGATCGTCATAGGGCTGGCGGCGTTCGTCGTATCGCGCGTAATCCCACGAGCACAGCCACGGCATCGAAGCAAGCAGGTAAGCACCCAAAGCGGTACGGCCGAGGGCGATGCCGTACCGCCGTTCACCCTGCAGGACATAGACGGGAACAGCGAGTCCCTGAACCACTATACCGGCAAGCTGGTCCTCGTGAACTTCTGGGCGAGCTGGTGCGGGCCGTGCAACGAAGAGGCGCCGTCCCTCGAATCGATGTACAAAAAACTGCGGCCGGACGGGCTGACCATCGTTGCGATAAGCATCGATCGCCAAAAAGAGGAAGTGGAGTCGTTCGTCAGGAAATACTCCCTAACATTCCCGGTATTGATGGACACGGACGGGCGTGTCGCCGCGGAGTACGGCATCACCGGCGTGCCGGAAACCTTTATACTGACATCTGATCATAAGCTGCTGAAGCATATCATCGGCCCGCTCGACTGGACTTCGGACAATGTCATGGGCTATCTGAAGATGCTCATCACGGAGGAAAAATGACGACGAAACAGAAGGCCCTCGGCAAAAGCGGCCTGATAATCATCGGATCGATCATAGGCATCATGTTCGTCATAGCGATGGTGGGCTATATCGGCAGCCGGGTCTCCCGCAACGGGACAGCTGGCGCCGGTACCCGGAAAAGCGGCCAGACGGCCGCTGAGAACGAAGTCGCGCCGGACTTCTCGCTGATGACCGTAAACAAGAGGACGGTCAGGCTCTCAGACTACCGGGGCAAGATCGTGTTCCTCAACTTCTGGGCGACATGGTGTCCTCCCTGCCGCATGGAGCTGCCATCGATGGAGAAGCTCGCCGAGAGATTCAAGGGGAAGCCGTTCGTGATACTCGCCGTCAACGTCGACGAGAGCGACCCGGGCAACGTGGAGGCATTTGTCCGGCAGATGGGCCTCACCTTCCCGGTCCTCATCGATGACGGCTCAATATCGGCCAGGTACCGGGTGAACTCGATCCCCACGACGTTCATCATAAAGAAGAACGGCGTCATCTACTCCATCATCAGCGGCGCAAGACCATGGAACGAGCAAAGCTATGTGAACGCCATCGATAAGCTCGTCGCCGCACCGTAGAAGGGCCAGACATGCCGGGGTCAAGCAACGTCTCCATACTCATAGCCTTCGTGGCAGGACTGCTCTCGTTCGCCTCGCCGTGCGTGCTCCCGCTGATACCCTCGTACCTGACGTTCATAACGGGCCTCTCGTTCGAGGACTTCGAAGCGGAGAACAGCGCTGCTGTCAGAAGGCTTACCGTCCTCCACTCCCTGCTGTTCATTCTCGGGTTCTCGATGGTATTCATCGCACTCGGCGCATCAGCTACGGCGATTGGAGGCTTGTTCAACAAGTACAAGGAGATGATCAGGATAGTCGGCGGTATCATCGTGATCATCTTCGGCATACACATAACCGGCCTTATCAACCTGAAGTTCCTCGAGAACGAGAAGAAGGTACACATCAGGAACAAGCCGGCAGGCTACCTCGGCACGCTGCTCGTGGGGATAACCTTCGGTGCTGGATGGACCCCGTGCATAGGGCCCATACTCGGCACCATCCTCTCCCTTGCGATAAACATGAAGACCGTATATGCGGGTATCACCCTCCTGGCGGCGTACTCGCTGGGGCTCGGCGTTCCGTTCTTCCTCTCATCGCTCGCCGTGAACAGCTTCCTCGCTTATTTGAAAAAGTTCAGGAAATACATAAAGGCGGTGACCGTGACGTCCGGGGTATTCCTCATCATCATCGGGGTACTGCTCATCAGCAATCATTTTGAGGCGATTACCCGTTATTTTTAGATCGACGAAACACGGAGCGCATGATGGACATTGAAAAGATAAGAAAGGATTTTCCGGTATTGTCCCGCATGGTGCGGGACCGGCCCCTCGTGTACCTGGACAATGCAGCGACTACGCAGAAGCCGGCCGCTGTCATAGAGGCGATAACTGGTCTCTACAGGAATTACAACGCGAACGTCCACCGGGGCGTGTACCTGCTCGCGGAGGAGTGCACCCAGGCATATGAGGACTCGAGGGAGGCCGTCAGGAGATTCATAAACGCCGGCAGCACCGAAGAGATCGTATTCACACGCAATGCCACCGAGGCGCTGAACCTTATTGCATACACGTGGGCTGAGGCGAACCTCCGGGCCGGGGACGAGATCGTTGTCACCATCATGGAGCACCATAGCAACTATGTGCCATGGTTCCGGCTTGCCCGCAGGAAGGGGGCCGTCATCAGGATCGTTCCCGCGCGGAAGGACGGCGAGCTCGATATGGACGCCTACCGATCCCTGCTGAGCAGCAGGACAAAACTCGTCGGTATCGCTCACATGTCGAACGTGTTCGGTACGATCAACCCGGTGAAAGAAATGATAGCTCTCGCCCACCGGCAGGGGGCCGCGGTGGTCGTCGACGGGGCACAGAGCGCGCCACACATAAGAATCGACATGCAGGACTTGGACTGCGATTTCTTCGCCCTGTCCGGTCACAAGATGCTCGGGCCCACCGGCATCGGCGTTCTGTACGCGAAGTCGTCCTACTTCAAATCGATGGAGCCGTTCCTGAGCGGTGGGGAGATGATCCTCAGAGTCACTCTCGACGACATCGTGTACAACGATCTGCCGTGGAAATTCGAGGCCGGCACCCCCAACTACGAAGGGGCCATAGGGCTGAAGGCCGCCATAGAGTATCTCGAGGCCCTGGGAATGGACACTATCGAGGCGTACGAGAGGGAACTTACCACCTATGCGCTCGAAAAAATGAGGACTGTGCCGGACATCTTTGTCTACGGTCCATCGGACCCGTCAAAGAAGTGCGGGATCGTCGCCTTCAATATCAGGGGCGTCCACTCGCACGACATCGGCACCATACTCGACAGTGAGGGCATAGCCATCCGGGCCGGGCACCACTGCGCACAGCCGCTCATGATAGACTGCGGCGTGTCCGCCATGGCAAGAGCGAGTTTTTATTTTTATAATACGAGACAGGAGATAGACATGCTGGTAAAGGCGCTGAACAAGGCGAAGGGGATGTTCGGTCATGTCGCTTGAAGAGCTGTTCAAAGAGATCATCATAGAGCACTACCAGCACCCGAAGAACCACGGGCACCTCGACCATCCTGATGCGAAGTCCGAGGGCTCCAACCCGCTGTGCGGCGACGAACTCCAGATGGAGATCGCCTTCGAGGGCGATCGCATCAAGGACGTCATGTTCAGCGGCAACGGGTGCTCGATAAGCCAGTCAGCGGCTTCGCTTATGACCGAGGCAATCAAAGGAAAGGCCGTGGGGGACGCAAGGAGGATCATGGAGGAGTACAAGCACATGCTGCAGGGCAGCACGTACAATGCAGACATGCTCGGCGATCTCGAGGCCCTGTCTGACGTCAAGAAGTTCCCGGCGAGGGTTAAGTGCGCGAGCCTGAGCATGGCGGTATTGGACCAGGCGCTGCAGCAGAAGAAGTAGGGGAAAAGGGGTTGTCCGACGCGTCAGACAAGTCGGACCTGTCTGAAGAGGAGGTAGAATGACGATAGACTATTACGGAGATCTTTCGATGATCAGGCGTACGAGGCCCCTCGTTCACCACATAACGAATTACGTGGTGATGAACGTGAGCGCGAACATCACGCTCTCGCTCGGCGCCTCGCCGGTCATGGCCCACGCCGGTCCTGAAGTCGAGGACATGGCCTCGATCGCGCAGGTGCTCTACCTGAACATCGGTACCCTGAGCGATCACTGGATAGACGCGATGCTCGTGGCGGGCAGAACGGCCAACAGGAAACAGGTGCCGGTACTGCTCGACCCGGTGGGTGCCGGGGCGACCCGGTACAGGACCGAGACGGCGAAGCAGATCCTCAAAGAGATTCACGTGGACGTTCTGAAGGGCAACGCGGGCGAGATGCAGTCGCTCGCCGGCGAGAAGGTACTCGTAAAGGGAGTGGACGCTGTAACATCCGCAGGTCCGGAGACCGCACGGACCCTTGCACAAGAGTACGGACTCGTCGCGGTCGTGACCGGCACGAAAGACTTCGTGTCGGACGGCAGGCGGTCGGCCGTCGTGAGCAACGGGAACGCTATGTTCTCGAGAATCACCGGTGCGGGATGCATGCTCGGCTCGATCATCGCGAGCTTTATGGCCGTGAACAAGGACTATTTCACAGCGTCCATCGAAGGGCTGGTGTCTTTCGAGATAGCAGGCGAGAATGCCGCGGTAACCACGAAGCTGCCCGGGAGCTTCATGACTGAACTGATCAACGAGACCTCGCTCCTCGACAGGGACGCGTACGATCTCGCGCGCGTCGAGCTCGCATAAGGTGAAGAAAAGGCGCTTCCTTTGCTTACTGCATATACCGCATGAGTTCGATTTTGCATGCAAAGCCCCATCTGCCGGCTGGCATATACGGCATTACCTCGCGGGACTTCGGGTCCAGCCACGAGCAGTCCGCTCTCTGCCTGCTGAAGGCAGGGGTAAAGATCGTACAGTATCGGGAGAAGGACGCCCCTACGAAAACAATGGTTGACGAGGCTCTTTCCATAAAAAAACTATGCAGACACTACCGTGCCCTGTTCATCGTCAACGATAGGATGGACATCGCCCTTGCCGTAGACGCGGACGGCGTCCATATAGGACAGGACGACATGCCCCTCCAGGCCGTGAAAAGGATCTACGGCAGCAGGAGCGGCAAGATCATCGGCGTGTCCGTGGGGGACGAGCAGGAAGCCAGGGCAGCACAGGCCGGCGGTGCTGACTACCTTGGTGCAGGCGCGGTGTATCCGACATCGACGAAGCACGACAGTACGTCTATCGGGACGGGCATGCTCGCACGAATCATGAAGGTCGCACGCGTGCCTGTCTACGCCATCGGCGGTATCCGGCTCCAGCGCCTGAAGGAACTGAAGGCGTACGACGTCTACGGTGCCGCGGTCATCTCGGCAGTACTGGACACCCCTGACCCGGAGAAGACCGCACAGGTATTCGTGAAGCGCTGGATCTCGTAGGGCACGGCCTGCGGACCGCTCCTACAGGACCTTCTTCATGACAAGAGCATCCTCGCCGTTGTCCGCATAGTAGCCCCGCCTGACCCCTATCACCCTGAAATCGTGCCTTATGTAGAGTGTCAGCGCTGTTATGTTCGATCGCCTTACCTCGAGGAACACAGCGCCTGCACCGAGCTGCCGTGCCGTGCCGATCGAGGTCGCAAGGAGGTTCTTCGCTATACCGCAGCGCCGGTAGGCGGGCAGGACCGCTATGTTCAGGACGTGGAGCTCGTCCACCACCAGGGTGTTCAGGATAAACCCGCGGACCACGCGATCGTGCCTGTGAGCTGCCACGAAGTTCAATGAATTCGGACTGCGCAGACTTTCGCCGAGCAGGCTGCCGGACCACGGATGCACATACGACCCGATCTCCACCTCCAGAATGGAACCGAGATCGTCCGGGACCGCACGCCGCACATCGACGGATACTATGCTCTCCAGGAGTTCTTCGTCAACTGCCATCTATTTACCATCTGATAAGGGCGGACGCCCAGGTGAAACCTGCCCCGAACGCGGCCACGCAGACGAGCGCGCCTGGCTTCAGCCTGCCGTCCTCCAGTGCATCGTACAGACAGAGCGGTATCGTCGCAGCAGTCGTGTTGCCGTACTTCTGGATGTTGTGAACGACCTTCTCCGGCGGTATGCCGAGTACACCGCTGACGTACTCGTTGATCCTCATGTTCGCCTGATGGGGAACGAGCAGATCGATGTCCGGTATTTGGTATCCGTTCGCATTGAGGGCTTCCATGATCGCCTCCGGCATCCGTGTCACCGCGTGTTTGAATACGTTCCTGCCGTTCATTTTCGGGTAGTGTTTCCCCTGATCGAGCATCTCATGCGTCAGCCTCGGATGATAGACGCTCCCTGGCGCCTCGACCCAGAGGTCCTTCGCATACTTACCTTCCGCATGCAGGTGTATCGAGAGTATCCCCTTCTTCTCGTCATCGACGGGTCCCACGACGACCGCGCCGGCCCCGTCGCCGAACAGAACGGCGACGTCCCTGCCCCTCGTCGCAAGCTCGATACCGGTGGAATGAACCTCCGAGCCGATCACGAGCACGTGCTTGAAGGTTTCCGTCCTGATATACTGGTCCGCCACGGACAGTCCGTAGAGAAAGCCGGTGCACTGGTTTCGCACGTCGAGTGCCCCTATGGTATCGATACCGAGCATGTCCTGCACGAGCACACCGGATCCGGGGAAGTTGTAATCCGGGCTCAGCGTCGCGAATATGATGAAATCGATGTCTTCCTTTTTCAGGCCCGCACGTCTGATGGCCTCTTCGGCGGCCTTTGTTCCCATGAGGGCCGCGCCCTCGTTCTCCGCGGCGAAGCGGCGCTGCTCTATCCCGGTACGCTGCCGTATCCATTCATCCGACGTGTCCATGAGCTTCTCGAGGTCAACGTTCGTAACGACCTTCTCCGGCAGATACCTGCCCACGCCGAGTATGCGAGACCTTTTCATCGTTCAATCCTCCTTTTCTATTATCGACAACGATGCCTCGGGAAAAACACCCATCGCATCCTTGAACGAGCTTATGATGTCGCTGTGGGATACGCTGTCCCACAACAGCCATAACTTATACTCCGCTTCCCCCTGCGACGTAAACTTCATAACGCTCAGCGCGATGCCATCCAGCGTCTCGCGGATGTCTGACCCTGCATCGTACAGGGGCGGCAGCACATACACGAAGCTGCGGATCGAGAGCCCGGCCAGAGTAGAAAACAGCCCGTCCGTGACCGACGACAGCCTCCCGCGGGAGAGCCCCTTCCTGCTGCCGAGCCCGTAGACGAGCACCTTCCTCTCCGGATGACACGACTCGGTGAGGCGGAGCAGTAGCCGATCCCCCTCATTCCCGCTGAACCTTCCGGACGCAATCATCCGGGAGACCTCCCCGCACACCTCCCAGTCGATAACGCCCGTATACCCATGCAGTGGCACATGGCCCTCGAAGACGCCCATGACGATCGGCACCTCCTGCAGCCCGTCCGACAGTCCGTCGAACGACGTGTCCAGATTTATCTCGACGCTCACACGCTCCTGCCGATCTGTCGTGCGATCGCATCGAGCACTGCATTGACAAACTGGAACGAGTCCTTCGCTCCGTATTTCTTGGCCATCTCGATCGCCTCGCTGATCACGACCTTCATCGGTGTCTGCTGCTCATACGCGAGTTCGTACACGGCCAGTCTCAGGACGCTCCTGTCGACGACGGCAATCCTCGGAACGGTCCAGCCCTTGAGGTTCTGTGCTATGGATTCGTCTATGGTCACGCGCTTTGCTGCGATGGCGAGCAGCTTATCCACGGTTATCTGGTCCCACCCGTTCTTCTCTGCGAACTGCCGTACAGAGGATTCCCCATAATCACCGAGAATATCTATGCTGTACAACGCCCTCAGGAGCCTCTCTCGCTCTTCCCTTTTGCCCATTTCTTATCGATTTCTTTCGCCATCTCTCTCCTGAGGTTGGCGATCTCCACTGCATTCATGGCGGCCTCGTACCCCTTGTTGCCCTGCTTGGTGCCCGCCCGCTCTATCGCCTCCTCTATGGTCTCCGTGGTAAGTATCCCATAGATGATCGGAAACCCGAGCTCCAGAGACGCATGCGCAATGCCCTTGGTCACTTCGGCGGCGAGGTACTCGTAATGCGACGTGCCGCCCCTGATGATGGCGCTCAGGGCAATGACAGCATCGAAGTCCTTTTTTGCAAGCTCCTTTGCGAACAACGGTACCTCGAAGGCGCCCGGCACTTTGACCAGCACCACGTCATCATCGCGGACACCGAGTCTGGTAAGCGCGTCCCTTGCCCCGTCGACGAGCTTGTCCGTTATAAAATGATTGAATCTGCTGACAACGATACCTATTCTCAGACCCTCACCCTTAAACTGTCCTTCCACTATTTTCATCGCTACCTCCTTATAAGGGATGTCGTATGATGTCCCTTACTCTTATGCTTCCGTGTTATCCCTCGTACTCGATCACCCATCCGCAGGATGAGTCGGAGATAAAGGGAGTTACTTTTTTCATGCACCGATCATCCAGCTGCATCATCACGCCCGACGCAAGCCCTGCTTTTGTACCCCCTCCCCCCCTTATCGTAAGAGAGGAATTATGCAACCCTTTACTTGATATGCAGGATGTGTCCCATCTTCTCCTGCTTCGTCTTGAGATATCTCTTGTTCATCTCATTGGGTGCGATCTCTATCGGTACCCTCTCGGTGACCTCGAGCCCGTAGCCTGCAAGGGCATGGAGCTTCTTCGGATTGTTGGTCATGAGCTTCATCTTCTTTATGCCGATATCGGCGAGTATCTGTGCCCCGATGCCGTAGTCCCTGAGGTCCGCCGGGAGGCCGAGCGCGTTGTTTGCCTCGACCGTATCGAGCCCGTTGTCCTGCAGCTTGTACGTGAGTATCTTGTTCGCGAGCCCGATGCCCCTGCCCTCCTGCCTCAAATAGAGAATAACGCCCTTCCCTTCCTTTTCTATCATCTTCATGGCCTCGTGGAGCTGGTTCCCGCAATCGCACCGCAGCGAGCCGAACACGTCGCCGGTGACACACTCAGAATGCACTCTCACGAGCACAGGCTCTCCGGTGCCCACATCGCCCTTTATCATCGCGAGGTGCTGGTTGTTGTCGAGGTCATTCTCGTAGACGATCGCCCTGAAGACACCGCCGTACGCAGTACCGACCTCGGCCTCCGCGACCTTCCTCACGAGCCTCTCCCGCTTCATTCTGTGTTGTATGATGTCCGCTACGGTCACGATGGATATACCGTGTTTCCGCGAGAATTCTTCCAGATCCGGCATCCGTGCCATCGTTCCGTCGTCCTTCATGATCTCGCATATGACGGCTGCCGGCTTCAGCCCGGCCAGCTTGGCGAGATCAACCGAACCCTCGGTCTGCCCGGCCCGTGCAAGCACCCCCCCGGCGCTGTACCTCAGGGGAAAGATGTGGCCCGGCCTCACGAGGTCCCACGGCTTCGATCCTTCGTCGATAGCGACCCGTATCGTACGGGCCCTATCGTACGCGGATATGCCTGTCGAGACTCCCTCTCTCGCATCGATGGACACGGTAAATGCCGTACCGAACCTCGATGTGTTCTCGTTGACCATCGGGGAAATCTGGAGCGCTCTCAGTCGCTCCTCGGTCAGAGACAGGCACACGAGCCCACGGCCGTATGTCGCCATGAAATTGATGACGTTCGGCGTGACCTTCTCGGCTGCTATGCTGAGATCTCCCTCATTTTCCCTGTTTTCGTCGTCCACGAGGACGACCATCTTTCCCTGCTGTATCTCCTCTATGGCCTTGTCTATGCTTATTATCGACATTATGCGAACCCTCTCTCTCTAAGAAATGCTTCGGTCATCGTACCGCCCTTCCTGGTCTTCAGCAAACGTTCCATATACTTTGCAATAATGTCAAACTCTATATTGACGATATCGCCGACCTTTTTGCTCCTGAGATTGGTGTGCTCATAGGTGTACGGCAGTACGGCCGTCGTAAACAGCCGCTCGCGTATATCGTACGGCGTAACGCTGATGCCATCGATCGCGATAAACCCTTTTTCTACAAGATAATGCGTTCTTTCGGACAATTCAAATGTGACGATACGGTACGTGCCGGACGGATGTATCCCGGAAACCAAGGCCGTGCAGTCTATGTGGCCGTTCACGAGATGCCCGTGCAGCCTGTCCGAGGGCCTGAGCGGCTGTTCCACATTGACGAGATCTCCGCTTCTGCTGCGCTCAAAGTTGGTCTTCTGTATCGTCTCGGAAGATAGGTCGAAGGTATACCGATCGTGCGCAAGGGACGTCAGGGTAAGGCACGCGCCGTTCACGGCGATGCTATCCCCGATAACCGCCTGCGGGAGCGATCCGATCTCGAGCGTCATGGATGCACCCGCGTCTTTCCTTTCGATGTTCCGGACAATGCCGGTCTGCTCTATCAATCCCGTAAACATATCAGTTCCATTCCGGATAGCCCTGGATAACGCACTCTCCGTCATGGGTATGGACGTCCGCGTCTTTCAGGATAATCGCCTTACACATGTTTTTCAATACTACACCCTGGAACGGATAAAGTCCATCCTCTCCGAGGATCTTCGGGGCTATGAACGCATGGACTTTGTCGACGGCCCGCTCCCTGAACACGGCGCCCATGATCCCGGCACCTCCTTCAACGAGTACCGACCCAAAGTATACCCCGAGAAGGTCCATCGCATGCTTCATGGATACATAACCGCCGTGCGCCCTGACGCGCACGACCCTGGCCCCTGTTCTCTCGAGCGCCCTAATCCGTGCAACGTCCCGTGAGGCAGTAACGAGCATCGTCCTGTAGCTATCGTCCTGGTTCTTTATGACCCGCGCGCCGGGCGGTGTCGTGAGGTAGGTATCGAATATGACCCTGAAAAGCGGCCGGTCCCGTACCGTGACGAGCCTTACCGTGAGTTCCGGATCGTCCTTGATAATGGTGCCCACACCGACAACGACCGCGTCGACCGTGTTTCTCAACCCGTGGGCGAGCCTCCTCATATACTCCGAGGTAATCCACTTCGAAGACCCGTCTCCTGCCGCCATCTTCCCATCGATGCCCAGGGCCACTTTCACATCGACAAAGGGCAGCCCGGTCGTCACATGCTTGAAATACGCTTCGTTGAGCCTCCTTGCTTTTTCCTCGCAGACGCCGGATACGACTTCGACACCTGCCCGCCGCAAGTACCGTATCCCCCCTCCCTTTACCCCGGGATTCGTGTCCTTTGCCCCGACGACCACCTTCTTTATCCCGGCCTGCCTGATGGCGAGCGTACAGGGAGGGGTCCTTCCATAATGGTTGCACGGCTCGAGGGTAACGACCATCGTAGCGCCTGCAGGGACACTTCCCGCATCCCTGAGCGCCATGACTTCAGCGTGGGGCTCGCCGGCTCTCTTGTGGAAGCCCCTGCCAATAACCTGCCCTTTCTTATCGACGATGACGGCGCCAACAAGCGGATTGGGAAACGTCATCCCTGCAGCCTTACCGGCAAGCCGCAGGGCAAGCTCCATATACGGCGAATAGTCCGTAGCCATAGATACGATTTATGCATGCTTTGTGCCTCCTGACAAGCATGACGCCGGTCCGCAGCATGGTATGCCCAAAAAAAATAGTGCTATCTGGCATGTTTCATGCATATGATTTCGCGGAGGAAATGGACATGTTGAAAGGCAAAGGAGGCGGACTTTGGGGCTTTATAAGGACACACAAGATCATCGCCGGCATGATGGGTATGCTCCTGCTGATGGTCATCGTGTTCTTCAGTTTCGTCCGCTACAGCGAGAGCCCTGACTTCTGCAAGAGCTGCCACATTATGAGTCCTTACTACAAGGCATGGAAGGCATCCGTACACAATTTCGTCCCGTGCGTTGAATGCCATTACCCGCCCGCCACCAGCATCGAGACAGCGGCGTGGCACAAGATCCAGAACTTCTCCATGGTCGTACGCTATTTTACCAGGACGTATGACCCGAGGCCATTTGCCGACATACAGGATGCAAGCTGCATGCGCGTCGGGTGCCACTCCACGAGGCTGCTTGTCGGGAGTGTCGTTACCCCGAAGGGGGTGGCCTTCAACCATATCCCCCACATGGAGAAGCTGAAGAGCATCAAGCTCAGATGTACGAGCTGCCACTCCCAGATCGTGGTCGGAAGACACATAGAGGTCACCTACGAAACGTGCTTCCTCTGTCATTTCTCCAAAGCCAGCAGCGCTTCGAACAACATGGGCGAGAACAACTGCCTTCAGTGCCACCAAATACCGAGGAAGACCTTTACCCTTGGAAACATACGGTACAACCACCTCGATTTCGTCGAGCGGAACCCGAATATACGGTGCGTGGACTGCCATCTGGACGCCATCCAGGGTACCGGGGATGTCCCCCGGGAACGGTGTTACGCCTGTCACAACATACCATCGAGGTTCACGTACTACACGGACACCGCCTTCATCCACGAGCAGCATGTGACGAAGCACAAGATCACCTGCACGCTGTGTCATCTCGAGATAAAGCACGGGCTCCAGACGTCCATCAAGCCGCTCGAGTATGCCAGCAACTGCACGATATGCCACAGCAAGAACATGCATACGGCCCAGGAAGATATGTATATGGGCACCGGCGGCATAGGGGTAAAAGGCTCTGCAAGCCCGATGTTCAGGGCCAACGTCAAGTGCATAGGCTGTCACAAGGTCGCGACGCAGCACGGTCTGAGGGCAAAGCTCCTCGGCCAGACGTACATTGGCGGCGTCATAGGGTGCAAGACATGCCATGGTAAGGACTACGAGGACATCTACATCATGTGGAAGTCGAGCCTCAAGTCCGAGACGGCAGACGCGGACAGCCAGTATGCGAAGGCGAAAGCACTGATCGGCTCTGCGGACAAGAGTAACCCGTCCTATGCAAAGGCGCTCAAAATTTACAACACAGCGGCCTACAACCTTCTGTTCGTGAAGACGGCGAAGGGCATCCACAACATTGACTACGCATCGAGCCTCCTCGACAGTGCATCATCCGGCTTCGGAAAGGTCGTGGACCTGCTGAAGAAAGGGGACACGGGCAAGTAGCAGGCCGCTCGCCCAAAGGGACGGAGGTTTCCAAATAAATTTTCCTGATTACATGCATAGTATGCAGATGAATGTATTCGGGTCTCCGGATTCGAAATACAGGTTTTTTTCCTTTCGGCGATTGCCGCGGTAATCGGTCTGCTGGCCGGGATCGTCTCGTTTATCCTGTATCGGCTGATCGGACTCTTTACCAACCTATCATTCTATCAGCGGTTTTCATTCCAATTCGTAAGCCCGGACGCCTCCACGCTTGGCTGGATGGTCATAGTCATACCCGTCCTCGGGGGCTTGATCGTCGGTGTCATGGCGAAATACGGCACTCCCAAGATCAGGGGACACGGTATTCCGGAGGCCATTGAGGCCGTTGTAACGGACAAAAGCAGGATTTCAGCGAAGGTAGCCATCTTGAAGCCGCTTTCCGCGGCAATTGCAATTGGTACGGGAGGGCCATTCGGCGCAGAGGGACCGATCATTCATACCGGGGGCGCGCTTGGCTCTCATATCGGGCAGGCCATCCCCACTGCGGCAGCAGAACGTAAGATTCTTCTCGCATGCGGGGCTGCCGCCGGCATGGCAGCGAGCAGGTTGCAGCGCTTGTCGATACGATCGTGCACGTTGCGCAAAAATACAATGCACACCGCTCGTTTCCGGTCCTCGACGATACCGGTAGCCTGATCGGGGTTGTCACGCAGGGCGATCTGCTGAAAGCCGTGGAAGCAGGCAATCAGACGAAGCGGGTGGAGGAACGCTTCGTTTCGCGGATTTGCAGATTATATGCAGACCGAAGAATTCGACCGGGGACTGGACCATCTGAAGGAGATAGCACAGAAGCAGACAACTGCCGTCATGTGCGCCGAAGCCATGCCCTGGCGGTGCCATCGGTCGCTCATCGCCGACGCGCTGACCATGCAACACTGGACGGTCCTGCACATCCAGAGCAAAGCAGCGGCCCGTCGTCACCGGCCCACGCCCTTCCTGAAGGTGCGCGCCGGGAAGCTGCTGTACCCGGTCAGCAAACAATCGACGCAACCCGCTTGACGTCAGAGAAATCGATTTTCCAGTTCCCCCTCGTCGTTCAGCTACGGGCAGCGTTATACGGGCACTTGACAAAGGGAGCTTTCGTCATCACCTTATGGCTGAGACATACCAGAAATACGGTATGTCGAAGGAGGTTCTATGTTAAAGATTGGAGCCGTTCTGTTTCTGCTCGCAGCCATCGGTGGCATGACCATGTCTATCCGCAACCATCAAAAGAAATCGATCCCGTGGACACTTGCCGCCGGACATGGTGTTCTTGCCGCGGCCGGCCTGATAGTATTCATCGTTGCTGCTCTGTCCATGAGCCTTGCCACGGCGCTCTCGGTATCGCTCGTCCTGTTCATCATAGCTGCGCTCGGCGGCTTTGTGATTTTCTCGTCTTACCTGCGCAAACAGCCGCTTCCCGGGACCTTGATTTACGTGCACGGACTTATCGCCGTCATCGGGTTCGTGCTGCTCCTGTACGGCATCTATTACTGAACGGGTATACCGCTCGCTTATCCCGTACCGACGAGGGACCACGCTGGTGACGGCGTCGACCTTCAACAAACAGGAGGTAGAGAGTATGGACTTATGCAAGGACCGGGGACGCCGGCTGTTCGGGCATCCGCTCCATCCCGCCCTGGTCCATTTTCCTGTTGCGCTGCTGTCGATATCCCTGTTGTGGGACATCACGGGAATGATGGTCAACGGCCCTTTTTGGCCACGCATGTCTCTTTGGTGTATCATTGCCGGGCTTGTTACTGCGCTGCCGGCGGCAGCCACGGGCATGAGCGATTACGTACTCATCGGCAATAAACATCCCGGGCTGCATACGGCGACCACGCACATGATAGTCATGTTCGGCGCTTTGTCTTTTTATACGGCAAGCCTGTTTTTTCGTCTCCGGATCACCGTCTCCTCCCGGCACGCCATGCTCGTCCCGATCCTGCTTTCCCTGCCGGGGTTTGTATTGATACTGATAGGCGGATGGCTCGGCGGAGAGCTCGTTCTCCGATACGGCATCGGCACAACCGCCGGCAGGGACGATGAGGAATAACAGGTGGCCGCGCCCGCTACCTCGTCATCTGAAACATCATGTGCATGGGATGTTGCAGGTCCTGCAGCGCATAGTTGTTCGGTATGGCGTTGCTGCTGCACTCCGTCGGGCTCGTGGCACTCAACGTCAGATACTGGTCCACGGTACCCACGAGCGTGTTTGCATCGAGATCCGAGAATGCAAGCTTGGTGACCTCGTTGATTGAGCAACTGTAAGAAACCTTGTTCACGGGGTCATAGATGCTGTCTATCCAGTAGTCCGTGGAGACCTCGGAAGCGGATGTGCTCGAAGAGTAGATGAGCTCGCCGAACATGAACCTCGATGCCGGATTATGGCCATCAAAGTCGATAAACGGCGTGCTGCTGCCGTCCGTCAGCGCCGTGTTCGGAATGTATTGGAAGCCCTGGTCGTCCCATATATAATTCCTGTTCTCCATGCAGTATGATGTTGTGTATTCGAAGTCATAGAAGTTGTCCGCATAGCACATCTGCTGGCATTGCCCGGGCTGATAGAAGACCCATGCGCCGGTCGCATCGTAATACCCCCATCCCTGAGCATTCGTCACCTGCGAGCACGAAATCGTTGTCGGAGCGCCGCATTCACCATAGAAGTTCTGGGTCTGGGCGTCGAACGCAGGCTGCCAAACGCTGTCATACGCGAATTGGAACGGCCCGTCCGGTTGGTCCAGCGCTACGGTCGTGCCAGACACCGGACCTTGCCCGGTCATACATCCCGACGTCGAACACAACCCCTCCACGTTCCCGCACGCGTTATAGTTGGCCTGGGATTGCCATACGCCCATGGCGTAATGCCGATTACCATCCGAGGAGAATATGCCGCTGATCCGGTCGAGGTATAAGGAAGTCAGCGGATTTTGAGGGCAGGTATAAACCGGGTCACCGCTGGGCGATGTACAACTGAAGTTCCACGCCCCTGTGGGGTCGAACAGGGTGCCGGTGTTGTTGCTGCCCGATACGCCGCCCACGCCCCCGACGTCCGCAACCGCCCGGCCGCTGTCCTGGTCGACCGTGATCGTGCCGATATCGACATTGCCGGTAAGCTCGATGCTGCCGGAGTAGACGCCAGCCGATGAGCCGAGGCCACCAAAGAGCAGGTCTGCTACATGCTGGCCGTTCGCGTTAAGTACAAAGCAACCGAAGGGCGTGTAGGACTTTATGGTCAGGGAAAAACTCCCGGTGCTGTCCGCAGTGCCGGTTGCCGCAGACGGCGCGCTCTCGAACGTCACGCAGTACAGCTTGTAGTTTGCAAGCGGCGTGCCCTGCGTATGCAGGCTATTCCCCTGCGATGCCATGCCCATGGCAGACAGAGTGCCCTGCTGCATCATGCCGGAAAGGGTCACCTGCTGGCCCGGCTGCACCACCTGCTTGTGCGAAGGCCCCGAGCACCCGATGAGCCCTGCCATACCTATCAAGGCCGTCAAAACGAATAGTACTTCCTTTGCATGCATATAAGCCTCCTTTTTGGATGTATTATAGCTTACCTCATAGCTTCCCCTTCGTCAATTATACGACATGAGCCGTACAGGCAAGAGTGGTTGACTTTTCGAGCGCCGCCATTGTAAGAATCTGGCATGATAAGGAACTGGATCAGCAAAAGTATTGCGTACAAGCTCACTGCACTGTTAAGCGCCGTCATTATAATCACCTTCGGTATCGTGCTGTTCCTGTACATATCTCTGGGGAAAGAGTTCGTCTACAGGTCCTCGCAATACCAGTCGGCCATGATAACGAGGACGATCTACGACCTGCTGCAACTGACCGGCAAGAAGGGGCACACCGTACCGCCGAAGGAAATCATAGAGGAGATAGCCGGGGCTTCAGGGGTAGACTACATAACCCTGTACGACAACCAGGGCAGGCCCGTCGTCTCGAGCAGACAGCCCGTACGGTCGGTCCTGAGCAGCGCTGAGCTGTCGCGGCTCAAGTCCCTGAGCTACGACAGCTCCATAATGCAGATGTCCGCAAAGACGATAGACTACACGGCCCCTATACGGCTCTATGCGAGCTGCCAGGGGTGCCACGAAAACCGGGCAAGGCTCGGGTTCATCCGGGTGAGTTCCTACTATAGCCGGCTCTATGGGCATACCTACAGCACGGCGAAAAAATTCGGTATACTCTTTGTCACGATAATCATCCTGTTCAGCGCAATCGCCCTCTCCATTATAGACCGCATCGTCGTGAGGCCGCTCAATAAATTCACCGGGCTGATCCACAGGGCCGAGGCCAACAGCTTCCTGCCCCGGGCTGCATCGGGCAGCAGGGACGAGATAGGCGAGATGGAGAGCAGCTTCAACCTCATGCTTTCGCGGATCACGCAGCTCATGGCCACGAGCGTGGAAAAGGAGAGGGAGCTCATCTCCGCCAAGGAGGAGCTGAAGTATAAGGACATACTGATGAGGCACTCCGAAGAGCTGGAGCAGGTCAACAGGGAGCTCGAAGAGAGCGTCAAGGAGCTCTCCACTCTGTACAATTTCGCGCAGTACACCGTCTCGATAGTCGATATGAACGATCTCCTGCGTATCATTACCACGACCATCTCCGAGACCCTCAACTACAAGGAGTGCGCGATACTGCTCAGGGAAGGCACTGTCCTCAGGACGGTCGCCGCCTGGGGGTTCGACGACAGCGCGAAGCTCATCGGGATAGAGTTCGCCAACGACGAGGGGATAAGCGGGGCGGTCGCATCGACAGGCCAGCCCGTGCTTATCAACGATACCGGCAAAGAGACGCGCTACCTTCACTACAAGGGGCAGAAGAAGACCGAGGGCTCGTTCATGAGCCTGCCCCTGAAGTACAAGGACAATGTCATCGGCGTCCTCAATGTCAGCAACAACATCCCCAACAGCTTTACCAAAAAAGACATGGACTTCCTCCTGTCCATAGGCGCCCAGATTGCGGTGGTCATAGAAAACTCGAGGCTGTACGAGAAGACCAAGGAGCTCTCGATCACGGACGATCTTACGGGTGTGTTCAACAGGAGGTACATGCGTCCGGTCCTGGACAAGGAGTGGGAGCGATCGAAACGCTACGGCAAGCCCCTGTCCGTTCTGATGATGGACGTGGACTATTTCAAGAATTACAACGACACCTTCGGCCACCTCAAGGGGGACGAGGCGCTCGTTATGCTCTCGCAGATCTTCAAGACGAACATCCGCGGTATCGACACGATCGTGAGGTACGGCGGAGAGGAGTTCATCGTCATACTGCCCGACACGGAGGCCGACGGCGCGATGGCCGTGGCGGAGAAGCTCAGGAGCGCGGTCGCCGGCACCTTCAAGCAGGCAGACGGCAGCCAGCTCACGGTGAGCATCGGCGTAGTGACGTCGCCCTCCGAGGACATCGACAGCATGGGCGAGCTCCTGTACGCCGCAGACATAGCGCTCTATCAGGCGAAGAAGAAGGGCAGGAACAAGATCATGAAATACGAGAGCAGGTATCTCGAGGAGGACAAGGGATGATAAACGATCACATCGCCGGACTGAGAAAGCGGATCGACGAGATCGACGGGCAGTTGCTCGATCTCCTGAACAGGCGCATGGACATAGCGATCCACATAAACCATGAGAAGAAAAAGACGGCGGCGCCGGTATACTATCCTTCGCGGGAGGCCTTTATCCTGAGCCGGCTCACGCGACTCAACAGAGGCCCCTTGAAGAACGACCTTATCCGTCACATCTTCCGGGAGATACTCTCCGCCTCGAGGGCGCTGACAGCGCCGCAGCGGATATCGTTCCTCGGTCCGGACGGATCGTTCTCGCACCAGGCGGCGCTCATCGAATTCGGCAGCGCTTCCCCCCTTGCGCCGGCAAAGGACATCCCGGAGATCTTCAGCGAGGTCGAGTACGGTACCTGCGACTTCGGTGTCGTACCCATAGAGAACTCGATCAACGGCACCGTACCGCAGACCCTCGATCTCCTGACGGACACGGGCCTCCTGATAGCGCGCGAGGTGTTCGTACCGGTAAGCTATACGCTCGCCGCACGCAGGGGCGTGCGTCTCAACTCGGTACGGCGCGTGTACGCACACCCGCAGGCAGCCGCACAGTGCAGGCGGTGGCTTCGGGAACATCTGCCGAACGCGACCATCGTCGATACCGACAGCAATTCCCGCTCCGCAACGTTGGTCAGGACAAAGGCCAATGCTGCGGCCATAACGACCGGGCTTGCAGCGGAACTGTACCGGCTCGGGACAATCGCTGAAAAGCTCGAGGAAAACCCCAGGAACGTCACCCGGTTCGTCGTCATGGGGAGGATTATGCCGGACTCGACGGACGACAACAAGACGTCCGTTCTATTCGCCGTAAAAGACAGGGCCGGCGCCCTGTACTCGGCGCTGAAGCCCTTCTCCGAGCACAGGGTGAACCTCACCAAGATCGAGTCCAGGCCTTCGAAGAAGAAGGCCTGGGAGTACCTCTTTTTCGTTGACATCGACGGACATGTCGAAGACCCGAAGATTAGGAAGGCAATAGCAGCGCTCAAGACACACACGGTGTTCTTCAAGTTCCTGGGCTCCTACCCCAAAACGCGACAGGAGATCCTATGACCTACCGGTTCGTTCCGCCATACATAAGGGACATCGTCCCCTACCCGCCGGGTAAGCCCATCGAGGAGGTCGAGAGGGAGCTCGGCATACCGCACTCCGTCAAGATCGCATCGAACGAGAACCCGCTCGGGACCTCGCCCCTTGCCCTCAGGGCCATGAAGCGGGCGCTAAAAGGCCTGAACCGCTATCCGGACGGCAGCGGTTTCTACCTGAAAAACAAGCTCTCTGCCATGCACGGCGTACGGCCTGAAGCGATCGTACTGGGCAACGGGTCAAACGAGATCATCGAGCTCATCATCCGTACTTTCATGCAGCCGGGGGACGAGGCGATCATCGCCGATCCGAGCTTCCTCATCTATTCGATCACCGTGAAGGCCTCCGGCGGGAGACCTGTCGTGGTGAGGCTCCTGGACGACTGCGGCTACGACATCGCCGGCATGCTCCGCGCGGTGGGCAGACGTACACGGCTCCTCTTTGTCTCGAATCCGAACAACCCTACCGGCACGATCCTGTCCAGGAGAGATTACCGCCGGCTCGTCCGGGGACTGCCCGGGCACGTCATCGTCGTGGACGACGCCGCCTACCGTGAGTTCGTCCGGTCTGACGACTATCCGGACGGCATCGACGAACTGAAGAAGAGGCCCCGGCACCTCATCGTGCTGAGGACCTTTTCGAAGCTTTACGGTCTGGCCGGGCTGAGGATCGGCTACGGCGTCACCACCCCGGAGCTCGCCGGCTATCTGGAGCGTGTGCGTCAGCCCTTCAACGTGAACAGCCTTGCACAAGCTGCGGCGCTTGCGGCACTGGACGACAGGACCTTCATACAGAGGACCCTCAGAAACAACAGGAATGGGCTCGCGTACCTATACCGGTCGCTCGACCGGATGGGCGTCCGGTTCATACCCACCGAGGCGAACTTTTTCCTCATCAAGGTGTCCCCGACCATGACCGGGAGACAGGCGTTCGCCCGCCTGCTGAAGAGGGGTATTATCGTAAGGGACATGACGTCCTATGGGCTCGGGGACTACATCCGGATCAACGTGGGCACGCCCTCGGAGAACAGACGGTTCATCGGGGAGCTCAGGGAGATCCTGGGGCTATGAGCAGACCGTTCTACGAGCAGATCGCGATCATCGGCGTCGGGATGATGGGCACATCGCTCGGCATGTCCATCAAGAAAAAAGGGCTGTGCAAAAAGGTCATCGGCATCGACAGAAACTTCGACAACCTGAAGACCGCGCGAAGGCTTTCTGCGATAGACAGCTATACGGACTGCCTGAAGGACGGCATCGCGGACGCCGTGCTGGTCATCTTCGCCACCCCCATACTGTCGATGTTCGAGATAGCAAAACGGATAGTATACGCCGTGAGAAAGGACGCCATCATTACGGACATCGGCAGCACGAAGGCCGAGTTGGTCTATAGAATGACCGAGTTGTTCCACGAGCACGGCAATTATATCGGCAGTCACCCCATTACCGGCACCGAGAAGTCCGGTGCGATCAACGCCATCGATGGCCTCTACGTTGGCCGCAGATGCATCGTCACCCCGGTCGACACAACGGACAGGTTCACCATAGAGGCGATAACACGGTTCTGGGAGGCCATTGGGAGCGAGGTGTCCGTCATGAATCCGGACACGCACGACAAGGTCATGGCGACGGTATCACACCTCCCGCACGTGGTGGCGTATGCGCTGATTTCGGGCATCATGGAAGGGGAGAAGTCCGGACACGATTTGCTGAGGTACGCCGGTGGCGGGCTGAAGGACTTTACCCGCATCGCGGGAAGCGACCCGCTCATGTGGAGGGACATACTCATGTCCAACGCGAAAGAGGTGCTCGGATCTATGGAGCGGTTCTCGAAGACCCTGGAGCGGCTGGCCGCCCTGATCCGGGACAAGGACATGAAGGGCGTGTACGAGTTCCTCGACCAGGTGAAGGACGTCCGGCGGCGCTTCACGGACACGTGACAGCCCGGCCGCCTAAAGCCCGACCTTGAGCCATAGGTCCAGTGCCGAGAAGAACAGCATGATCCCGCTCACGCCGATGTTGGTCTCGTAGAAGGCCTTCTCGACCTTCGAGAAGTCGTCCGGCCGAATGAGCCCGTGCTCATACACGAGCAGGACCACGACGCATGCGACCCCGATAAAATAGAGGAGGTGCATGGGGTAGAGCAGCCCGAACAGGACCAGGGCAATCACCATGAGCGCATGCATCAGGCGGGATACGAGGATCCCCCTCGGCACGCCGAATATCACCGGGATGGAAAACAGGTGCTCCCTCCTGTCGAAATCGAGGTCCATGAGCGAGTAGAGTATATCGAAGCCGCCGACCCAGAGGACCACGGCGATGCTCAGGAGCACGATACTGAAGGGAAGGTCGCCACGAATCGCGATCCAAGCGCCGGCCGGCGCCATCGCATCGACGAGGCCGAGCACGAAATGGCTCAGCCACGTGAACCGCTTGAGGTAAGAATAGGCCAGTATGACGAGCAGCGCCGGAAAGCTCAGGATAAAACTCAGCCTGTTGAGCATGGAGGCAGAGAGCACGAACACGCCGCACGACAGGACTAACATCACGACGGCAGACCTGACGGAGACAAGGCCCTTCGGTATGGCCCTGCCCATGGTCCTGGGATTGCGCGCGTCTATTTCCGCGTCTACGATCCTGTTCCACAGCATCGCGACCGTCCGCGCGAAGGTCAGGGCGACGAGGATCCAGAACATCTGGTACAGCGTCGGCACGCCTTCGGCGGCGAGCATCATCGCGATGATAGCGAAGGGTATCGCAAACAGGGTGTGCTCGAACTTGATCATCTCGAGCAGAATTTTCAGCTTTTTTATCATGCCTTCCGGACCGTCCCTTTCCGTACAAAGCTCTCCACGGCACCGAGCAGGAACAGATAGAAGAAGAACGGCGGCGTAACGAATATGTTGAACAGGGAGCCGAACAGGTATGCCCCGATGCCCGCAGCTATGCCGTACACCATGAACAGGGACCTCCGGTCGTCCACCCTGATGCCCTTCAATCTCGACAGCAGCCTCAGGAAATAGATGTATATCAGCACCATGTAGGCCAGCCCGAGTAACCCGTCGTCTATGTACTCGCTCACGAACGATACGGACTCGAACGAAGAGGTCACCGGCAGGGGCCCGTAGTTTATTCCCCGTAGGGCCGCACCGGCCCTGAACCCATGGCCGATCAGGAGGTTGAGGTACCGCCCGTGCCTGATGTCCGATCTGACGACCCTGAAGGCCGCATCCAGCTTGTACAGTCTGCCCGAGGTTATCGTGTTCATCTCTTTGTACGTCACCTTTTCTCCGGCGATAATCCTCCCGATAAGCAGGAACCTCTGGTCATGCCTCGCAAAGAGGCCCAGGGAGACCCCGAGCATCAGGACAAGCGCAAGCCCCGCCAGCACCAGGGACCTATTCCTGATCTTCATATGACCGAGAGACACGTAGAGAAAAAAAGCGGTACCGAAGCCCAGATCGAGCCACGCCGTCCGCTCGAATGTCAGGACAATCGTGCTTGCCATAAAGAAGAAGGCGAGTACGGAGAGAACTTTCCACAGCCCGTCCTCCGCAGAGGAAGACACTATCATGCCCAGTGCTACCATGGCCGACAGAGAGACGAGGTTCCCCAGCTCGAACTGGCTGCCCCATAGACCGTGCGGCGCAGGGGCCCTGAAGACGAAGAACTTAATGTAGGCTGTCGCGGCCCATAGGATCCCGCCCGCAAAGATGATGTAGCCGTACCGCTTCAGGAGCCTCGCGTCGGCCTGGACCGCGAGCGCCGGCAGATAGGCCAGCGCAAAGAAGGCCCTTGCAAACCCCTGGCCCGCGTACCTCGAATGCACGGCAAACAGCAGGGTCGGGACGGTCATGCCGACGATATACAGGATGACCGGAACGGTAAAATCGCCCCTCAGCCCGGCGAGACGGCTTCCGTCGTTACCTCTGTAGGTAAAAAAGAAAAAAAGAACCACGAGTACCAGAAGGGCCTCGTACACCGATATAGAAATGTATATCGACGCCGCGAGTGCAAGAAAGGGCACGCGCATGTCCATGCCCTTCAGACGGTACCGTACGCCATCCCCCTGTGGAAAGCCTTTCCCGTTTCCCATCGCAGCCTCCTTCCGTACAGCCGCGACAGGGCTATTGCAGGTCCCTGCCGGTTATGCGTTTATATGCCTCGAGGTACTTCTCGCGTGTCTTCCGGACGATATCATCCGGCAGCGCCGGCGCAGGGGGCTTCTTGTTCCAGTGTATCGATTCGAGCCAGTCTCTCAGGAACTGCTTGTCGAAGCTCTTCTGAGGCCCCCCCGGCTTATAATCCGCTAACGGCCAAAACCTCGACGAGTCAGGCGTGAGCATCTCGTCTATGACGATGAGCCCTTCGCTGTCTGTCACCCCGAACTCGAGCTTCGTGTCCGATATGATGATGCCCTTCGTGTACGCGTACTCGTACGCTTTTTTGTAGATCGAGATGGTCTTCTCAATGATGGAAGCGGCGTACTCCATGCCCACGACCTCCTCGAACCTTTTGCGGTCGATATTCTCGTCGTGGCCTGCCACGGCCTTGGTGGAAGGAGTAAAGATGGGCTCCGGGAGCCTGTCCGACTCTACGAGCCCGGGTCTGACACTGATACCGCATATCCTGCCGGACTCCCGGTACTCCTTCCATCCCGACCCGGCGAGGTACCCCCGCACCACGCATTCCGCTGCGAACGGTCTCGCCTTCTTCACGATCATGGACCTTCCCCTGATTATGCTCTCGTACTGCTTGAGCTCAGGCGGATAGTCTTTTACATCGAATGCCACGACGTGGTTTTTGACGATATCACTGGTAAAGTCGAACCAGAAGAGGGAGAGCTGGTTGAGTATCTTCCCCTTGTCCGGTATGCCGCTCGGCATGATACAGTCGAAAGCCGATATCCGGTCCGTTGCTATGATGAGAAGGCTGTCGCCGAGGTCATAGATGTCCCTGACCTTGCCCCTGCCCTTCAGCGTCAGCCCTTTCAAGTCCGTCTTCAGCAAAACATCGCCCGCCATTCTGCTCCTCCTCTGAAATAGATTCTGGCACGACGATAGAGTCTTTTGGGGGACAGGTCAACCGAAACAGCCACAGCGAAACAGCCACAGCGGTCTCTGGAGAGGTTGACTTTTGTTTGTATGACATTGTATACATTTTTCAACACCTGTTATGGATACCATTGTTGACACGATCGCAGCACTGCTCGGCAGGCTACTTGATACATTCGTGTATCTTTCCTCTACCGCCCCGTACAGCATCATCATAAAGTTTGCCGGCGCGGCCCTCGTGCTGTACATCGTGGCCACAATCGTCTCCAAACTCTTCAGGTCCGGCAGCGGCAAGCAGACGAACTTCTCGGGATCCGCGAGGAGTGCGCTGCGGCACGGAGACTATGTGGCAGCCGCTGACTTCTATGCCTATGATGGCAAGCTGTCGAAGGCATACGAGTTCTATATCAAGGGCGGCGCCAAAAGGAAGGCAGCCGAGGTGGCCCTGAGACTGAACAACATCGATACCGCCATCACCCTTCTCATCGAGGCCGGGGACCCGTCCGGAGCAGCACGCATAGCGAGATCAAACAACAACCTGAAGAAAGCGGGGGACATCTACAGAACGCTGAAGAGCTACACCGAAGCGGCGTCTGCTTACGAGCAGGCCAGGGAGTACCCTCAGGCCGCGCAGATGTACGAACTCGCGGAGATGTTTCAGCCAGCCGCGGATATCTACCTGAGGATGAACGATACCGTCAGAGCGGCCCAATGCTCCCTCAAGGCGTTCAACGCAGACTTCTCGATAGAGAAGATGGAATTCGACCACGAGTACACCACACGGATGATCGGCTCCGCACAAAAAACGGGTGCGCTCCTCCTCAAAGTCGGCATGCCGGAAAAGGCAGGGAAGGTGTACGCCGCGATGAAGCTGTACGATCTTGCTGCCGGTGCCTCTATGACCGCGGGCAAGTTCGCCGAAGCGGGTGAGTTCTTTACCATGGCAAACAGGCCGATCGATGCCGCTCAGGCGTTCGACAAGGCCGGGGACACGGTGAAGGCTAACACCGTCCGGGCAGAGCACTACCGGGGCACCGGGCATCCGCTGAAGGCCGCGGAGTGCTACGAGCGCATCAACGAGTACATGAATGCGGCGGAGCTGTACGCAAGCGCGGAGAGCTATCCGAAAGCAGGCCAGATGTACGAGAAGGCAGGCGAGTACGAGCTCGCGGCTCAGATGTACGAGAGCGCGAACGATATGCAACACGCCGCATCGCTCTACCAGCGCGCCGGTCACCTCGACAAGGCAAAGCAGATCTACCAATTCGTCGGTGATGAGAAGAACCTCATCGGGACACTCCTCAAAGAGAATAAGTTCATCGAAGCCGCGGAGCAATACATCAAGCTCGGGGAGACCGATGCTGCCATCCAGGCACTGCAGAAGGTTGCCCAGTCCGATGAGAAAGGATACTACACGGCCTGTGTCCTCCTCGGCGGCTTGTTTGTCGACAAAGGCATGTCCACTCAGGCGATCGAGAAGTACCGCAAGGCGATCGGCAACAAACCCCTGGACCGGGGAACCGTTGACGCCTACTACGGTATCGCGACAGCCATGGAAGCTACCGGCGAGGCATCCAAGGCGCTCCTTATCTACAACAAAATCCTTGCCGAGGACTACACCTATAAAGACACCAAAAAAAGGATAGATAGACTCGGCGATCTTTCACAGAAGATCCAGCAGATAAAGGCGACCGAGGGCACCCGGTACAGCATCGTGAAGGAAATTGGCAGGGGCAACATGGGCAAGGTGTACGAGGCATACGACAACGTGCTTGAGCGGAAAGTCGCCTACAAGATACCCAGCCTCGACCTCACGCACCACCCGGAGCTCGTGACCGACTTCCTGAGAGAGGCAAAGTCCGCTGCCGCGCTGAACCACCCGAACATCGTGATCGTTTACGACGCTGGGAAGCAGGGCGACGAGTACTACATAGCCATGGAGCTGATGAGCGGACAGACACTCAAGGACATCCTCCTCAGCAAGGGTCGGCTGAGCATACCGGATGCCCTGAAGGTGTCCGAGCAGCTCGTGCGTGCCCTGGTATACGCGCACAGCAAGAACCTTATTCACCGTGACATAAAGCCAGGCAATATCATGATTACGGAAGGCGGTATCGTGAAGCTCATGGATTTCGGGCTCGCGAAGATCATCCACGACACGACCCAGCACATGACAAAGGCGATCGGTACCCCGTATTACATGTCGCCCGAACAGATCCGGGGAGACAAGATTAACTACGAGACGGACATATATGCGTTCGGTGCGGTGTTCTATGAGATGCTCACCGGCACACCGCCCTTCTCGAAGGGCGACGTCTACTATCACCACATGCACTCCCCTCCGCCGTCGCTCAAGGACGCCACGCCCCCGCTGTCCAGCAACGGCTCTGCAAGGCAAGTCGACAGACTCGAAGATATCGTGAAGAAATGCTTGCAGAAGGAGCCGGAGAGGCGCTTCCCGAGCACCGCGGATCTCCTCTCCACCATCGTAGCGGCGAGGGCGTGAGGCGCCGATGCCCGAGCTGCCGGAGGTGGAATCGAGGCGCAGGGCCATCGAGGCAGCCTTCCTGGGCAAACGTCTGGTATCCTTCACTATCTATAAAAAGAACGTGGTAAAGCGCCCGGAGAGCGGCCTACAGAGGGCTATCATCGGTATGGCGCTCGCGCACACGGACAGGAGAGGGAAATACCTGATACTCACCTTCGGCCCGCACGCGCCGTCCCGCACAGCACACGCAGACGGCTTCGACGTCACCCTCCATTTCGGATTGTTCGGCACGATGGATATTGCCGGTGCAGATACCAATCCTGTGTCCGTATGTATACGGCTTGCGTTCGACAACCGGAAGGCGCTGTTCCTGCTACGATGGGTCAACCTGTGGCTCGGCAGCGGCGTTTCTGCACTCGGGAAGCTGGGACCTGACCCGGTCGCAGAACCCGGTACGTTTACACCAGGCTACCTTGCAGAGGTCCTGTCCGGCAAGAAGGCCACCATAAAACAGGTCCTCATGGACCAGTCCGTCGTGGCCGGCATCGGCGCTGTCTATGCGGACGAGGTGCTCTTCCAGTCCGGCATCCTGCCCACGCGGTCCGCAGGGCTCGTTTCCGAACAGGAGGCCGCTATGCTGCATCGCACGATCGACCGGGCCATGAAGGATGCCATAGAACGGACCGTCGCATCCGGGAATGAGGACAGGCCGTTTCTATCGCTCGAGGGCAGACAGGACTGTCCGGTGTGCATGACACCCCTGATCAGGACGAGGGTCGCGGCGAGGAGAACGATCTACTGCCCCTCCTGCCAGCACTGAGTAAACCACGACGCCAAAGATCGGGAAGGGACTCCCGGTGTCTCCCCGCCCCGTATGAGCACACGCCCTATTGCCTGTTTTACCATAAACTGGTATAGTAATCCTTAATATGAAGACGTGCGGCTTGCATAGAGAGGTAGACTCCCTCTGTTTTGAGGGAGATTCGGGCATATGAAAGGGACCGGAGCAACAGCATGATTGTTATATGCGACAAGTGCAGTACAAAGTATAAGCTGGACGATTCCGCAATAACCGAGGACGGCGCGAAGGTACGGTGCTCGAAGTGCGGGAACACCTTCATCGTAAAAAGACCGAGGGCCGAGGATCTACAAAAGATCGCGCAGCCGGCCGGACAGGATAACCATAACCAGCAGGCCAATATCCATAGCGACCTGGACAGGGCAATCAGCGAGACCCTCAGCGACCTGACCGAACAGCCTCCGGAGCCGCAGGAGGCATCTGCTCCGACTCCCAACGAGTTCGACTGGTCCAGCCTTTCCGAGGAGAAAAAGGGACCCGGAAAAGAGGAATCCCTGGAGCTCGAATGGACCCCCGGGGGGCCCTCACCCCAGCGGGAGGAGCCCGTACCGGAACTGCTCGATACCGTCGAGCCGACGCCGAAAAAGGACCCCCCCGTGCAGGAGACCAAGCATGCTGCGTCGACAGCCGACGCTAAGGTGCCGGATCTCTCCAGCCCGACGGTCGAGCATGCCATAAACGAGTCGATCAGGCAGGACAGGCTCGAGGACACCTCCGGCACGGTCACCCCCATCATTAAAAAGGTCGTTATCGTGCTCATCACGTTCGTCCTGATCGCCGTGGCTGGCTACTCTGCCTATACGTATAAATCCGAGCTTCTTTCCGTAAGCCACACCTTGTACACGAGCGTGTCCGCGTACCTTAGACCGCCCAAGCCGGTGAATATCGGCGTCAGCGTGAGCGACGCGAAAGGGTATTTCATGAAGAACGTGAGGGGGCAGCAGTTGTTCGTCATAGAAGGAGACGTGATGAACACCGAGGCGCACACCGTGAGCTTCATAAAGCTCACGGCGAACATCTCAGACAACAACAATGCTACGATAGCTTCGAAATCCTTCTATGCGGCGAACATACTGACGGACAATGAGCTCAGGACGTTCACGAGCGATCAGATAAACGCCAAGCTCGCCAACGAGATGGGCCAGTCGCTGAAGAACTTCAACATTCCCCCACAAGGGAAGATACCGTTCATGGTCGTCTTTTTTGACGTCCCTGATAATCTCACCTCGTTCACGGTAACGCCCTCGGGCGTGCATACCGACGTCCAGTAGCCTATGTCCGTAAAGGATACTGAACGAATCGCGACAGAGCTGCTGGACAAGCTGTCGGCGTACCGGGAGCCTGCGATTCGGGAAGGCGTATTCTCACAGAAGATAAAGGAGCTCCCCCTGGAAACAGTCGTCGACATCATCATGTATGTCGTAGACAGAGCGTACCGTAAAGAAGAGCGGTTCACCGACACCATGGGGATGTTCACGGACAAGATGCTCCTGCGAGACGCACTCGGGGAAAAGGGGATGTACCTGCTGGCAAGACTTGCTGCCGAGAGAGGGTACGATGCGCTGTTTGTCTTCCTGATCGATCGTGCACACAGGAACAAACACGGGCGGGGCCGCAGCGAGATCGACGAGCCGCTCCCCGAACCTGGTATAGCCGGTATGCCGCTCGGATTGAGGAAATCGCTCTCAAAATCCCACGACAGAAACACCCTCGGCAAGCTCCTGTATGACCCGGCACCATCCGTGGTAGGCATACTGCTGGACAACCCCAGGACCACAGAGTCCGATGTCGTAAAGATCGTCGCACGGAGGCCGAACTCCGGAGACATCCTGAGGACGGTCTACCGGCATGAGAGGTGGAAGCACAGATACGCGGTCCAGTGCGGCCTTGCCATGAACCCCTACACGCCCACCGAAATCACCATGCGGATACTCCCGTATTTATTGAGCTTCGATCTCATAACGATCATCAATGACACGCGGCTGCCCAACACCGTGCGTGAGCAGGCAAGGGCTATCTTTCCCCGGCACGGCGCAGCCGTATAATCGTCCTTGATCCTCCCCCTTTGTCAAAAGGGGAATTTTTCTGATTGCAGGAATGGGCGGGATGTCTTCGGGCACGACTCGGCATCAGAATGTCCGTACGGTATCGTAGGAAGTCGTGCGCTGGACCGGCGTAAAGCCGGCGTCCCGAATCAGATGCACGATCTCGTCCTCCTGGGCGACGAGCCTGTGTCCGGCGAGCCGCATGACGTTCTCCTCGAACAGCAGGCTCCCGAAATCGTTCGCACCGAAGTACAGCGATAGCTGGCCTATGTCTTTGCCCTGCGAGGACCACGAAGCCTGGATATTCCTGAAGGTGTCGAGGTAGAGCCTTGCGATGGCGAGTATCCGCAGATAGGTCTCGGCACTGTGTCTGGTCACTATACGTCTGCCGAGTGCAGTATTGGCCGGCTTAAAGTCCCACGCTATAAACGCCGTAAACCCACGGGTCCTGTCCTGGAGACCGCGCAGCCTGTCGAGATGCTCTATGACTTCCTCCGGCGTCTCGACGTGACCGTACATCATAGTAGCGGTCGTCGGTATGCCCATGGTGTGTGCCGTCTCCATGACGGAGAGCCATGCAGCGACCGGCGGCTTAGCCGGACTGATCTCTGACCTGACCCTCTCCGTGAGTATCTCGGCGCCCCCCCCCGGCATGGACATCAGCCCGGCAGATTTTAATGCGGCAAGGACGTCCCGTTCGCTCATCCCGGATACACCTGCCATCCTGATAATCTCCGGCGGCGAGAAGGCATGGATATGTATGTCCGGAAAGCGGTCCCTGATGAATGCGATCATTCCGGTGTAGTAATCAAGGCCGAGGTCAGGGTGCATACCGCCCTGCAGAAGCACGGTCGTAACACCGTGTTCCCGCGCCACAGCGAGCTTCTTCTCCAATGCCTTTTGGTCCATGACATAGGCTTCTGTATGGCCCTTCGGTCTGTAGAACGCACAGAAGAGACAGCCGACGTCGCACACGTTCGTGTAGTTGATGTTCGTGTCCATCACGAAGCTCACCACCTGGTTCGGGTGCATCTCCATCCTCGCCTGGTGTGCGCGGCTACCCAGCGAGAGGAGTGGCTCGGATGTGAGCAGCCTCAGTGCGGTTTCCTTATCAAGCCTCTTCATGTTGCATTAACCATCACTGTTCATGACCGTCACAGGACAAAAAGGGGAAAAGTTTTCGTCAAAAAACTTTTCCCCTTTGACCAACAGCAGGGTCTCACCTTCATCAGGTGCCCGCCGGAACGAAGATGAACGGAAATTTCACGTCGACAGTCCCGCTGTACGGCCGGGGGAATATCCAACGCCGTATGACCATCGCGATGCACTGCTCGACGTCCTTCTCGTGCATGGTCGTTCCGATAATCTTCGATGACATGACCGAGCCGTCCGTCCCGATCATGAACTCGACCACCACCTTGCCCTTCAGCTCGGGGTTCTTCTTCAGTCCCTTTTCATAGCAGTATTTCACCGAGGCCAGGTTTGCGTTTACGACCTGTCGGATGATATCGCCGGAGAGTCCGCCCCGGACACTCAATTCGCCTTCGGAGGTATTTGCCACCTTCGCGAGTTTACCGCCGCGTCCGCCACCGAGACTGAGCGACTTGCCCGCTCCGCCACCTATATCTGCAATAGTGGCGGTCCCTCCCGCAAGTCCTGTGCCCCGCGCCTCCTTCAATTCACCGGCGCCGCCAGCGACCTTAAACCCCCCTATGCCTTTCAATGCCTTATTCAGGGACATTGCCGATGACTTCGAGAGCACGTCAGCACTCGCGCCCGTGCTCCTCTTCCTTGATACAATGAGCGCGAGCAGCCCCTTCGCGCTAACAGCGGCCCGCATCTGTTTCCTGGTGGGCTTCTGCGGCGCCGCGCCGTGCCTCGCCTCGCCAGCGCCAGCCCCCCCACCCTTCTCCGGCGTGGGCTTCGTCTCGGCCTTCTGCGGCGCCGGTGCCGCCTTCGCAACCTTGACCGGCTTGGGCGGCTGGATGAGCAGTTTTGCGAGCCTCGGCGGAATACCCTGGAACTCTGCGGGCCCGCGCATTTGACTCACATTCATGGTGTTGACCATATAGACGAACCCTGTCGTCAGTATGGTCACGATGACGAGGATGGCATAGAACAATCTGCTCTCCCGCTCTACATACTTTCTCTTGAACTCCTTGGGGAGCTTCGCCTTTACTATCTTGATGGGCTTGGGAGGAGGCGGAGGAGGAGCGGCAAACTCGAACTCTATCCTCAGGGTGCCTATCACGAGGCTACCCTTCGTATCTTCCGATAGGTATAGCTTTAAAGCCCTCTTGCTGTTGGCAGGGTTATAGAACCTGCCGAGGTCCTTGATCTCCAGAGTGGTCTTGGAAGTCGAAATGGTGCCATTGATCCAGAGAGGTATCTTCAGATAAAAAGTTCGGCCCTTCTTTACACAGAGGCGATGCGAGGCAGGCATCTCCTTCGTCTTTAACACCACATCGTTGTCTTCCGATGTACCGATGGAAATCGACTTGTTCGTGAGGTAGATGACGTCGGGCCTCTCCTCACCTTTATAAATTACAAATCTCGGTACTAATGCAGGCATCTTTTTGTCAGGCATATGCTCCCTTTATTGAGTCTCCCGTGCCGGTCCGCTATGAAGTTGTCTTTTGCAGTACTTCCAGGTTTATGGTGTTATAGCCCGCCTGGCCCGCCGTGTACATGATCTTTTCGAGGAGCCTGAACGGGATCGACTTGTCTGCCTGGATCATCATCTCGCCCCTGAACGGATTGGCCCCCTTGCTCAATCTCTCTATCTCCAGTCCCTTATCGGCCTCCTTTTTGAGCGAGGCGTAGAGGTCCGTGAGGAGCATGTTCTGCGATGTCATGTCCGCCGGCCCTACCGCTTCCACCTCTTTGCCCTCGACAAGCATGTACTTCTGCGTTACGGCAACGGTCAGGACGGCCTGCGGCTGCTTCTGGGACGTGGAAGTCGGCAGTCTGAGGTTCTGCGCCACGTTGCCCACATATCCTGTGGAAGAATAATTCTTGAGCAGAAACACCACGAGGATAGTGAACATATCGATCATCGGCGTCAGATTCAGGGAAATGGACGAGTGTTTCCTCTCTTTTGTTCTTCTGCGCATCATTTATTTTACGACCTCCCCTATCGAGATATCCGGGAACAGGGCCATCGCTCTCTTCTGACCGTTCTCCGTGACTATCGCCTCCCGTAGCGTGTCCATGACGTGGATCAGGATATCGTACTTTATGTCAGGCTCCGAGAGCAGGATAACGTCCGTGGTGTCCGGGTACATCTTCTTTATCTCGATGAGCTTTTGAGACAGGGCGTCGTAGTCGTAGCCGCCGTTCTTCAGCGTTATCTCCGGCAGCACTGCCCCGGAGCCGCCGATGGTAAACCCCGTGTGCCGGATCGCGACCGTAAGGGTGATGCTCGGTTTCTGCTCCTGCTGGGCCGGGGCCACGGTCGGCGCGCTTGCCGACGGCAGGTTTATGTTCAGTATCGCAGCCGGGGCAACGATGATCGTCGCTATCAGAAAGACGATAAGGGTCACGAGAAAGTCGATGTATGGCGTAAGGTTGAGCTTCAGCTCTTCCCTCTCCATATGGCTGCGCCCGGAGGGCTTCTGTATCATCTATCCTCTCCTGAGGTGCGTAACGAGGTTCAGGAACTTTATGGAGAGTTCGTCTATTTCGTCGATGATGGAAGACTGCCGCGTAAACAGGTACGCGTGGGACATCATGAAGATGATCGCAAGAAACAACCCGAATGCCGTGTTGTTCATAGCCATCGATATACCGTACGCGAGCAGCGACGCCTTCTGCGCGGGGTCCGCCTGTGCGACAGCGGCGAACGCCTTGATAAGGCCCGTTATCGTCCCCAGCAGTCCGAACAGCGTGGAGACGTTCGCGAGCATCGCGAGGTAGTGCGTCCTCTTCTCCACGATCGGTATAATCTCGAGCGTCGACTCGTCCATCGCGTTCTGGATGTTCTTATCGCTCTCGTGGAACCGGTCGATGGCCACGGAGAATATCCTCGCAACCGGCGCTTTCGTCGAATCGCACAGCATCTTCGCCTCGTTTATCTTTCCCTCCGTCACATACCGCTTGACCTTGTCCCAGAAGGCCTTGCCGTTGAGATTCCACAGGAACACGAGCACGATAAACCTCTCTATCACGATCGACAGACCTATGACCGCCACGATCAGTATGGCGTACATAAACGGTCCGCCTTGCTTAAAGAAATCTATCAGAAAGTTTAATGGTCCGCCCATTTTTCCTCCTCTTTCCTAAATGTTTTGTCTTTCATTGTCTTGAATATCTTCTTCGAAAAGTCTTTCGAGTCCTCCTCGAGAGGCGTGGTCTCGTATATCTGTGCAGAGGACTTATGAATGATGTACATAGCCTGAGGCTTCGGCAGCCTGCCCCGTACCAGGAAGCCCGAGAGTTTGACCCGCTCCTTCAGTAAGGCGCTCTCCTCTTTCTTTTTCTTTGCAGGCCCCGCTCCCAGGGACACGCCCGCAGTCATCACGAGAATCATGCCTACCACAACGGCCATTTTAAGCAAGGTTTTCATTTACCCATACCTTTCCCGCCTGGGGAGACCGTCGGCTCCGTGAAGACGCGAACTGCCGTCGGCGTCGGGGCAGTCGTACCGGACACCGGAGACGAGACCGTCGGCGTCGGGGCAGTCGTACCGGACACCGGAGACGAGACCGTCGGCGTCGGGGCAGTCGTACCGGATACCGGAGACGAGACCGTCGGCGTCGGGGCAGTCGTACCGGACACCGGAGACGAGGTCGTCGCGGTAAACACGATTGGTGCGGCCGGTGCAGCATTACCGACGCTCGACTCGGCAAGCTGAAGGTTCATGATTTGCCTCTTCACCTGCACCCGCTGCTTGTCGTCCGGGGGCAGCAGCGACTCATACGTCTCGAGGTAGTTGATAGCGTCAGGGTAGTTATGAAGGTACCCCTGCTCGAGCACCGCCAGATTGAAGTACGCGTCCTTAAAGGCCTGGTCTATCATGATCGCTTTCCGGTAGCAGAATTGCGCGTCCTTGTAGTCGCCCAGGAACCGGTATGCAACGCCCAGGTTGAGATAACAGTAGGTACAGTCCGGGTTTTTCAGGATCGCCCTGCTGAAATATCGAATGGCGTCATGGTAGGCACCGATGTCCGAATAGACAATGCCGATGTTGTTCAGTATTACCGGATCGTCCGGCTGAATCGCGCTCGCCTTCGAGAACGACTCGAGGGCAAGGTCCTTTCTGCCGAGCTTGTAGTAAACCGTGCCGAGCTTGTTATACACGTACGGATCATTCGGGTACCTGCTTTCCAGCTCCTTTAGGATCGACAGTGACAGCTCGGTAAGCCCGGTCGAGAGATACGCGTCCGAGATATCTTCGAGTATGTCCTTATGGCTGAAGTATTTCTCCTTCAGGCCCTGGATGAGCTGGATGGTCTTATCGGACTTACCCGCGACCTGATAGGCATGCGCGAGTGCCATGATGATATAGGAATTGCCGTCGGTCGCTTTCATCCCTTCTTCGCCGTAGCTGATTGCATCGTTCACGTCGCCCTTTTCGGTAAGCCACCGTACGAGGTCGATGTACGCTATTGTTAGCCTGTTGTTGAGCCTCACCTCCCGTTCCAGCATACCTATCGCCTGGTCCGTCTTTCCGGACCGGTAGAGCTTCTCTGCCCGGTGCACCGTATCCAACGATTCGATCCCCCGGTTCATCGCCGGAAGACCGGACACCGGCAGCAGGAGCAGCACACCTATCATGAGAAGTGAACGCCGTATCATCAGTCTGTCCCCGCACTGTATGTCGTTACAGCATAGCCTTTTTCTGTCTCGAAAAACAAGAGAAATGGCCCGCGGTAGCTCTTCGTCAGAGCGCCGCGTCCAGTGCCTGACAGGTTGAGCTTCTCCGCAGAGACGGGCAGCAGGGGAATCCTCAGGATATTCTTCTCCCGCGGAGGGTACGAGAGACTCTCCGCAGGATCGAGCCTCTCGAGGCCGTCCTTCGCCATCTCCACGAACTTACTTTTTATGCCGAGCTGATAGGCTTTGTCGAGTGTCTTCTTATATATGCTGATAGCGTTGTCCTTAACGGACCCCACCTTCTCGGCCAGCATGGACTTATAAAGACCCTGCTCCTCGTCGCTTAACCCTCTGGGTATCGGTGAGTTTATCACATCGGTGTAGAACTGCTCATAGGCGTTGGCATCCAGATACAGCGACGAGATCGCATACGCCGGCGCCCCGAGCTCCACGATGGCAGTCAGCTTCCGGTTCAGCTTCGCAAGCATCCTGGTTTTCTTACCGAAGACCTTCTGCAGCGTTGCGGTGGACTTGAACTGAACCTCGCCATAGAGATTGTAATACTGCTCCGAAAAGAAGAACTGCGCTCCCGCATAGTAATACACATAGGGCTGGCTCTCCTCCTTGCTCAACTGCGAGAACAGGTCTATCACCCTGCGGTAGAACTTCTCTGCCTTCTTCGGAGAGTCCTTCTCCCACAGCTTCGCCGCCTTGAAGCACGCCTGGATGGACAGCTTGACGTTCTGCGGCTTGTCGCACAGCCTCTGGTAGATCTTCAGGGCCTTGTCCGTGTCGCCCGCCTTGAAGTAGTCCTCAGCAGTATACATAGAGTACTGCGGCCTCTCCTTCTTCGAGGCATATTGCCCCTCGTAGTTCTCGTAGTACCCTGCCGCTCTCTGGTAGTCGCCTATCTTCTCCTTCAACACCGCAAGGTTGTAGGTCGCATCCTTTGCCTGGGGACTGTTGGAGTACTTCCCGACGATGGAGGCGTACATGTCCATCGCCCGATCGAATCTGAGAGCCTTCTCATAGGACAGGCCAAGTTCCAGGATGGCAGACGGGATAAGGTCGGAGGAAGGATAGTTCTTTATCAAGTCTTCGAACGCGGCCCTTGCCTGCTTCACGTTGCCCATCTTGTTCAGCACGACGCCCATGTTGTAGACCGCCTTGTCCCTGGTGATAGATGTGTCGGTCTGTACCAGGGCTATGTAAGCGATGGCCTTTGCGTAGTAGGTATGGGCCTTTTCCCAGTCACCCGAATCGAATGCAGTCTTCGCTTTGATAAACCAAAGCTTCCCCAAAACGTCCTTCAGGTACGCCACCGCTTCCCTATGGTCCGAAAGAACATGGTATCTGAGTATCTGCACGCCCCACTGCTCCAGTCCAGGCTGGTCCTTTATTGCTCCGTACGCCGATACGATATACTTGAGCGCGTCCTGCGTGAGCTTGCTGCTCCGGTACGTGAGCAGGAGCTTCTGGAAGGTCTTTATGGCCTCCGCGTAGTGCTTTGCACTGTACAGCGTCTCTCCTGCCTTATAGAGCACCTTCGGTGCGTCGCTCGCCTCCGGGTACAGGGACGTGTAGATGTCGCACGCATCCACGAACTTCCCCAGCCTCTCGTCATAGGGGGGGGTATCGCCGGTCATGGTCAGGGCCTCCTCGTACGACTTGACCATGTCGAACGCGGCATCGTTGCGATACTTCTCGTTTACATACCTCGACGTCAGAGCCACCTTCTTGTAGAAATCTCCCGCGATCATGAACTCGTTCAGCTTGTACGCCATGAGCGCATAGAAGAAGTGCACGACAGGGATCTCCTTGTCTCCCGGGAAGTCATTCATATACCTGAGGAGGACCTTCTGAGCCTCTTCGTACTGCGACGGCAGGGGCGGCTTGCCTTTCTGCTCGGATATACCTATCAGATCGGTGACCAGGGACAGCGTGGCCTTCTTGAGGATGTCGAGCGCATGCCTTTTTGGCCCCGGCGCCTGGAGCGAGGCCATGAACGGAGAGCCCAGGCCATAGTTCTTCGTGATGATCAGCCGCACCTTGTTTGCATCGCCGAACCTGCCGATCTTCTCGTACAGGAGCATCTCGTCATAGAGCGCCTCGATGGCATCGATCGTGCCCGGCAGCCTCTGGATAATATTGTTGTACGCCTGGATCGCGAAGTTGTAGAGGTTCAACTTCACGTACACCCCCCCCACCTTTCCCATGATAAGAGCGTAATACCGGTCCCATTTTACCCTGTTCAGAAACGCGTCTGTATCGGACGGGGTCCTGTTCTCGCCGAGGATAAGGCTTATGTACTCGAACGCCTCGGCCCGCATAGACTCGCGCTTTTGCGCACCCTGCGCGCGGTCCGCCCTGTCGACGACCTCCACAAAATCAGCGAGTGCCTGATCGTACTTGTCCTCCCTGAAGAACGTCCAAGCCTCTTTGTACAGGGCCATGTCGTAAAACATGCTGTTCTTGTACTGGAGCACCTTCGCATAGGCATCCTCCGCGGATGATAGCCACCCGTTGTTGAAGTAATATTCTCCGAGCCTGAACCATACCTCGGGAATGAGCTGCGAGGTGGGGAACTTCTTCGTTATCTCGAGGTAGTTGTCAGCTGCCTGTTTCTCCATGCCTTCCTCTCCGGAACAGTACCCCCTGAGGTAGTAAGCAAGATATGCATACTTGTTGTCCGGGTAATGATCGATAAACCGCGTGTACATGTCGATGGACCTGCTGTAGCTTATGCGGGGCGGAGGGCCCGGATTCCGGCCCCTATCGAGCTCGTGCTCGTACGATTTCATGTCCTGCATGAACTGCTGGTTTGTCCGTTCGTAGTACAGTTCCGCGAGTCTCAGCATCACTTCCGGTATGAGGGGAGAATCCGGATAGGTCTTCAGGACGTGCTCCAGCCCGGTTATCTCATCGCTCCTCTTCTCGATCTCGGTCTTCAGCAGCGTGCTCGTTGCCCTTGCCAGGCTCTCTTTCGCCGACTGCACGGCCGCCTCCTCGCTCCTGATGATCAGGGCTTTCACCTGTTTATTCATCTGCCCCAACTGCATGGTCGTATACTGGATATCGATCCTCGTGTCGATGTCCGCGCGTGCGTCACCCAGCATGTCTGCGCGCAGAACAGGCACGGCGGCCAAGGAGGAAACGAGCAGGAATCCGGAAATACAAAGGCTACCTCTCATTCTGGATCTGCTCCCGCATGGTCTTGAGGTTCCTCAGACGGTCCTTCAGCGCCTGCAGGTACTTGTTTAAAGCACCCTGGTCTCCGCGTCTCACCTCTATGGTGGTGGAGGTCGGTATCGTCCCCACGACCTTTCTTTCCTGCGCCCTCACCCCATGGTACCGCACCGTGATGCTGTGCACCTCTTTCTCGCTCTCCGAATACTCCTTGTTTATCCGCTCCGTGTACGCCTCCTTGCTCAGCATCCTCGTATCGATAAAGGCGACCTCTGCCTGCGATGCAAGGATACTGAGAGACCGCGCGATGTCCGTATACATGTCTTTCACGGTCCTGTCGCTTGCGGAGCGGAGCCATGACCCCGCCATACTGCCGTAGGATGCGTCAAGGTCCTTTGCTTCCCTCGAAGTATCTGCATACTTGACATCGATCAGGTTATTCAGGGTCGCGTTGACGTTGGTGAGCATCTTCCTCTCGTTCCCCATGGTACTCAGTACCTGTTCGCCGGCAGTACCGATGGAGTTGCTGCGCAGAGCCATGCTCTGCTGGACGTCGAGCGAAACCGCCCTTATATCGTTCAGGCCCTTCTCCAGCGACAGCGTATCTTCGTAGGGGTCATACCGATAGAAAGGTTTCCCCTGTTTCTGCGCCCAGCCTGCCGGCCCGAGATCCTTGATGTTTGTAAACGAGAGGGTGATGTAGTACCTCATGAGCATCTCCCTCGCCAGGGCAGCGTCCCGGAAGCTGTTCAGGATGCCCAGCTTATCACTTGCCTTGGTGAAACGACGGGTCAGCACGAGCCTCAACAGGGAGTCCCGGTCATCCGCCAGGGCGAGAGAGTAGCCCCTGAGCGACTTCTCGTCCAGAAAAATGTCCTGATCGAGCACGGATCTTGAGCTTTCGATATAGGTACCCATCCCCTTCAGCCCGCTGTCGATCTTCATGGCCTTCCCGTATACCGCCTGCATCCGCGTGTAAACCGTATCCTGCAGCAGGTATCCGCCGATCTCCCTCGCCACCCAGTTCCGATTCTTCGCGAGCTCTGGCAGCGGAGGGTCGGACCTCAGGATAGCGACTGCCTCGTTGTACTGCCGTATCGTATCGGAGAAATAGTCCGTTGCTACATCGTACTGCCTGAGCTTCGTGAGCACGTATCCCTCCTGCAGCATCGCCTTCAATTTCAGCAGACTCGGTGACCGGATGGACATCAGTCTGTTGGCAAGATCGCGGGCCTCCTGAAAATTGTTAACCTTTTGTGCAGCCCAGAAGGACTCATAGAGCGCATCGACGTAGTAGGACGATGTCGGCGGTATCTGCATATAGATCGCCGTGGCACCGGTAAAGTCTCCTCCGTCGTAGTACATCCTCGCGAGTGCCAGTCTTGAGAGTACGCCGACCTTGCTCCCCGCAGCTATCGTCGTGTCGCTCACCAATCTGGCGAACAGCGCCATCGCGGATGCAGCAGCGCCTTGTTTCAGCAGTGCGACGGCCCTGAGATACGAGGCCTCTGCCACCAGCGACGGGTCCCCGGTGACCTTCTTCAGGAACGACGTAGCGCTCGCCGGGTAGCCGGCAAGAGACAGGAACCAGCCAGCCGAAAAGTTGAACTCGTCGTCGTCCACGGCACCCATCCTCCCAATACCATCGCTCAGTACCGACGCCAATCTGCCGTCTCGGCCCCGGGAAAAGTATTCCATCCCTTTCAAGAGCGCAGACCTGAGCAGCGTCCTGTCGGTCGTGCTGCGTATGACCGGGACAAGGTAATGCACGGCGCTCGCTATATCTCCGGTCAGAGCGAAGTCCTGCGACAGGACGTAAAGAATGCTGTCTTTGTTCTCCATCCCTGCGAATGCCGGCGTTGCTACCACCGCAGTCAGGTAGATCAGGCCGTCCGCATAGTTGCCGGAATTGGAGAGTATCAGACCATTGTTCAGCAGGATATCGACCGGCCTGACGTTGCTCTTTGCGTTATTATAATAGATGACCGAAGGGTACTTCGTATCCGCACGTGAACTGGACGCGAGGAGCAACAGGAACACAGTCGCTGTCACAGCAATGACCGGGGACTTTCTGATCATGGCTCTCCTACTGTATTCCCGGAGGCGCCCTGAAGGATTGCTGGAACTTTACGCCCGGCCTTTCCGGGATATCCCCCTTGCCCTTATCGAAGCACAGGAGGTCGAGGTGCGTCATCATGTCCGGCTTGGCGTCGAGGACGCCGGACACGCTGACATTAAAGTTTTTTCCAGTCCCGAGACCGAACAGACCCGAGGTCTGCAACATCATGTATACCTCGACGCTGTGCTTCCCCGGCACCAGCGCTCCGTTAAACAGGACCTCTTTGGTGTTCGACAGGGAACCCTCGTGCAGCGGTGGCAGCTTGAACCCGTCCACATAAACCGAGATCTTCTCCGGAACCAGATCGTTGTGGGGAAACGACGTGTCGAGGGCTATCTGGACGGGAGCACCCTGCGACAGGGAGTAGACGATGCCTTCGCCAAACAAGAGCAGCCTGCCCTTCATGGCGAGCATCTGCCGGTTGAGTTCGCTCAGGGAGGCGTCGATGTCACCGACATTGTTTTTATTATAATAACTCGTAAATCTGTCGTCGCTGAGCAGACTCTTTTTACGGTCGCCGGCGAGCGTGCTCTGCGCGTTCATCAGAGACAGGAAAACGATAACTATGGCCAACGCTGTTCCTTTCCTCATACACCCTTCCTTCCATCTTTCGATTATAGTTTACTTACCACTTTTCAGAACAAATTCAAGTACTGTCTTCATGCCCTCCGTTATGATCACCTTCGATATGATGGGTGTGTACCCCTGGGCGGTTATCGTAATGTAGTATTCTCCCGGCTTCAGGTTCGTCGAGAAGTAGCCCGTGGAGGGATCCGTCACGATGTCCGCAAGGTCCCATCGGTCGAATTTGATCGTTGCGAGGAGCGGCTGGTTGTCCTCGTTCACCACTTTGCCGATAAAGCTCCCGAACGAGTAGGTCCTGCTCAGGTAAAAGTCCTGGGTTATCTCCTGATTAGGGAGGATGAGTCTCATCCGCTCGACGCTCTCGTACCCTGGCTTGCTCGCCTCGATCGTAACGGGGCCGACGTTGAGGAGGCAGGACTTGTACGTCCCCGTTGTCATGCTCGTAAGGACATCCGAGCAGTGAGTGGAACCTTTTATGGAGATAATCGCGTGCGACAGGATCTCCTTCGTTTCTGCGTCGTAGACGGTGCCATCCACGCCGCCGTACGGCATCGACTCCTTCGGTATCAGGAGCTGCAGATTGCTCGTCACATTCTTTACCCTGTAGATGGCCTTCATAAACGATGGCTTGAAGATGAAAGCGAAAGACAGGTATAGGTTCCACAGCGGAACAATGCTGATGTCGTGGCCCATGACATTCTGAGGCGCGCTCAGGCCCACGTCTATGGCGGCATCGATCGTAAACGGTTTGAGCGGTTGTATCCGTATGCCAGGGGTGAGTCTCTGCGGACTCGTGGCAAAGCTCTCGGTGAGAACCTTGCTCAGGTCGTACTCCAGGAACGGCGTGAGGAACGTCCCCCTTATCGGGAACAGCAGGTCCACATCGAACAGGATCTGGTCCGAGGGGAGAATCCCCAGAGAATTTTTGATATCCGGCGATACGAGATACCCGAGGGCCAAAAGCTGCCTCGAGTTGTCCAGGTGGTAGCCGAGGTTCATATTGACCATCATCGGCAGCTTCGAGCCGCTCCGGGCATCGTACCCCAGCAGGACGAGCCCGTACCCTCCGATCGCCGAGCCCGCATAAAAGATGTCCTGCAGCGGCGTCAGCATCTGCAGGCTGCCGAGGACACCTACACTGAGAACAGGACTGATCTTATAGGAATACTTTAGCCCCATCCTGAAATCGCCTATCGCCTGGATAAGGCTGTGGACGTGATATTGCGTATAGTACTGCGACGAGCTCGATCCCATCATGCCCGCAAAGCCTTCGAGGCCCTTGGTTATGCCTCCGGTCACATACCCGAAGTTGCTGATGTTCTGGATGCCATTCGAGCTTGAGAGTGACATGTCCCCGGAATCGAAATAGTTTATGCCACCGATGATGCTGAAGCTCCCCGGCGCCAGGGAGTACGGCAGGTTGAGCCGCAACAGCCCGGTGCCTCCATTTGCTGAAGGCGCATCCAGAATCAGCTTATCGTTTGCGTAAAGGGACGCTGGCAGGGCCAACACCATCAGTGCTGCCGCAGCATATTGAAGGCATTTGTTTAACTTCATGATCTTGGATAGTGAGTTTATCGAATTACGGTATGCTTGTCAAACGAAAAAAACTGAAGAAAAACCCGCTAAGCGGTGCGCAGCCGGTCGATGACGTCGAGCAGCCGTTTGCCGAACTGCTCCCTGTCTGCACTATTGCCTTTATTGAGGTAGGCGGAGGGTTTCGTGATGTTCATGATCCTCTTGAAGTTCTCGTCGCATTTAACCACGGAGAAAAAGATGATCGGTATCTTCTGGGCCAGCTTGAGCCCGTTCTCGAGCGCTCTCACGGTCCTTGCGGCATCGATGCCGGTGATGATGGGCATGTTGACGTCGAGTATGATCAGGTCCACCGGGGCCTTGTTCTTCAGGAGGTCGCTCAACTGGGAGAGAAAGACCCTGCCGTCCTCGCTCTCCACGATGTCCTTGACGATGCCGCTGTTCGCGCATATCTCGGCGACCTGCTTCCGAACGATAGAAGAGTCATCGGATAGGAGGAGGCGGTCCATGACCTTCTTTTTGAACTCCTTCCGGGTGAGGTCGAGGCCGCACTGGGTGCAGTGGATCCGCTCCTCGCCGCCGGTTATCATGATGACCGGATCGACCATCTCTCCGCAGCTCGAACAAAAGATCTTAAGTTCCTGATCTGCCATGGATTACTGGAACAGGTCCTTTACCTTGTTGAATATCCCCTTCGATGCATTCTTGCCCTCGTCCACGGAGATCTCGTCGAACTCTTTCAGGATCTGCCGCTGTCTCTCGGTGATGTGTTTCGGCACTTCGATATGCACCCGTACGAGTTGATCGCCCTTTCTCCTGTCGTAAGGGCTGATGACGCCCTTATGCTTCAGGACAAACTCCTTGCCGGAATCGGTGCCGGACGGCAGCCTCAGATCCTCATCTCCGTACAGGGTCGGTACTTTGATCGTATCTCCAAGCACCGCCTGGCTGTAGGTGATAAACAGGTCCACGATGATGTTCTGGTCGTCCCTCTTGAATACCGGATGCTCCTTGACCTTTATGACGACGTGCAGGTCCCCGGACGATCCGCCGTTATACCCTGCACTGCCCTTACCCTGTATCCTCAGCACACTGTCGTTGTCCACCCCGGGAGGAACATGGATGCTTATCTCCTCTTCCTTCAATACCCTGCCGGTACCGCTGCAGTCCCTGCACTTGTCCTGGATCTCGAGACCGCTCCCACCGCACGCATGGCACGTCTTTGTCACCGTGAGGAACCCCTGCCGGTAGTACACCTGCCCTGAACCATCGCAGGTCCTGCACGGGGTCGGCTTGGTGCCTTGCTTCGCCCCGGTCCCGCCGCACACACTGCACACCCCGGTACGCTTTATGGTAAATTCCTTATCGGTTCCCAGAACCGCTTCTTCGAACGCGAGCTCGAGTATCGATTCGACGTCCTTCCCCCTGACCTTCCTGTTCCTCGAGTTCCGCCTCCCCCCGAAGAAGTCACTGAAGACATCTCCCATCAGGTCATCGAATATACTCGCCGTACCCTGCGCCCCGAAGATGTCATCCTGATTGATCCCCATTCTCTCGAAGTTATGACCGAACATGTCGTACTGAGAGCGCTTTTCCGGATTGCCCAGCACACTGTAGGCCTCGTTTATCTCCTTGAATTTTTCCTCGGAGACCTTGTCTCCCTGGGTTCTGTCTGGGTGGTGCTCGAGCGCCAGCTTTCGATACGCTTTCTTTATCTCGGCTTCCGTGGCGCCCTTCGGTACGCCGAGCACCTCGTAGTAATCGCGGCTCATCTATGTCTTCTTTCCCTCGGACTCGGCCTTCTGGTAGAGTATCTCCGTTATCTTGTGCGAGAACGTACTGAGGGTATTCAGCGTGCCCTCGAGTATGTCGGTGTCGTCGGTATTACGCTTGTTCTTCAGGTCGTCCATCGCTGTGACGATACTGTTATAGTCCTCCTGCGTGAGCAGGTCCTTGTACTCGCCGAGCGAGCGTGCCGTGGCATAGATGAGGCCATCCGCCCTGTTCCTCAGGTCCACGAGCCGCTTCCTCTTCTTGTCGTCCTCTTCGTGCTGCTTCGCATCGCTTATGATCCCGTTTATCTGTTCCTCCGACAGCCCGCTGCTCGCCGTGATCTTAATCTTCTGCTCCCTGCCGGTCCCCCGGTCCTTCGCCTTCACATGCATGATACCGTTTGCGTCGATATCGAAGGTCACCTCGATCTGGGGTACCCCCCGCGGTGCCGGCGGTATACCGATGAGCTGAAACTTCGCGAGGCTCTGGTTGTCCTTCGCAAGCTCACGCTCACCCTGCAGAACGTGGATGTTGACAAAATCCTGATCGTCCTCGGTCGTCGAGAACGTCATCGTTTTTCTCGTCGGTATGGTCGTGTTGCGCGGCAGGATCTTCGTAAAGACCCCTCCCTGCGTCTCGACCCCGAGTGAAAGGGGGGTCACGTCGAGGAGGATGACGTCCTTCACGGTACCCTTGAGGACTGCGCCCTGGATGGCCGCACCCATCGCCACCACCTCGTCGGGGTTCACCTCTTTTACCGGCGGACGCGAGAATATCTCCTCGGCCTTCTTCACGACAGCAGGCATCCTCGTCATCCCGCCCACGAGTATCACGTTGTTGATGTCTTCTTTCTTCAGGGAAGCGTCCTTCAGCGCAAGCTCGCAAGGCTCGACGAGTTTATCGAGCAGATCGTGGACGAGCGACTCGAGCTGGCTTCTGGTTACCGTCTTCGTGAGATGCTTCGGGCCCGATGCATCAGCCGCGATGAACGGGAGGTTAATCTCGGTCTCCTTCAAGGTCGAGAGCTCCATCTTTGCCTTCTCCGCCGCGTCCTTCACCCGCTGCATGGCCATCTTGTCTCCGCGGATATCGATGCCCACCTGCTGCTTGAAGTCCCCCACAAGCCAGTCCGACAAAAGCCTGTCGAAGTCCTCACCCCCCAGAAACGTATTGCCGTTGGTAGCGAGCACCTCGAACACGCCCTCATTCAATTCCAATATGGATATATCGAACGTACCTCCCCCGAGGTCGAACACGGCGATTCTGATGTTCTGGTCCTTATTGAGCCCGTAGGCGAGCGAAGCAGCGGTCGGCTCGTTTATGATCCTGAGGACGTTGAGTCCAGCAATCCTGCCCGCGTCCTTGGTCGCCTGACGCTGGCTGTCGTTGAAGTAGGCGGGAACGGTGATAACGGCATCCTCTATCTTCTCGCCGAGGAAGTCCTCCGCATACTCCTTCATCCTCGAGAGGATGTAGGCGGATATTTCGGACGGGCTGATCTTTTTCCCGCCAATCTCCACCCATGCGTCGTTATTGTCGGCGGGGACGATCTTGTACGATACTATCTTTGCCGTCTGCTCAACCTCCGGAGAGTCGCACTTTCTGCCGATGAGCCTTTTTACGGCGAACACCGTGTTCTCCGCGTTTGTGACCGCCTGCCTCTTTGCGAGATTGCCGACGAGCAGCGCGGCCTTGTCGTTCAGTGCTACCATAGAAGGGGTCGTTCTCCCCCCCTCTGCGTTCGGTATGATAACAGGGGTGTCACCTTCCATATAAGCGACACAGGAATACGATGTGCCGAGATCGATTCCTATCGTCTTGCCCATGCGTCCCGACCCATCATGAGTATGATATTACCCCTCTGATCTCATTGAAAGAACCGGCCACGGATTACTCACTCACCTTTTCCGTCAACGACTTCTTGCCCACGATGACCTTTGCCGGCCTGAGAAGCCGGTCATGGTAGAGGTATCCCTTCTCGACCTCTCTCACGATGATATTGTCATCGTACCGGTCCGACTCCTCAACACCGAGCCCCTCGTGAAAGTTCGGATCGAACGGCTTTCCCACCGTCTCGACAGCACTGACGCCAAAGCTCTCCATGACCCTCTTCAGCATTTTGAACGTGAGTTCGACCCCCTCGGAGAGGCTGTCCTTCTGCGAGTGCTTCTTCGAGTATTCAATGGCACGCTCAAGATTGTCCATGACGGGCAGGAGCTCTCGTATCAGGGTCTCGTATCCATATTTCAGCTGCTCGACCCGGTCCTTGTGAATACGCTTCTTGTAGTTGTCCATCTCTGCTTCGGCCCTCAACCATTTGTCCTTGTACAGGGCCGACTCTTTGGACAACTGCTCGGCCTGGTCCTTCAACTCGCCTATCTCGGATGGTCCCGGCACCGGCACCTCTTCTCCGAAGGGCTGTTCTTCCGTCCCGGCAGCCCCGGTCCCGCCGGCATGCTGAGGTCCTACACCGGCCTGCTCGTCCGTTTCTGGGGACGACTGTTCGTCTGCATCGGGACCCCGCCCAGCAGTACCTGCTTCTGTCTGCCCTTCCTCGGCGGGATCTCTGTCCTTTTGAATCTCTTCTTTCTCATCCATTTTTTTGTACCTGTTTCGCTTTTTTGTTTGAGACATCACACCCTCGTTTTAATAATGTTTGTTTTATCAACATGTTACCTTAATGTCAAGAGACACACGAGATAGTACATCTATAAACTAATGAGTTGTCTCCCATAGTCAATACTTTCCGATATCGAAGTCCTTGAAGGTCCGTCGTACCCTGTCCTCCTCTTCTCTTTCCATGAACACCTTCCTTTCGTATTCCAAGGTATGCCCCAGGCCTGCTGCCTTACCCGTCCAGAGAGGGTTGTACGAGAGTAACTCGATTTTTCCGATACCGTGTCCGGCCAGGAACTCTGCTATAGCCGACAGGTTCTTTCCCGTCGCCGTTATGCCGGGGACAAGAGGTACGCGCACCGTCACATCGATCCGGCCATCGCCGAGCAGCCTCAAAAAGTTATCGAGAATAACCCCGTTGTCCCTGCCCGTGTACTTTTTGTGCAGGAACGGGTCTATGAACTTTATATCGAAGAACACCATGTCGAGGTTGGGCAGCAGGTGCCTTTCGAACAGCTCGTGATCATACAGCCCGCATGTCTCGATATTCAGGTGGATGTCTGCCGCTTTCAGCCTGGCCGACAGTCCGGACAGGAAGTGCAGGTACACTGTGGGCTCTCCTCCGGAGAAGGTCACCCCGCCTGAAGAGTGCCGATAGAAGGGCTCATCCCTCATGATCTCGGAAAACAGCTCGTCCGCCATCCAGGGCCGGCCAGCCAGTTTGAGGGCGCCTGATGGACAGGTTTCGATGCACTCCATGCACCTCGTACACTTCTGTCGGTCGATCCTCTTGGGGTCGGACAGCGCGATCGCTCCCCTGGTGCAGGCTTTGACACAGTCTCCGCAGGAGATACACACCTTCGCATCGAACATCAGTTCCTGGTACGCATGCTTGGTCTCCGGGTTGTGGCACCAGACGCACCTGAGCGGACACCCCTTGAAAAAGACGAGCGTGCGTATGCCGGGACCGTCGTCGAGAGAGTTTCTCTTGAGATCCACTATCAGAGCCCGACTTTCGATCATCCGATCACTCCAATAATTTCCCTCTTCTTTTCTGCATCACACCCTCATCTGCTGCCTGCTGATGATCTCGAGCTGGAGGTCGCGATCGAGTTCCACGAAGTATGCATTGTAGCCGGACACCCTCACGAGGAGGTTCCGGTAGTTCTCCGGGTGCTCCATCGCGTCCCTGAGCGTCTCCGTCGTCACGATATTGAACTGCATCTGCATCCCGCCGAGCTCGAAGTAGGACTTCGCGTAGGCCGTGATCTGGTTGACTGTCTCCTCGTGCGTGTCCCTCGAATCCGGGGCCACCTTGACGTTGAACGCTATGTTGTTGGGCATTCTCTCCGGCCTCAGTCCTGCTATCGTCCGTATACTCGAGAGCAGATCCACACCCCTGACGTTCTCCGGGGTCAGGCCGGGCGTGAACGGCTTGTACCGCAGCCTCCCGCTCGGGAGCGCGCCGGACAAGGTGCCGAACGCCACGTGGTTCGACATGCTCCAGAAACCGACAAGGTAGTGCCCCCCCCGGTAGTTCGTCCTGGTGTAGAATATATCGAATACCGTATCGATGACGCGTTGTGCCAGCAGGTTGACCTCCCGTTCATCAGATCCGAACTTCGCGACCCGGTTCCGTATCATCGTATGGAGCTTCTCGTATCCCTCGAAGTTGGCATCGACGGCCTTGCGAAGGGTCGCGAAATCCGTCCTTTTCTCGTCGTACACGAGTTTCTTGATCGTCATGAGGCTGTCCACGATGTCCGTCAGACCTATGCAGGCAACACCGGAGGTGTTATAGAGAGCGCCCCCCTCGGTCAGGTCCTTCGCCCTGTCAAGGGGGCCCTCGAACAGGGACGAAAGTATCGGCGTCGGCCTGATGTCCTGGTGCGCAAGACCGAGGCTGTTGTTGTAGTCTATCGTCTGGTATGCGAGAAAGCGGAGTTGCCGCTCGAAGGCACGGTAGAAATCTTCGAATGCCGCAAATGCGCCCTCCATGATGGATCCGGTCTTCGGCCCGATCTGCTCGTCCATCAGGGGATGTACGCCGTCATTGAGGGCCATCTCGAGCGCGGCCACCATATTGAACATCATGCTGTTCGTGTGTCCGAAGTGCCGGCCGGGTATGGTCGGCTCCACGCAGCCCGTCGCGCACCATTCCCGTGCGTCTTCCTCCCTGAAGCCGACGCTCTTCAACGACTGTATCATGGCGGCATCGTTATGGATCGATGGCGTTGCAGACGTTACCATGTTCACCTCCACGAGCCTTCTCAGGTACTCGTCTGAGTTCACGCCGGGGTGGTAGCGTGCGTTCATATTGGGGTCACGGACCGTCAGCATCTCGGTGACCTTGAGGAAGATGTAGGTCATGTCGCACACCGCGCTCTTCCCGCTGCGGTCTACCCCGCCGAGCGTGATCGCCTGGTCCGACGACGAGCCGCCGAACAGCTTGTTTCCCACGTCCGCGACGAGGGGCAGGTGGTCCTGGCACCTGAAAAAGAAGTTGCCGATCAGCTCCAGCGCATGGAACACATAAGCCTCCTGCTCCTTGCCGGGACTGAGCCTCTCCATGTCCGACTCGAAGTAGGGCTGCAGCCACCGATCGAGGTGTCCGAGCGATAGCCCGGCATTGGTACTCTCATTATGCAGAGCGACCCAGAATATCCAGAGAGACTGTACCGCCTCGTCGAGGTTCCGCGCTCCGTGCGCCGGGACCCGGTGGAGCATGTCCGCGAGCCGACGGTAGCGATCGGCGTTACCGGCTTGTACCGCGAGCCTCTGTGCCTCCTGCTCCAGGTGCTCCGCATAGATCAGGACGCCACGGAGCGCCGTCTCAATCGCGCTGTAGAAACCCCGCTTCTGCTCGTCCTGCGCCTCCTCTTTCCTTCTCGCGGCGTCCTCGATGATGGGCATGACACCGTGGGCAAGCAGCCTCGGGAAATCAGCGACCGTGTGCGATAGCGCTACAGTCTTCCACATGAAGTACAGGACGAACCTTTCGTCCAGCTCCTGATACCGGGGAAAGTTGTTCGACAGCCTTGCATATTCCCTGACGTTGCGATCGGACCAGAACGGGAAAACCTGTTTATCGAGGATCTCCCGGTCCTCCTCCTCTATGTCGTAGGGCTGGAGTTTCCGTCCCGAAACAGTCCTCAGCTCCGGCCAGAGCGTGATACCGTGGCCCTCCGGATAGATTATCACGCCGACGTCCCTCGATGTCGTGGTGCCGGCGATCATGCTGTTCTCCCTGATGATGGGCCGCTTGTTCGTGAGGAGGTACTTGAGGGCCTGAGCCTGTCTGAGCACCGGCTGCCGCCTGTTGCCGGAGCGGTCATACTCGAAGCCCGTGTCCAGGAAGTACTGTGTGATCAGTCGTGCGCGCTCCGCGCATACGCACGGCCTTGCCGTGAAGTGCAGCTCCCGCTGTGCCCGGAGGCCCGGGAAATCGCCGATCGTGTACGCCTGGAGGTACGGCTCCCTGAGATATTTTACCCGGTCGCCGGGCGTGGACCGCAACTCACCTCTCCTCGAAATCAGGCCGGTCCGTACAGCGGGGGCGTGCCCCCCGGCTGCAGGGGCAGCACCGTCCTTCACAGGCCTGCCCTTCTTGCCGGGCGCGAAGTTGTTCAGGATGTAGGCGAACCTCGAGAGATGGCTGAGGTTGCCCCTGAACGTCAGCTTATTGGTAAGAAGATAGTTCAGCATCTCCTCCGGCGAGAGCGTCGCAAACTCGCGTATCACCTGCGGGCTCCTGTAGACGATCGTCACATCCGCATGCGCGGGCACTCCCCTCCGCACGGTCATCCTCCCGTCATGGAACACGACGTACAGCTTTATGGACTTGTCCCTGGTCTGCAAGGCTATGGTCCTGTCGAACGTGCCGTACTCGTTCTTGATGAGCCGTCTGAACGTTGCGTTGAGCACAAACTTCAGGGACATGAGCTTCAGGACCAGATAGAGCATTCCCTGGAGTATGACTGGGTTCCCGATGATGGCTTCTCGCATGCCCCTCTTCATCGTTTCACTCCTTTAGCCCTTCGTCTTCGTCTTTTCAAACGCACCGATAAACACTTCCACGATTGCCGGATCGAACTGAGTGCCGGAGAACTTCCTCAGCTCTGCAATGGCAAACTCATGGGTAAGGCCTTTCCGATACGGCCTGTCCGTCGTCATTGCATCGTAGGTGTCCGCAATCGAGATTATCTTCGCGATTTGGGGCAACCTTTCCCCGGAGATGCCGTCCGGGTAGCCCTTTCCGTTGTACCATTCATGATGGTACAGAATGCCGGGGATGATAGTGCTGATCTGCGAGATTTTGCCGAGCATGTCGGCCCCGATCGAGGGGTGTGCCTTCATCTTCTCGAACTCGGCCTCGTCGAGCCGTGCCGGCTTGCGCAGCACGCTGTCGTCGATACCGATTTTGCCGACATCGTGGAGCAGCGCTGCCATCCTGAGCCGATCCCGTTCGTCCCCGTGCACACCCATCTCGTCGGCGATCATGAGTGAGTATTTTACTACGCGCTTCGTGTGGCCGCCGGTGTAGGGGTCCCGCTTCTCGATCGCTTCGGCGAGCGTCTCGACGACCTCGATGAACGTCCGCTTCAGTTCCTCGTGCAAACTCGCGTTCTCGAGTGCTATCGCGATCTGCGCGGACAGGGACACGAGAAACCTGAGGTCGTGGTCCGTGAACAGTCCCTCCTTCCTGTTCAGGGCCTGAATAACGCCGATCACCTCGCCCTTCGACAGCACCGGCACACAGAGGATGTTCTTCGTCACAAATCCGGTCTTCTCGTCGGCCTTCCGGTAGAACCGTGCATCGTTCGCCGGGTCGTTCACGATGACCGGCTGCCGCTGCTGCGCGACCCAGCCGGCCACGCCCTGTCCGAACTTCAGCCTGATCTGCTTCAATACCTTCTCCTTGTCGCCGAGCGCGACCTCGAAGAACAGCTCCTGTTTCTCCTTGTCCACGAGCATGAGCGATCCAACGTCGGCATTGACGAGCGAGACTATCGCGTTCATTGCGTCCCTCACCACGGCCTTCGTATCGAGGTTCGAGTTGAGGACCATGGACAGCTCGTACAGCTTCGTCTGCATCTCCACGAACCTCTGTCGCTCAATCTCGTCGATAAAGTACTTCATGAACACCGCTATATGCGGGGTCAGGCCCTGGAGCTTTTTCATGTCGTTCCGGTTGAAGGAGCCGCGTTTCCTGTTCAGCACTTCCACGACGCCGATGACCTCATCGCCGTACTTTATCGGACACGCGAGGATGTCCATGACCGAGAAATCCTTGTCCTTGCTAACCCCGGCCATCCACGTCCGGTCCTTCGATACATCCCGCGACAGATAGGCGGTCCCGGTCTGCGCGACCTTCCCCACGATACCGTTGCCTTTCTCGAGCTTCTTCCCGACGAGGCCCTCGTCGCCGCCCCTGACCGCGGTAAAGGTCGGAGACCCTGTCTCCTTGTCCACCACAAACAAGCTGCCGGCCTTGCACGAGAGTTCCTTGGTCACGAGTCCGAGCAGCTCGCCGTATAACTTATCGGTCACCCGCAGTTCGATCTTCTGCCGTGACAGTACCTCGTAGAGGGAGAAGAGCCTCTTCAGAAACTCCAGCTCTGTGAGCTTGCTTTCGGAAACCGCCGCTGCCATGCATCACCCTATTCCGTTCCGAACAGGTGCCGTACGGTGTCCGCGGCCCTGTCATTTATTATCTGCATGACTATCCTCTTTACCGACTCATATTTTCCGACGATCTCCTGGAAGTCCGCCTTGTTGAGCTTCATGAGCCTGCTCTGCTTCGCGGCCTTCACGGTCGCCGTCCGGGGCCTGTCCATGATGAGCGCGACCTCGCCGAATATGTCACCCTCCCCGAGCTGGGCGAGTACGACCTCTCTGCCATCGTTGTCCACGGTGCTCACCTGAAGCAGGCCGTCCTTCACCACATACATCGCGTCGCCCGGATCGCCTTCCTTTACGACGGTCTTGCCGGCCTCCATGACCAAGAGCCCGAACCTCTCGACGATGTCCATCCGCTCGGTCTTGTCCAGCTCGCTGAAGATGGGCGTCATGGCTATGATGTTGTCGAGGACCCTCTTCTTGTAGAAGTCCACCAGCACCTTGGACACATGCGGGTGCTTTTGGGCGACGTCCTCCATGTCCTGCTTCTTCAGCTCGTACAGCTCCACGGCGCTCGCGGACGAGATGCTCGCCGCCCTCTTGCCGCCGGTAAAGAACCCGAACTCGCCGAAGAAATCGCCGTCCGAGAGCGTATCGAGCACGTGGTCCTTCCCGTCCTTGCCCTTCTTGGACACACTGACGATGCCGGACACGATGAAATAGATGGAGTCACCCTTGCTCCCCTCCTCTATGATGGTCCTGCCCTCCGGGAAGCTGATGGCGCGCGCAATCTTCAGGATGTCGTTCAATTCGTGTTCTTCGATTTCGGAGAATATGGGGATATTCTTGGCGGTGCTGTTCACAGGCTTGTTGTCTTCCTTGGAGAGCTTGGTCAGCAGCCGCGCCCTGCTCTCCCCGGCCTCCTTGTTCCCGGCGTCCAGGGACAGGACGCGGTCCAGCGCAGAAAGGGCCGACTGCAGGTCGTTCTGCTGGAGGAACTTCTTGTAGGCCATCAGGAAGTTCTTGACCGCCTTCCCGGTATCCCCGGTGTTAGCAAAGCACTCGCCGAGCGAGTTCCACACCCACGGGTCGTTCGTCTCTATCACGCACAGCTTGCCCAGCTCCTCGGTCGCCTTCCCGTAGTTGCCGTCCATAAGGTAGCGCTCCGCGTCTTTCCTTATCTTGTTCCTGTCAAGCATACCGATGATAACCCTTTCGGCTCATACGTCTTGCATACATCTTCTCCGATAAAAGATCAACCCGAATCCGACGATTTTTCTTTCTGGTCATTTTTCTTTTTATGTAATGTTTTGGTTCTTCCTCGAACGACAGTGCCGCATCGGACAGGCACTTTTTTATTTTGGCAATCTTGTTCTTTTTATTTTTTTCAACTTTTTTATATCGTTCTGCCTCTCATTCCTGAGTGCCTCTTCGCCCGACACGCTGCGGCCCGTCAGGATAATGGCGAACGCATGGCTCATGCCGATCATGTGCGCGAGGCGGACGGAGTCCTTGTCCCTGAGCCGGATGCCCCTTTCCCCCCGTTTCAGGTAATGGTTGACGCGCATGTCCGCTTGCCCGATAATGCTGCCTGAGAAAGGGAGGCTTTAGTATGGACATACGCGCCGTAACGATCACCATACCGGAAGACTGCAATGTGATACTGGGACAGACGCACTTTATCAAGACCACGGAGGACCTGTATGAGGCGATCACAACGACCGTGCCGCAGGCGAAGTTCGGTGTGGCCTTTACCGAGGCCTCCGGGCCCTGCCTGATACGCACCGAAGGCAACGATAAGCAGCTCATAGATGCATGCGTAAAGAACCTCCAGGAGATCGGGGCAGGACATGTGTTCTGTGTGCTTCTGAAGGACGCCTATCCCATCAATGTCCTGAACCCCATAAAAAACTGTCCCGAGGTATGCAGCATCTACTGTGCTACCTCCAACCCTCTTGAGGTCGTCGTAGCGAAGACGGAGCAAGGAAACGGGGTCATCGGCGTCATAGACGGCTTTCCGCCGAAAGGCGCGGAAAAGCCCGAAGACAGAAGTAACAGAAAGGGCTTCCTGCGGAAGATCGGGTACAAGCTATAGATACCCGGATCTTGTACGGGCCACAAGCATCATAAAGGACGATATGATAAAAATAAAAAGGGTGTATGAGACTCCCGATAAACAGGACGGTGCCCGCGTACTCGTGGACAGGCTCTGGCCAAGAGGAGTAAACAAGGAGAAGGCAAAGATCGACCTGTGGGTGAGGCAGGTCGCACCCGGAGACGATCTGCGAACGTGGTTCAGCCATGACCCCGAAAAATGGGACGCATTCAGGCAGAGATATTTCAAAGAGCTGGACAACCTGGCCGGGGGCAGAGACCTACTCGATCCTGTGATAACAAGGGCACGTAAGGGCACCATCACCCTGTTGTACGCAGCAAAAGATAAGCGCTACAACAACGCGGTCGCTCTCGCGGAATACCTGCATGATCGGTATAAGGTTTAGTCCGAGCGTACGATTACGGGTTTACGTGAGCGGCATCATGCTCGTATGGTACGGGTATGCAGTAGTGACAGCACATGCATCGGTTGCAGGACGGAACATTATCCTCTCTGATAACAACAGCAGCATCGGGAAGCCGGCGGCGACCGCAGCCGTTTCAGACACGACACCGGCTGCTCCATCCGTCGATTCGTGTGCAGGTCCGACCGCGCTGCTGAGCGTGCTCGATCGCCCCACGATCAGCGATAGTGTGTGCTCTGTAAAAAAGAACAAGGCCTTCATAGAGCTTGGTTATACGTATCAGATGGAAACGGGCAATGAGTTCCAGACCCTTTCAACGCTCCCCCAGCCTGAGATCCGCTACGGTGCGGGTCATAACATCGAGTTAAAGCTCTTTCCTCCGAACTATATTCATCAGTCGCTCGACAGGGTTAACCGTACGGCTATACGGAACGGCTATAACGATGCGGGGCTCGGGGCCAAGTATGAGTTCGGGTATGGAGAGAAATGGGGCATTGCCACTGATACCGCTGTAACGTTTGCATCGGGTTCCCGCTATTTCAGTGCAAACGGTACCGGCGTTACTCTTAACGGCATACTCGCCTATAACGTGAACGAAGACATCGGTGTGGGTTTGCAGATCGGATTGTCCCATTTGTTCAGTCCGGCTTATGCCGCGCAGGAAACAATGCTCACTATGGATATCGTTCTCACGGACCAATTGAACCGGATAACAGGCAACTTACAACTGTACGCGGAGTGTTATTCTACGATAGACATCATGCGGGGCACGGGCATAACGTCGTTTGTCGATGCGGGCATGCAGTACCTCCTGTCCCAAAACATTGAGATCGACCTCGAAGCAGGGCATAACCTGACGGATCTTCCCTACCATAATACCACGTATGTCGGTTTCGGCACAGGGCTCGAGTTTTAAGCAAAAAACGATTGCTTGAGAATCGAGGGATCGGAAAGAAAAGGCGCCTGATCAATTCTCGCAGGGAACAGCTCTTTTTCATGCCCGCTCCCTATCTTGTATGAAATTATCCCTGAGCATGTCCTGCGGGGCCTTTCATCGCGTTATCAGACACTTTACCTGGAGCTACCTGCCCTTTGCGATGATAGCAGCGCCGAAGGCGCCCATGAGCTGGGGCTCCGGCGGCACGAGGATGTCGAACCCTATTCTGTCCTCGAGCCGTGCCACGAGCGCCCTGTTTTTGGCCATACCGCCGCTCATGGCTATGTCCTGTTCGATGCCGACCCTCTTCACCAGCGATACGAGCCTGTCTGCAATAGACTTTACGATCGCCCACGCTATGTCCGGCACGCTCTGTCCCTGCGAGAGGAGCGACACGACTTCCGACTCGCCGAACACGGTACATGTCGAGCTGAGGCTCAGTTCTTCCTTGAACGAAAGTGCCGCATCGGACAGGCCGTCCAAGGTCAGGCTGAGGGCGGCTGCCATAACGTCCACGAACCTCCCGGTGCCGGCAGCGCACTTGTCGTTCATGGCGAAATCGAGCACCCTGCCTTCTCCGCCTACCTTCATCGACTTGCTGTCCTGACCACCCACGTCTAACAGCGTCCTCACGCTCGGGAACACCGCGGCGATGCCTCTGGCATGGCAGCTTATCTCGGTCTTCTGCATAGCTGCCTCTGTGAACCTCTTGCGGCTGTAGCCTGTCGAAACGATCGATGTCACGTCCTCCCTTTTCAGCCCGGCCTTTTTCAGGGCCTCACCATACGCGTCCATGCCTGCCTTCAGGCTGTCCTGACCGATCCCGAGTATGTGCGAGCCGAGTATCTTGTTGTCACGGTCTATGATCACGGCCTTCGCCGTCAGAGAGCCGACGTCGATGCCGGCAAAATAGCTCACCGCTCGAAGCCCTCCAGGAACGCCTCTGCCCTCGTCTCGAACTGCGCGTCCGAAAAGGCCCTCGGGTCGTTCATATCCGCCTCTATGATGAGGCCCGGCTTGCCCGTTCTCTTCGTGACCTCTTCCTTTACGATGTACTGGCCGATTGAGTACGGCTTGCAGCTCCGGTCTGAATGGAAGACCACGCCGTCCAGCGAGAATTCTTCGATCAGCCTGACCAGGTAGTCTATGCGGTACCTGAATCCCCTGTTTATGTACGGCGAGAGGTAGGCCCGTGCGAGCTCCTCGAGCGCATGGTCCGTGTTTATGTTACCCTGGATCGCTGCCCACGAGTTCGTGTACGTCGATACCACGAACGCGGCCCGGTGCTTCGCGAAGAACTCCGACAGATACTTGATCTTGTACCATATGGGCAGGTTGTCCCAGAGCAGCCTGATGCCCTCGTCCGGCACGGACCCAAAACCCTGCGCCACCAGTTCCTCGAGCTCGGCATAGAACTGCGTATAGTAATCTACGGCCCGCTGCGTGCCCCGCAGCGTCACGATGGGCGCGAGGTGGATGAAGGTGTCGAACGAGTTCAGGGGCGAAGGCTTCTTCTTGCCCATCGAGAGCACCTTTTCCCACAGATCCGACACCTGTGCAGCGAGAAACAGCGTCTCCCTGAACCTGTCTTCATTGAAGGGCCTTTTCAGGACAGCGGAGAGGAAGCCCTTGAATGCCCCGAACTGCCTCACGACATAGCCTATAGCATCCTCCGTCATGTCGTCGTGCAGGTACGGCATGTCTATCACGAAAAGCGGGACGTTGTATTTCCTCGCGTGAACGTCGAACCACTTCACCACCGTATGACAGATGTTTGTCCCCACGATGAGCATGTCCGGCTTCGGCAGGCCCATGATAGGACCGCCCTGCGTCATGTCCGCGCCGATGTCCGTCTTCGCATAAGAACAAAGGTCCGGGGAGTACCCGGCGGCCTCGCTCACCTCGATGAGGTCCTTGCTCACCCTCGTTATGGCGCACATGGGCGCGTAGTTCTCCGGATACACAGGTATGACGCCCATCGCGTACAGGAACTCAACCGGGCCCCCGGATGTGATCCATGCCACCGGGGTATTGTTGTATGCAGCGTTCTTGGCCTCGAGATAGTACGAGGCCATCAGCTCTTTCATTGTCTCCGATACACGAAACCTGGTCATTGCTGCCTCCCAACTCCTACATGATCTCTTTAAATGCCTGCAGCCGCGTCCTGATGCCCTCGAAACCGGCCATCGGGAGCTCGACCTCGAAGCTCATCACCGGAACGCCGCCCTGCTTCAGGCGCGCCGTGAGGTCCGGGCGCTCGAACGCCTCGGGCTCGCAGAACTTTATCTGCCACAGCACGACGCCCGCCCTGCTGGCGCGTGCCTTCCCGACCAGGTATGCACCCCTGTCCTTCGAGGGATCGTACAGGGTGGAGCACGGGCTGCCCCCGAACACGAAGGCATCGATGCCCGCGGCGTCCGTGCCCGCAAGAACACCTTTCGAATAGAGCCTGGCACCGCTGGTCATGTCGTCGTCAACGATATACAGCCCCAGCTCGTCGAACAACTTCGTGAGCTCGAGGGGCTCCGGCGTGATGCCGGCTATGATGATCCGGTGCTCCGCCGGCCTCACCGGCTCTTTCTCGAGCCGTGACACCAACGGGCCGAGCATGTCGGTATGTTCCTCGACCGGGAGGTGCGAGCCCGCCTTCAGGGCGGAATAGAACCCGTGCGCAGTCACCGCCCCGGGATTGCGCCTTCTCACCTCGTAGAGCCTGTCGACGAGCGCGCCGTGCTTCCCGTGGAGGGCCTTCGCCTGCTCGAAGGCACCCTGCGTAAAGGTGCTGCCCGTTACCTGCTCGAGCCCGGCTATGGCGGCGTGGAGCTGCTCTTTCAGGCGCTCCCGGCGCGACTGGACCTGCGACGTGAAGGGTATCATGAAGATTATCACCGGCCTGCCGGGGAACAGCCTCTTGAAGACCTCCGCGAGGTTCTGCTGGTTGTCGCACATGGAGGTGAACACGAACGCGTCGACCTCGTCCATTTCGCCGTCGAGCGCCTGCTCGAGGATCGTCCTCGTCGTCGTGCACGAGAACGATTGGAGGTACGTGTCCGCCTTCGAGATGGGGACCTGCGCGCCCCGGAAGCGTACCGGGCACGCGCCGAGTGCCGTGATGACCTCCGGCGGGAAGTACTCCGGCATCACGGCGACGACCTTCCTGCCCGTCCTTTTCTTCCAGTCGCGTATGGCCCCGGCGCCCCGGCTGTTGATCGCAACGAATTCTTCAAACATTCTTTCTCCTTATCGCAAGGATATGTTCTTAATTATCCGGCAAAACACGATATACGTCAACTCATAGAGGAGGACTGGCATGGACGAAGCTGAGAATAGATAAGCTTCCTCTGGTTCCATTGTGGATATTACCGTTTTTTGTCAATGAATACCATATCAAGGTCCAACACCTTACACAGTTTTATAAATGTTCCCATGGTGATATTTTTTCCCTTTTTCGATTGCAGATATGTCGGGTTGCTTCATAGTAACCCTCTCTGCAAAATCCGACTGACTGCACCCTTTCTGAATACGTCTTTCCCTGATGAACCCTCCCCAATTTGATAATTCTTTCATAGGCGTACCCGATGGGCCCTTTTTAATCTTTACCAACTCCTCATAGACTGTTTCCCACCATGCCCTGAAATCCTGCGCTTCGGATATCTTGAGCCAATATCTTCTCACCTTTGGCCAGGCCTCAGAAAACCTGTCTTTACCGATCAACTGAAATACCTCTTTGGTACTGTCACATCTCGAGAGTAACGCATACATTCTCGTAAGAAATTTAGGATGGTCTATGTCCCTGAGTATGTCCCTTGTTTCTTCGACAGCTTTTTCATGTAAGTCCCAGAAATATGTATCGTGGCTCACAATAATTCCTCCTTCATAAACAGCTTTATCTCGTGGTCTAAATATGAGATCACCTTGCTGCCGTCGAGCGTTGCACCGTAGAGATCGAGGTCCGATAAACCGAGCCTTAACTCCATCCGCGGGTAACTCCGATACCACAAGACCATTCCTCTTTTCTGGTCCGGTGAAAGCCCTCTCAAGAACTGATGCAGCGGTCGAATCTGGTTCGACAAGAAGTACATGTCTACGATGTCCCTCATTGCGCGTCTGCCGGTAATCGATTGCCCTCCTGTGGAAGTGCTACCAAGATGTGTTCCTGTTATCGCAAAGATTTTTTGAGAATAACTATGCTCCACATCATAAACAGGTGTGCCCTCAATCTTCACGATCTTAGGATCATCGATGAGTACGTCTTCGACAAAGTTTATCTTTAACGGGTAGCCTGCCCCTTTAACCGGAACTGTATAAAAACGGACCCTTGCATGATTCGGCATGGTGAACTCGTTCTCTAAAGTTGTTCGACTCTCTATGCTCCGTCCAAATTCCAGGACCAAATCTTCAATTTCTTTCACGTCATAGCGGGCCGAAAAGAAGCCGAGGTCCTTCGAATAGCTATGATGCAGGTAATAAAGCTCAAGCGCAGTTCCTCCAGCTAATGCAAAACTTCGGCTGTAGATGGCGAACACCTTCAAAATTTGTTTTTGCGCGGCCCTAATATACTCATCCATTTGGTAAACTCCTTTTTTAAATAACAACATGTACGAGTTCAAGTATAGTTCAATAACTATACTTATTATAGCTTTGGCATCAAAATCAAAAACACATCCCCTCCCCTTACGGGAGGGGATTGAGGGAAGGGAAAAACAAATCCTTACTTTCACCCCCACCTGAATCCTCCCCGGTCAAGGGAGAGGAAATTATATGGTCACCCTGTGGCAAGACCACAGGGAGTTATATTCCATTAAACCCTAACCATGAAATCGGAGGTAGCGACGACGTTCCTCTGCATTTGATTAATCGGGCGGGACGATTTATTCTTTTATAAAACATTCTGAGGACAAACCCCGTGAGAAAGGAGATAGACCGATGAAAGCCATCCGTATACCTAAGTATGGCGGTCCCGAAGTCCTGAGTTACGATGAGGTTGCGGTGCCGGAGCCGAAACAGGGCGAGGCCCGCGTCAGGATCGAGGCGAGCGGCATCAATTTCATCGATATTTACCAGCGCAAGGGCCTGTATCCCGTAACGCCGCCGTTCACACCCGGCCAGGAGGCAGCGGGTGTCGTGGACGCCGTGGGTCCCGGCGTTACGGAAGTGCGTCCCGGGGACCGCGTTGCGTATACCTCCGCGCCGGGATCATACGCGGAATATGCGGTCGTTCCGTCATGGAGGCTCGTGCCGGTACCGGACGGCATCGATACCCGGCACGCGGCTGCGGTGATGCTGCAGGGCATGACAGCGCATTATCTCGCGTGCAGCACGTATTCGCTCAAGCCCGGGGACACCGCGCTGGTTCACGCGGCAGCGGGCGGTGTGGGACTGCTCCTGGTGCAGATCGCGAAACGGCGCGGAGCGCGCGTCATCGGTACGGTATCGACGGAAGAAAAAGCACGGCTTGCGAAACAAGTCGGAGCGGATGAAGTGCTCCTGTATACAAGGGCCGGCTGGGAAACGGAAGTGAGACGTTTGACCGGCGGCAAAGGTGTCATTGTCGTGTATGACGGCGTGGGGATCGCGACCTTCGAGAAGGGCCTGGGTTGCCTGCAGCCGCGCGGCCTCATGGTGCTGTACGGCCAGTCGTCCGGTCCGGTGCCCCCTGTCGATCTGCAGATCCTCAATACGAAAGGCGGGCTTTTTCTCACGCGTCCCTCCCTGGTCCAATACACCGCCACCAGAACAGAGCTCCTCGAACGCGCGAACGCGCTGTTCCAGTGGATGTTGAAGGGTGAGTTGACCGTGCGTATCGACACCGTGTTTCCGCTCGCCCGTGCCGCTGACGCACACCGGAAGCTGGAGGGCCGTACGACCATGGGAAAGCTGCTGCTGACGATCGGGTGAGCTGCAATCGACACGAGAAAGAAACAGTGACCTTGTTTACGGTTCTTCTCTATTGATACCTTCTATCAGATCAAAGTCCCGATCATAGGAGCAAGCCTCGTGGATGCTATTATGCTTCATGAACACGGCGTTGTAGGCGTCGATGTAGTCCACGGCTTTCCTGCCGAAAAGGAACAAAGCGTCCAGGATGATGTCCTTGTCAGGGATACGGATGTTCCGCGTGCTCACGATGACAGAGACCTTTGGTACCGTCATCTGACCTTTTGATGTTAATACTACAACCGGCATTTTCACCTCCTGTTCATCTTATTTCTTACGCATTATCAAGAGTACTCCGACGCAACGGTGGTTGCGTCCGCCCAACAAGCATGGTCCCTTTTACATTGTCGCATTCCTGTCTTAACAATCTTATATTCATGCTTATTGTATATAGGTATGAGCCCGGGAATCGGTCCGGAGGGGAGTAAACAGGCCCTGCCGCGGACGCCCGGGTGCAGGCTTCAGTCGAGGAGGTTTTATGGACATAAACAAGTTCACCCAGAAAGCGCAGGAGGCCCTTATGGACGCGCAGAGCATCGCGTCGAGGTACAGGCACCAGCAGGTCGACAACGAGCACGTCATGCTCGCCATGCTCGATCAGGAGGACGGGCTCATTCCGCACCTCTTCGAGAAAATGGGCGTCGCGGCACAGGACGTGCGCGAGGAGATAGAGCGGTATCTCGCCGGGCTGCCCAAGGTCTCCGGCACTTCCGGCGCCGTCGACCAGCTCTACGTCACATCGAGGCTGAACGACACGCTGGATCTGGCGTCCACCGAGGCCAGGGGCATGAAGGACGAGTTCATAAGCGTGGAGCATGTCCTGCTCGCGATGCTCGGGGGAGGCAGGTCGGACACGCTCGCCGGGGTCCTGCTCAACCACGGCATCACGAAGGACGGGGTGATGAAGGCCCTCGCCTCGATACGGGGCGGCCAGCGCGTGACCTCGCAGACCCCGGAGTCCACGTACGAGGCACTCGAGAAGTACGGCAGGGACCTCACGAAAGCCGCTGCACAGGACAAGCTCGACCCGGTCATCGGCAGGGACGAGGAGATCAGAAGGACGATCCAGATCCTCTCGCGGCGCACGAAGAACAACCCGGTCCTGATTGGAGAGCCCGGGGTGGGCAAGACCGCGATCGTCGAGGGACTTGCCCAGAGGATACTCAAGGGAGACGTGCCGGAGAGCCTCAAGGGCAAGCAGCTCGTGGCACTCGATATGGGTGCGCTCGTGGCCGGCGCGAAGTTCCGCGGCGAGTTCGAGGAGCGGCTGAAGGCCGTGCTCAGGGAGGTCCAGGAGTCCAGGGGCGAGGTGCTCCTGTTCATCGACGAGCTCCATACCGTGGTCGGCGCCGGGGCCGCGGAGGGCGCGATGGACGCGAGCAACCTTCTGAAGCCCATGCTCGCGCGCGGGGAGCTCCACTGCATCGGGGCCACGACCCTGAACGAATACAAGAAGCACATCGAGAAAGACGCTGCCCTGGAGCGGCGGTTCCAGCCGGTGCTGGTGCACCAGCCCTCGGTGGAGGACACGATATCCATACTCAGGGGCCTGAAGGAACGCTACGAGCTCCACCACGGCGTCCGGATAAAGGACTCGGCGCTCGTGGCCGCCGCGGTGCTGAGCAACAGATACATATCCGACCGGTTCCTGCCGGACAAGGCCATAGACCTGGTCGACGAGGCCGCTGCGAAGCTGAGGACCGAGATCGACAGCATGCCGGCAGAGCTCGACGAGATTACACGCAAGATGCTCCAGCTCGAGATCGAACAGCAGGCGCTGAAAAAGGAGGTCGACAGCGGCTCCAAAAACAGGCTCAGCAGGCTCGAGAAGGAGCTTTCCGAAATGAAGTCGAGGGCGGACGTCCTGAAGGCGAAGTGGCAGACCGAGAAGTCCGTAATCAGCGAGGTCAGGAAGCTGCGCGAGGAGATCGAGGCAACAAAGACCGAGATAGAAAGGTCCGAGCGAGCCTACGACCTGAACAGGGTGGCGGAGCTGAAGTACGGGAAGCTGCCGGAACTCGAGAAGAAGTACGAGAAGCTCGGCAGGAAGATGGAGGAAGGCGGGAACAGGCTGCTGAAGGAGGAAGTCGACGACGAGGACATAGCACAGGTCGTCAGCAGGTGGACCGGCATCCCCGTCTCGAAACTCCTCGAGGGCGAATCGCAGAAGCTGCTCCACCTCGACGAGGTCCTCCATCGGCGTGTCGTGGGACAGGATGAGGCGGTGCAGGCGGTAGCGGACGCCATCATACGCGCACGATCCGGTATGAAGGACCCCAACAAGCCCATCGGGAGCTTTATATTCCTCGGTCCCACCGGCGTCGGCAAGACCGAGCTCGCACGGGCCGTGGCAGAGGCGATTTTCGACAACGAGAACAACATGATCAGACTCGACATGTCCGAGTATATGGAAAAGCACACCGTCGCGCGGCTCATAGGTGCGCCGCCCGGGTACGTGGGGTACGAGGAGGGCGGCCAGCTTACCGAGGCGGTCAGGAGAAAGCCCTTCAGCGTCATCCTCTTCGACGAGATAGAAAAGGCACACGGCGATGTGTTCAATGTCCTGCTGCAGATACTCGACGACGGCAGGCTCACGGACGGACAGGGGAGGACCGTGGACTTCAAAAACACGATCGTGATCATGACTTCGAACATCGGGAGTACGTCCATACTCGAGTACCTGGGCGGCAGCGATGCCTCCTACGGGCAGATGAAGCAGCGCGTGCTCGATGAGCTGAGGGGCCATTTCAGGCCGGAGTTCCTCAACAGGGTGGACGAGGTCGTCGTTTTCCATGCGCTGGAACAGCCGGAGCTGATGAAGATCGTGGACATCCAGGTACAGAGGCTTGCCGCGAGACTGAAGGACAGGGGTATATCAATCGAGCTCAGCGATGCAGCGAAGAAACACATCGCGGAGTCCGGCTACGACCCGGCTTACGGTGCGCGGCCGTTGAAGAGGGCGATCAGCTTGGATATTGAGACGCCGCTCGCGAAAGAGATCGTGTCAGGACACGTGCTACCCGGCAGCACAGTGAAGGTCACGGTAAAAAACGGCGCTATAGCTCTGGGATAATCATGGGGCCGATAGGCACGGTTCCCCGACATCAAGACGTTTAACGGCATGGGGTACAACGGGTTAACCTTTGCGGCACCTTTTGCTACCCTGTTATCTTGTTATTTCCGGGAATAGGCTATAGAAAACATCCTGCGTGCTTCGTTTAACCTTTTTTTCTCTTTCATTAGAGAGCTAAGTTCTTGACATTAACGTCAATACTATCAATATATTCCTGTATATGAAAAGGCTCATCGAACATTTCAGGGACCTGTACAGGTACAGGGCGCTTGTCAGCGCACTGGTTGTAAGGGGATTGAAGGCCAGGTATCGGGGGTCTGTGCTCGGATTTTTTTGGACATTCCTGAACCCCCTGCTTCTCATGCTCGTGTATCTGCTCGTCTTCAGCACTGTCATGAAGATCGGCATCAAGAATTACTCCGTGTTTCTTTTCGCCGGACTGCTGCCATGGACGTGGTTTTCGACCGCGCTCACCGACGGCGTCGGCTCCATCGTGAACGGTTCGAGCCTTATAACCAAGGTCCTCTTCCCCCCGCAGGTGCTGCCCACCGTCGCCGTACTCGTCAATATGATGAACTACCTGTTCACCCTGCCCCTCCTGCTCCTGTTCCTGATCGTCCTGAAGATGCCACTGGGCCTGACCTTTTTCTCGATACTGCCGGTCATCCTTGTCCAGTTGATCCTCACTCAGGGGGCGACCCTCATGGTCTCCGCAATCAACGTGTACTTCCGGGACCTTCAGCAGATCGTGACGAACTTTTTGATGCTCGGCTTCTTTGTAACACCTATTCTCTATCCTCTTTCTCATGTACCCCAGAAGGTCCAGTTTATATTCTACATAAATCCCATGACCGTACTCTTCAGGTCGTACCAATGGATATTCTATTACAACATACACCCGAACTGGCTACACCTGCTGTACCTGCTGATCGGGTCCTTCGTTGTCCTGCTGATCGGCGTCTATATTTTCGAGAAGTTGAAAGAGGCGTTCCCGGAGTTCATATGAACGAGGCGGTGGTACTCGAGCACGTCGAAAAACATTTCAAGAAGTATGTCCTCAAGCGCAATTACGCCAGCTTCAAGGAGCGACTCGTTCATTTCAACTGGTTCGAGAAAAACCCGAACAAAGAGCAACTCGAGGTACTCCACGATATAAGCCTGTCGATTGACAAGTCCACGGTCTTCGGCATGATAGGCAACAACGGCTCAGGCAAGAGCACCCTGCTCAAGCTGATCGCCGGCATCTATAAGCCCGACAAAGGCAGGGTAACGCTCAACGGCAGGGTCTCGACACTGATAGAGATTGGCGCAGGGTTCCACCCGGAATTTACCGGGAGGGAGAACATCTTCATCAACGGCATCATCCTGGGACTCCCCAGAAAGGAGATCAAGAAGCGTTTCGATCAGATTGTCGCATTCGCGGAGCTCGAAGAGTTCATAGACGCGCCGGTAAGGACGTATTCGACAGGCATGTATATGCGTCTCGGCTTTTCCGTTGCCGTGAACGTCGACCCTGACATACTGCTGATAGACGAGGTGCTCGCGGTCGGAGACGAGTCGTTCCAGAAGAAGTGCATAGAAAAGATCATGGAATTCAAGAACAGCGGCAAAACGATGGTTATCGTCTCGCACAGCATGGAGATGATGAAAAGGCTATGCGATGACGTCGCCTGGGTCAGGGACGGCACCCTGGTAAGGGGCAGCACTCCCGCGGACACTATTGCTGCCTACCAGTCGGCAAACAAATAACGGTACTACCTGCCGATCCCCTCGCCTATCTTCGCCGCCATACTCATGATCGTGATCTGAGGATTGAGTCTCGTGGAGGTCGGAAACAAGGACGCGTCCGCCACATAGAGTCCCTTTACCTCATAGGTCTCTCCGTCCGGCTTTACCACCGCCATTCTGTCATCGCTGCCCATCATCGCGGTCCCCATCGGATGGAATGCCATGAGTTCGAGCGACCACGCAGGGGGGAGCCTGTCCGGTAAGCCGCTGAGCATATCGTCGGCCTCCTGCATCCTGCGGAGAACGGGCATCGTAGCGATCTGCGTGTGTACCTCTGTTGCGCCCGCCGCAAACCATATCTTGGCCGTTATCGCGATGGCCTTTACCATCTTGACCTGGTCCTCCGGCGAGAGCGTATAGGAGATAAGGGGGCTGCCCGGTCCCGGGGACACCCTGCCGGAGCCGGTATCCGAGATAAGGGCGCCGAATGATCCCATATGTGCGTACCGGTCCATGAGCCTGGTATGGCTGGTGCCTGCAAAAGGGATCGACTGCGATAGTATGGCCGGGGGCAAGAACTGGCCCTGGATAAAGATGCCCTCGTCGACATAGTGGTGGACGTTGTAGCCCTGGGGCACCCCGACCCACCCTTCCACGCGCTCGTCGAACAGCGCCGACACGCGCGCTGCCGGGTGGATATGAAGGTTGCGGCCAATACGCGGGTGTCTCAACCCGCTCTTTCTCAGGAAAACGGGCGTATAGATTGCGCCCGCGGACACGACCACATATTTCGTCCTGACCGTCATACGCTTCCCCAGGGGCCTCCCGCGTTCATCGATGAATACACCCCTGACACCCTCGACCCTGCCGCGGCTTATGATGAGCCGGACGGCCTTGGTACGCGAGTACAACGCGGCCCCGTGCCGAATCGCGTCCGGAATAAAGTTCAGCATGGTGCCGTATTTTGCGTCCCTCGGGCACCCGAACACGCAGAAAGCACATCCATCACACTCGTTGGCGTTCCTCGGTATGGGAGCGCCGGCAAGCTTGAGCGATTCCGTGCCTTTCCTGAAAAGGCCGCTGTTTCTGCCGAATATGCGCTCCGGAACAGGTTCGACGTGGACCTCTTTTTCGACCGATGAGGCCAGCCGTGCATACTCGTCGTCCGTAAGCCATGCGATGCCGTACTGCTCCCGCCAGTTCTTGATTACCGATGCTGGCAGTCTGTAGCACGTACCCGAGTTTATGGTCGTCGTGCCTCCGACTGACCTGCCGAGTGGTATGATAATAGGAGGTGTACCGATGGAAGTCGTGAACCCGTGGTCACGGTACAGCGTGCTCAGCGCTTCAACAGGCTGTTGGCTAAAATCCTCACCCGTAAAATATCCGCCTTCTTCAAGGATTACTGTTTTCATGCCTGCTGTCGCGACCGCGTTTGCCGCAGCCGCCCCGCCTGCTCCGCTTCCTATAACACAGACGTCCGCATCGATGCTCACGTCATGGTCTGCTCTGGCGCCATTTATAAATACAGGCTTTTTTATCCTGCCCTTTATGTCTCCGCAATGTCGTGCAAAGCCGAGCCTGCGCTCGACTTCATCAACGGAATAGTAAGACAGCGTCACGAAGAGCTTCAGCACCATCAGAATAGTACCGCCTATCCTGCCCTTGAAACCAGCAATGTATTCCGACCTTGTTGCGATGTCCATCTTCGAGAGTCTTGTCCCCCGGGTGAACAGGGGCAGATACTCGACCAGGTTTAAAAGGAGCGAGAAGCCGTAATGCGCAAGCATCGGTGCTTCCTTCAGGTAGGCTTCGAGATGCATAACAGACTTTTGCTTTACATCCTCGGATAGGTCCTGCTTTTGAACGAATGCCTCGAGCAGGCTCATAAAGAGTCTGTGTCTATTCATAGATACGGTTCCTCCCCTTGGTAAGCATATAGCACGGATCAGGTTGCTTGTCAGAAAAGGTATAGAGGGGGTGTTTCCGATACAGTTTTCCCCAATTCCCCTTTCTGGGTCTTTATGCTGCCCAGTCTGCGCACAGCAGTTCTGCCTGCTGCAATACCGTTAACGTAGCCTTCTCCTGCTTGTCCGGCGGATAGTGGTATTTTCTGAGGATACGCTTGACCATGACCCGTAGGTTGGCTTTCACGCTTTCCTTTACCGTCCAATCAATAGTCACGTTTTTATGAACGGTCTCGACGAGTTCCCGCGCAATGGTCCGCAACGTTTCGTCTCCGAGCACCTTCACAGCACTGTCATTGGACTCAAGTGCATCGTAGAATGCAACTTCATCGTCCGTAAGGTTGAGCTTTTCACCGCGTCGGCCTGCTTCCCGCATCTCTTTCGCAAGGGAGATCAGTTCTTCAATGACCTGGGAACTCTCAATGGCCCTGTTCTGGTATGCACGTATGGCGCGTTCCAGCATCTGAGCAAATGATCGTGATTGAACAAGGTTTTTCAGTGCCCATGCCTTGATCTCATCGTTCAGGAGCTTGCGAAGGAGCTCAACCGCAAGGTTCCTCTGCGGCATACCGCGGACCTCTTCCAGAAAGTCATCTGAGAGGATCGATATGTCCGGTTTCTTGAGTCCTGCTGCTGCAAAAATGTCGATAACACCATCGGATGCGACTGCGCTGGAAACAAGCTGTCTGATTGCGTGTTCCATGTCCTGTTCCGCTTTTGGACTCGGAGCGCCCGTCTTATTGAGGACGGATCTGACTGCCTGAAAAAAGGAAACATCATCCCTGATCTGAATTGCCTTGCTATGCGGGACGGAAAGGGCAAAAGCCTGGGAGAGCTCAGTTACGGCGTGAAGCAGCCTGGACTTTCCATCCTCCTGTCTCAGGATGTGCTCCTGTGCCATGGGCAGCAATTGGATGCGCTCGGCCGGCGTGCCTGTTATCCAGTGCGCCCAGTCGAATCCATGGAACAATCCACAGCATACTTCGTATTTTTCCATCATCACGGCAACAGCCTCTTCCTGATCGATGGCTGTCTTGCCCGTGCCGCCGCTTTCCGTGTAGTTGGCAAGTGCCTTCCGCAGGAAATCCGCAAGCCCCAGATAATCCACGACCAAACCCCCGGGCTTATCTCTGAAGACCCGGTTGACCCGTGCAATGGCCTGCATCAGCGTATGTCCCCGCATGGGTTTGTCCACATACATGGTATGCAAAGACGGAGCATCGAACCCCGTGAGCCACATGTCCCGGACGATGGCCAGCGTGAACGGATGCCCAACCTTCTTGAAATTATTTGCCAAGGCATCTCGCCGGGGCTTGTTCCTGATGTGTTGTTGCCAGTCCAGTGGATCTGAGGCAGAGCCGGTCATGATGACCTTCAAAAACCCTTTATCATCATCATCGTTGTGCCACTGTGGCCGCAGCTTGATGATGGCATTGTAGAGCTCAATGCAGATTCTGCGGCTCATACATACGATCATGCCCTTTCCATCCAGAGTTTCAAGGCGGCTTTCAAAGTGATTCACGATGTCCTGTGCTATAAGGCCGATACGTTTCTCCGTGCCCACAACCGACTCAAGCTGTGCCCATTTGGATTTGAGTTTTTCTTTATAGGATTGTTCTTCCTGTTCTGTAATTTCATCGAATCCCTCATCGAGATGCGGTTTCTCTGACTCTCTCAATTCAAGCTTTGCAAGCCGGCCCTCATAATAGATTTTAACAGTGGCGCCATCCTGCACTGCCCGTTGAATATCGTAGATACTGATGTATTCGCCAAAAACGTTCCGGGTGTTCTTGTCCGTCAGTTCAATGGGCGTCCCGGTGAAGCCGATAAACGAGGCATTCGGCAGGGCGTCCCGCATATGCCGCGCAAATCCGTCTATAAAATCATACTGGCTTCTGTGTGCCTCATCAGCGATGACGACAATGTTATGCCTGTCGGAGAGCATGGGAAAGCTGTCCCCTTTTTGCTCAGGCAGAAATTTCTGAATCGTGGTGAAGACAATTCCCCCGGAGGCGACTTCCAGAAGCTCGCGTAATTCTGTCCGGTTCCCGGCCTGGACTGGTTTTTGCTGCAGGAGCTCATGGCATCTGGAGAATGTGCCGAAGAGCTGACCATCAAGATCGATTCGATCCGTGATCACCACAAGGGTCGGATTTTCCATTGCAGGTTCAAGGACAATCATACCGGCATAGAATGCCATGGTCAGGCTTTTTCCTGCTCCCTGCGTATGCCAGACAACGCCTATCTTGTGGTCGCCTTGAATACCTCCTGATTTTGCATTGTAAAATCCGTTTTCTTCTGCAGCTTCAAGGATACGCATTGGGATATTCTTTGCACGGGAAGCCCTGACCGTTTCCTGTACCGCACGATTAACAGCAGCGTATTGATGGTAGCCTGCCAGCTTTTTTACCAATCCGCTGATTTCTTCTTCAAAAACAATAAAATACCTGAGATAGCGTAGTAACCTATCATGATGGAACATACCTTTAATCAGTATTTCCAGTTGCAGGGTAGTAGCAGAAGCAGGGTTCGCTCCTTCAAGAATTTTCCACGGCAAAAACCACTCATGGTCAGCGGTCAGTGAACCGAAGCTCGCCTCAAGCCCGTCTGAAACAACAAGCACTTCATTGAAGGTGAAGAGCGAAGGGATCTGCTGCTTATAGGTCTGAAGCTGGCTGAACGCTGTCCAGATAGTAGCGTTTTCATCGGCAGGGTTTTTTAATTCGATCACAACAAGGGGGAGGCCATTGATGAAGAGCACGATATCAGGACGTCGGTTGTTCTGGCCTTCGATTACCGTGAACTGATTGACGACAAGCCAGTCATTGTTGTTTCGGTCATCGAAATCAACGAGTCGGACCTTATCATATACCACCCGATTATTTGCACGATATTCCACGTCTACCCCGTTGACCAGCATACGATGGAAAAGATGATTGGATTGGACGAGAGATGGCGCACCGATGCGGGTGACCTTGCGCACGGCATCTTCAATGGCTTCAGCAGGAATATGGGGATTGATGGTTACCAATGCAGAGCGGAGCCTGTTTTCGAGGATGACATCACTATAACCCGTGCGCTCTGCGAATAGCTCCCCTGCTGCTATTTCAGGGCCGAATTTAATGCCATACCCAAGCTCCTTGAACCAATCTAAAGCAGCCTGCTCTAACGTGGATTCCGCAACCGCACTCATTCGGTTTTCCTTTTAATGACATACACCAACTGTGCAATCTGAAAGCTCTTCAGCTTTCTCTGCCCGCCATGCGGCGGGATAAGATCGAAATTGTGGTCATTCATATCTATGCTTTTCCAGTGCGATAAGTTTATCTACCTCGGATTGAGTAAGATCCATATTCATCGTGATTTTATTATCACTTTTTATATCGTATAAAAAAGACCGAGATTATATGTTATTATCCCATTTACTTTCACTCATCATTCCACTAAGTTCTTGTTATACCAGGTCATTGAAAGCTTCTTAAATCTAGTCCAGTAGCTTTTGCTTCTTGTTTGACACACCATGTAAGGAGTTTGCTCCTAATTCTTCGATGTAAATACTTGACCGTAGTACCCAAAATGAGGTTGCTGATAGTAAATATGATTAGCAGCAAACTTCCCACAGCAAATATCCACCATAGGAATTGGTAATTTGACTTCAACCCTAAAACACTAATAATCAAACCAGTTAATAATAACCCGGAAATTAATGTTGTTATGAACCAAGACAATATCTTCGCTCTTTGATTACATCGCCAGAAAAGCTTTTCTTGAACCTGTTCTCTTTTAGTCCGCTCTGCAGCAAGTTCATTTTGTGTTTTAAGATGCCTATCTTGCTCCATTATAAGTTTATTAGTCTCTTCTTTTTTTATTTCTTCTGAAACGCGCCGCAGTGTTTCTGTGATTGTTTCTTCTGTAAGGGCTGCTTCTTCTCCTAAAGTTAAACTCATCATTTCCTCTTGAGCCTGTATGCTACTCCTTAGAAGTTGATGGTCGCGTTCAGTAATTCTGCCCTGTTTTTCTAATTTATCTATTTCACCTAAATACTTACTAAGTAATTCTACAGAAGGTTGAAGTGCTGCATAAGAAAATGAGAGTATCTCAACTGTCGGCAACGATGGCGCACCCATTGGAGCTTTCAACCACGCCATGTTTGCTATACTGAAGTCCGTGATTACGCTCGATATTTCACGAGACTCCTCATATTTTTTGCCGTATTCATATGCAGCTCGCGCAAATCCTTCATTGCTGCTGACAAGAACCGCCCGACAATCCTCAACAGACCTAGGTGATAAGTTTTTTCTTAGAGCATAGATACTGCGCACCGAACTGAATGACTACCGCCTTGAAGGCGGTAGGTTCGGAGACCCGTCAATTTGAAATTGACTGTCATCGGCAACCTGCTCCCCTTCCTGCTGCTTGATATATTCCTGTATCGCTTCATCGGTGATCG
>JAJYLN010000027.1 GCA_021787665.1 bacterium
GCAGCGAGCCCGATGACCGGCCCGGAGGGGCTGGCGCCCATGGGAGAGGGCATGAGTGCCACGGCCCCGGCAGCCCCTGAGGCGCTTGCACCCGAGGCCCTTGCAGCGAGTCCGACGACCGGCCCGGAGGGGCTGGCGCCCATGGGAGAGGGCATGAGTGTCACGTCCCCGGCAGTTACTGAGCAGCCGATAGCTGCTGCTCAGGTGAGCCCGTCCGTGTCCGAGCAGCCCTTGACGTCGGAAAATACGCAGACCAGCGCCGAGAGTATTCCTCCGGTCGTTACACCACAGCCCACGGCACCTGCACCTGAGGTAGCTCAGCAGCCGGAGGCTGAAGCACCTACGCCTGTAGCACCGCCAACCGGGGAAGGACAAGAGCAGAATGAGCAGCTTGCCATGGTAACGCCGGCACCGGCCGTTCCTGCCCCTGTAAAGGCCATGAGAATCCGCAAAGACATCATCGAGACTTCAGTACCGCTTGTCTTTAAGAGCAATCAGGCGATCCTATCCGTGGGCGCCGAGACATCGCTCAAAGACGTCGCAAACTACCTGCTCGCGCATGGGGATATACGGGTGGTCATTGCAGGGTACAGTGACGCAAACGGCTCGGAGTCCTACAACAAGGAATTGTCCTTCTACCGGGCGACATGGGTAAAGCTGATCCTTGAGAAATACGGCGTGTCCTCCCGACAAATAGTCCTGAGACCGATGGGCGAGACGACAAAGTTCGGCCACACGAAATCGACATACCGGCGGAACAGAAGGGTCGTACTAACGATAGCCCGCTAAGGGGGGCTACCCTCTTTTTCTTTTCTTCTCTATCTCAAGATCCTGTTCCGCCTTCAGTAACTGGAACAGGAGGTCAGATAAGTCGGACGGCAGCGTCGTAGGCTTTTCCCCTGTTAAGAGGGCGTGATAGTATATCTGCGATGACTTTTCCATCAGCTCGAGACTCCTGAATGCCCTTCCGATGCTCGTGCCGATGCTCAAGGCGCCATGGTTCTGGAGGATATAGCAGTTGCATCTGTTGGATAGTTTCTCTCTGACGTTGTCCACGAGCTGGTCCGAACCGGATAGTGCATAGGGGACCACGTCGGTGACATTGCCGATGCTCATGACGACTTCGTCAAACAGCGCGGGTACGGGCCTGCTTATCAGGGCGAAGATGCTCGTGTAGATCGGGTGGGAGTGGATCACCGCGTTCGCGTCAGGTCTATGCCTGTATACGGCGATGTGCAGCCCGGTCTCCTTCGAGGGGCTATACTTCCCCTCGATCGTTGTAAGTCCGAAGTCCACGACGCATATGTCGTCCGGCGCAAGCTCCCCGTAGTCCCTGTTCGAGGGCGTTATCACAAGGGCCTCCTCTCCCTCGACCCGGATGGAAACGTTCCCACCCGTGCCAACGGTATAGCCCTTCGACAGCATCATCTGGCCGTGCCTCAGGACTTCCTGCTTATAGCGTTCGTAGTTGCTCATGTAATCTCCTTGTTTTTTTTGTCGTCTTTCAACCCCGCACTGGTACGTCTGCGTTATCCCTCTTGCATAAAAGGGCGGGGTACCCAAGCGGGGCTTGGGTCGGGAGTTGCATCCTGCGACAGCATCTCCTGAATCTTAAAATCATAACGCCCAGGGTCCATCGTATCGTAAGAGGAGGATTTGTTATTCCGGTATCAGCGAAAGCGTGTATTCCCACGCCTTCAGGGTTCTGTCCAAAGCCTCCGGATCATGCTGCATGCACGTGTACATCCTCGATCCTGCGAGCGTGAATATGCCCTGATCGATCATCACCATCTGGTAGTCCTGCGCGGTGTGCCGCCGCGTCATGATCTCGTTGAGCGGATCCGGGTGGTTAACGCTCACCGCGAGCATGCCCGTGGTCTCATAGTGGATGATCGGCCCGAAATTGAACGCGAAGAACGGCAGGTCCTTCCTCGTCGAGAACAGGTCGTTCATCTGCTCCGTCAGCCTGTCCGCAAAGTCTGCCGCCTTCCGGACGGCGTCATGCTCCTCCATGAGCCTGAGTGCGTAATAACAGGCCGCCGTGGATATCGGGTTCGCCGACAGGGTTCCGCCGATGTATGCCTTCTGGCCGATACTGCCCACGCCGGAGCATAGCGCCATGATGTCCTTCCTGCCGCCGATGCCGCCGGCTGCCGGGTATCCGTGCGCAATGATCTTCCCGAAAACGACGATGTCCGCATCGACGTTGAAGTATTTTTGCGCGCCACCCATCCCGAGTCTGAAGCCCGTCACGACCTCGTCGAAGATCAGCAGGGCACGGTACTCGTCGCAGAGCTTCCGTATCGTCCTGTTCCATCCCGGGTGCACCGGGTGGGTGCCGGATTCGCCGCCCACCGGCTCCACGATCACCGCGGCGATGCCGCCCCGATCTCTGTTTTCCTCGAATGCCTTTCGGAGGCCTTCGAAGTCATTGGGAAACACGTCCACGAGGCCGTTGAAGCAGTCGGACGGTATGCCCGCGGCCTCAAGCGGTCCTGCACCGGGCACGTGGAGCGAGTACACGACCTGGTCGCTCCATCCGTGGTAGCTGCCACCGATCTTGATTATCTTGTTTTTCTGGGTGTAGATCCGAGCTATCCTCAGCGCTGCCATCACGCTCTCAGTCCCGGACTGCAGGAACCTTACCATCTCGACGTTCGGCACGTGCTTGATGATCTCCTGTGCAGCGAGTATCTCGTACTCCGAGGTACAGCCTGTCGATGGCCCCTTCTCTCTGATGAGTTCAATGATTTTGTCGTCAAGAGGGGCGTAGTGGTGCCCGAGTATAATCGGTGCCCCGCTCATCAGGTAATCCACGTACTCGTTGCCGTCTATGTCCCACATGCGGTAGCCCTTTGCCCTGTCCATGGTAATGGGGAAGGGTTTCTCGAGGCTGAGGTTATGCTCAACGCCCCCCGGGATGATCTCCCTGGCCTTCGTATACAAGGCTGCTGATCTGCTGTGCCGGGCGTAGTACCGCTGCCTGACCTTTGACAGGGCCTCCTCCGGTATGGGGTGGATCGGTAGGTCAACGATGCGCTTGAGTCTGTCGATAATCTCCTGATATTCCATGTTTATGTATTCATCCTTTTGAACAACTTTTTGTTCTGTTCGTAAAGCTCTTTAAACACCGAAAAGCTCCTGTCGTACATAGTTTTGTATTCGTGCCGCGGCTTGAATATCTTTTCGACCGGTACCAGCGATTTTGCCTCTTTGAACGATCCAATCAATCCAAGTCCCACGGCGCAGATAATCGCCGCGCCGTTCGTGCCCGCGTTCTGTGCATTTTTTATGGTCTCGATGTGTCTGCCCGTGACGTCTGCCATGATCTGGCACCATACTGCGGACCGTGCGCCGCCGCCCACAAAGCGGACGCTTTCCCGGTACGGGATCTTTTTCTCGATGGCCTCGAGCAGCCACCGCTTGTGGAACGCCACGCCCTCGAGAACCGAGCGGATCATCTGGCGCTTGCCTGTGGTAAGACCCAGGTTAAAGAACATGCCGCGTGCATACGGGTCCTCCCGGGGCGATCTGTTCCCGTGAAGCCAGGGCGTGAATATGAGTCCTCCGGCCCCGGGCGGGGTCTGTTCTACGCGCTCGTTGAGGAACTCGTACAGGCTATCGTACTCCCCTGTCCTGTCCACGGTGTGTTTCGTGCCGAGGTACACGCCGATCTCGTCAAGAGCGAGGTGGTCGCGCACCCATTGTAGGCATAGGCCCGAGGTCTCCTGCTCCGCGGTATACACGTACTCGCCCGGTATCGCACCGAGTATGGATGCGACAAAGTTGCGGATGTCGACGGTCCGCCTGTCGATGTTCGATGCGACCCAGCCGGACGTCCCAACATAGATGTGCGTATCGTACAGATCGAGTGCGCCGGCACCGACCGCTGTGAGGAAGGTATCTCCTCCGCCGCCGAATACCGGTATGTTCGGCATCAGCCCCATCTCGTCTGCGGCCTGCCGGGTCAGCCCGCCGATGATATCCGTCGACCGTATGACCGGCGGCAGATGGTCCATATCGACATCGAAGATTCTGCACAGCTCCTTTGACCATCTGAGTCTGCCCGGGCGCGAATCGAAAACCCAGGTGAGGTGTGCAGAGTCGTAGGTCATGCCATACCTGCCGGTGCACCGGAGCGTGAGGTAGTCTTTCACGTCGAGCCATTTGTAGACCTTGCAGAACAGCTCCGGCTCGTTGTCCTTTACCCAGTGGTATTTCCAGAGCGGGTCTTTCGGGGTTGCCGCAAGGCCGCCGGTTATAAGGAGAGACTTCAGTCCGATCCACGCGTTCCAGTTTTCGATCCGCGGGAACCCGTGGTACAGGTACTTCGTGATCTGAGCCGTGGACCGCTGGTCCATGTATATCATGGGGTTACGCAGGGCAGTGCCCTGTCTGTCGACGACAACGGAGCCCTGCATCTGAGAGGAGAAGGCGATGCCTCTGATGAGGGATGGGTCCAGGGAAGTCCGTTTGAGCAGCTCGCGGGTCGAACCACAGACAGCACCCCACCAGTCGTCTGCCCTCTGCTCGGCTCCGCCGTCTCCGGTCGTATAGAGCGGGTATTCCGCGAGGTACGAGTCCACGAGCTCGATCCGCTCAGTTATCCTGTAGAGGCACGACTTATTGCCCGTGGTACCGAGGTCGTACGCGAGGATGAAAGGCATGGTACCGGGGCGTGCTCCTTAGTTCCCCTTAGCAGGGGGGAATTTCGGGAAGCCACCCTGATGATGCAGGGCAGGGGCTTTTCCCTTTGTTTTGCTGACCTGCGCTCTGTTCCTGTCCTGTGCCTTTGCCTTCAGGTTTCTCATGATCAGCGTCTTGGGCAGGTTCTTGAACCGCATGTAACCTCCCTACCATAATACATGGGTAACAACGTAAGTCAATGGTATAGTTGGATGTACGTGACGGAAGATGGGGCTTTATATCCTCTTCAGTGCCTGCTCGTAAACCCTGAGGTCGCTGTCCGAGAACAGGACGAACCGTACCAGCGACAGGCCCCTGGTTGCCCCGATGAATTCGGCCACCGTGCTGAGCGCGATCGTGGCGGCCCTGTCGATGGGGTAGCCGTACGCGCCAGTGCTTATTGAGGGGAAGGCGATGCTCGTGAGCCCCTTTTTCACCGCGAGATCGAGACTCGCCCGGTATGCCCCTGCGAGCAGGCCGTCTTCGCCGTGCCTGCCGTCGCGATATACCGGGCCCACGGCATGGATGACGTACCGTGTTGCCAGGCTGCCGCCTGTCGTGATGACCGCGCTCCCGGTGGGACACCCCTTGATCTTTCTGCACTCTTCCATGATCATCGGCCCCCCGGCGCTGTGGATGGCGCCGTCTACCCCTCCCCCCCCGGCGAGCCGGGAGTTGGCCGCATTTACTATCGCATCGGTCTTCTCGAGGGTGATATCTCCCCTCACGAGGGATATCGTCACGCCATCTCTGACTACTTCCATACGTACCTCCTTATCGGCGAAATAGATCCCTCATCGTTTTTTGGGCCAGGGGCATTCGCTGTTTCTGCGATCAGTCCTTGTACGTTACGACCCTCCCCCAAAGGCTCATCGTGCCCCAGATCCCGGACCGCAGGCACTGGAGCTGGACTATCTGGCTATGGTCCACGAAGACGTTGACCTCTGCACCGTAGTTTTTGATGTACCACGCGAAGACCTCCGGGTCGGCTGCCTCGAACATCACGCGCTCGATGCCCAGCGCATTGACGAACTTCGGAGGGACGTCCGTGCGCCAGGTCTTCACATTCTCGGTGATGCCCTCGGATTCAATCATGATCATGTATGCCCCGGCATCCAGGAACCTTTTCGCCTGCTCGATCGCATGTTCCGGGTCGCGCGTGCCTTCTGCCTCGAGCTCCTCCGCGGTGGTCGCTCCACCGGCGCCGAACTGTATGCCAATCTCAGGTTTAGGCCTGAGTCCGGCCTTCTTCACCTTCTCGATGATCCTGAGCCAGTCGTCCGTAGGGATCGTTATGAACCCGCTCGAGACCTCGATGATATCGAACCCGAGGTCCTTGCACTCCTCTATGTATTTCGCTACCGCATCAGGCCCCTGCGTGACCACGTATTCCATGAATCCGCCGGTATCGACCTTGACGTCGTACCGGTGGCACGTATCGATCAGATCCCTCACGGCCTTCTTCGGCATGAGACTGAACGACCCGCCAGCGAACTTCAGGATATCCACGTAGTTGCCCATCGTTTCGAGGACGTCCTCGAGGTAGCGCTTGCCCATGGGTGTGTAGTACGGCCCCCTGATCTCTGTCACGGCCGTCTTCCGCGGTTTGCCCGGCAGATCGTTCATCCTCAAAAAATGGAACCCTCTTTCGCTATCACCCGTGTTCTGCATGTTATAATCCTCCTTTCTTTGTGACCTTCGAGAGCAGACCCATGAGGTCCCTGACCTTGATGGACTCAAGCCTGCCTATCGCATCGATTATCTCTTTCTGGAGCGATGCTGATGCATGCCCCTGAGAAAGCCTTATGAACTTCTCCGAGACGGTCTCCCATCGCATCGGCTTCGTATGGAAGCCCTCGTAGTCTGTTTTCTCTCTGGTGAGCGTGGTGCCGTTCCTGAGCGTGATCGTGACCCTGCACGACATCGTCCCGGGAAAGAGCTTGCTGTACTTCTCGGACGGTGCCACCCGTACCTTTCTCATAAGGGCCTGAATGTCGCCACGGTGTATGCGCTCCGGGACGTATTGCTCCGGCATGACCTCCCGGTCCAGCAGGGCCGCCGAAACGAGATACGGTATGCTGTGGTCTGCCTGTTCCTTTGTTTCGACCAGGTACTTGTTACCTTCCTCGCCGCCGCCGATGATGTTGTACGCCACATCGAAGGTCTCGACCTCTATCGATTCCACGTCGCCGGCAGTGAGGCCGTGCTCCTGCACGAGCTCCAGGGTCCCTTCGAGGGTGGATTGGGAGTGTATCTCCGCATTGTAGCGCTTCACGATCGTCATGGTGACCCGCTCGAGGTTTTCTTTCGACCAATCGATCGCAAACCTGCCGGCGATAGCATCCATGAACCCCTTGTTTCCCTCGAACACCTCCGGTGGTCCGGTGATGCCGCGCATGGCGAGGAACACGGCGTGTGTGGCGCAGAAAGCCGTGTTTGGGTACGCAAGGCCCTTCCAGCTCGAGAGAGTACCGGTGCGTGTGACCCTGAGTGCGTTGAATGCTGTGCCGCTTATCGCTATAGCGTTGGCCGTTTTCTCCCGGTCCAGCCCCAGCGCCCTCGCAACGCCGGCAGCGACCGCGTATGCGCCCTGCGTGGTGTGGTCGAACCCCTTTGCCCGGACCGGCGCCACGTCGCTCAGTCTGCACTGGACCTGGTATGCAACCGCCAGGGAAACGAGCAGGGCCTTCCCGTCTTCTCCTGCGTACTCTGTTGCAGCAAGCACCGCGCCTAAGTTATCGCTCGGATGGCACGTCTCCCCCTTTGCGAGATAGCTATCGTTGAAGTCGAGATACCTGACGAGCGCACTGTTGTAAAGGGCCGCCCTGTCCGGGGATGTGGCACCTCCGCCTATGGTCGTACACACCGGTCTGCCCCCGAAGTCCGCGTTCTGCTCTTCGATGGCTCCAATCGGTCCTGCGTCCATTGCGCCGACGGCACACCCCAGTGCATCGAGGGCCCGTATCTTCAGCGCTGTGACTGCGGACCCGGAAAGCTCCCTGTACGATGCCCGGATAACGAAGCCTGATAGCTCCTCAGCATACGTCATACCAGCTCCTTCATGTAAAGGTTACTATCCGGTCTGGGTATTATCAAGACCCAGGCCTTGCAGGCCTACTGCTGCTTCTGTTTTTTCGTCTTCAGGACCTGTCGGTACGAGTACACGAAAGCGGGTATCGCCACGCCGGCCATGAACACGGAAATGAGCGTGTAATTGGACACGAGCGGAAGCTCGATCTCGATGCCCATCAGGGCGAGCAGACCTGCCCCCATGAACAGCAGGCCCCCGAAGAACAGGGTACGGCCACCGGTCTTGCTGCCGATCTTTCTGATATCGTCCTGGGTGAGGGAACCCATCCATTTCAGCGACACGGCGAACAGCGCGCCGATCAGCATGAGCATGAGCATCGTTCCCACGCCGAATACGATCCCCGGCACGAACCCCAGCCATGCTCCCGGCATCGCCGGTGCGGCGACGGTCATAATGAACAGGGAGAACCCGCCAAACCCGAACCCGGCCACGAACCCATGGATGAGCGTCCATCTCACCGGAGGTGCGCTCGCCTGAGGCTCGCACCCCTCGCATGCGGTGCTGAGTATCCTCGTGCTCGTCTCCATGTCCCTCGCGTCCTTATGGTGGTGTCCGAATATATGCAGGTGCGGGTAGACATTCCTCTTCAGCACAAACACGCCCGCAATGAACATCACGAACCCTACGGCGAGGTAGATGTACCGGTTTATGATCATCAGGAAGGGCGTGAGTGCGAAATACGAGAGCTCCGACATCAGTGCGCGCTGGACCGCGAACGCGAGCGAAAAATAGAGCCCGGCCTTCATACCCTGTTTGCCGCTGCCGGTGCCAATCGCGTAGCTGAAAGTTATGGGCCAGGTATGTTCGTCCGGCAGGATGCCATGGAGCACGCCGAACAGGAACGAGTAGAGGATAGCAATAAGCGGACTCATAGCATAGAGCATAGGATCAAGGAGCTACGGTTTGCAATAAGTATGGGTATACGGTCCTCCGGGCAATCATGGCGGAAGGACTTCCAGCGAGGAAGCCCTTCCTGATTTATACGTGCAGGTTCTTGCTCTGTAACAGCTCGAGCATCCTGTCCGGATTGGTCGTCGGAGGCTCACAGTGATAATCCTGACACACGTGAGCCGTGGCCGGGCCCCCGACGCTCACCTGGTAGTGGACGAGCGGGGCGATATCCGTGATGCCATCCTGCTCTTTCGGGTCGCGGAGCAGTACGATCTTATCCGGGACAAAGCTGTCCCGGAGCGCCCTGAGCATGGCCGCCGTATCGACGGAATTCCGGTCGCCCGTTATGACCACCTCGTACGAGGGGCCTATCGCAAAATCGAGGGCACACAGCATCTGTGCGGACGCAGACGGCGACCGCTCGATGTCTGCTGAAAACGCACGTGCCGCCTCGAGGGCGATCCTTTTCAGTCCCGAGTCCCCGGTTATGCGGGAGAGCTTCAGCAGGTTGAGCACGGCAACAGCGTTGCCCGAAGGTACGGCGCTGTCGTGTATCTCCTTCTGACGTACCGGGAGATGCTCCCCGTCGTCCGGCGTCAGATAGAACCCGCCATTCTCGCGGTCAGCGAAGTGGTCGATCATGTCCCGGTTCAGATCGAGCGCGATTTTGAGGAACTTTGCATCGAACTTCGCCTCGTAGAGCTCTACCAGTCCCCAGATGAGGAACGCATAGTCGTTGAGGTATGCCGGTATGGCTGTTTCACCATACCTGTAACGATGGAAGAGCCTTCCATCACTGTTACGCATTGTACTGAGTATGAAATGAGCAGCCTTTGCCGCGGTGTCCGCGTAGACCCTCTCGTCGAACACGGTCGCGGCCTTGGCAAAGCCGGCTATCATGAGTCCGTTCCAGTCGGTTAGGACCTTGTCATCCCTCTGGGGGCGCGTACGCTCCTGCCGTGCAAGAAACAACCTCTGCCTCAGGATCTCTATGCTGTGCAGGATCTCACGTTCCGATACACGCATGTCCGCCGCGATACGTACGATAGGCCTTCCGGTGTAGAGCATGTTCATACCGGTCTTGCTTCCACTCGCCTGATCGAAGAAGTTGCCGGCCTCCTCGACGTTGAATACCTTCTTGATAAAGTCAAGGTTGTCTGCTCCTACCACATCCTCGATCTCCTTCAAGGTCCACAGGTAGAACCTGCCCTCCTCACCGCCGGTGTCCGCGTCCTCGGCTGTGTAGAAACCGCCCTTGGGCGACGTCATGTCCCTCATGACATAGGCGAGTATCTCCTTTGCGGTCCTCCGGTACTCCTCATTGTCTGTCGCCTGGTATGCCTCGGTGTACGCCATCGAGAGCATGGCCTGATCGTAAAGCATCTTCTCGAAGTGGGGTAGGACCCATTGTGGATCCGTCGCATACCTGTGGAGGCCGAACCCAACATGATCGTATATGCCGCCATCTCTGATTGCCTGGAGGGTTTTCTCCACGATGTGCAAAGCATTCAAGTTCCCATTCCTCTTGTAGTAGCGCAGCAGAAACAGCAGGCTATGCGCCAGCGGGAATTTGGGGGTGTTCCCGAAGCCGCCGTTGAGCGAGTCGAACTTCTGTTCGATCTCGCGATAGGCAGCGTCGAGCAGACCGACGTCCGGCTCCCTGCCTTTCCGTCCGGGCGTCCTCTGCCTCAGGTTGTCGACGCATCGCTGTGCAGACTCGGTGAGTCTCCCGCGCTGGTTCCGCCACGAGTCAATCATCATCCTGGAGAGCTCTATCATGCCGATCACGCCGAACCGGGTCTCCTTCGGGATGTACGTCGCCGCGAAGAAAGGCTTTTTGTCCGGGGACAGGATCACGTGCAGCGGCCAGCCGCCCCTGCCGGTAAACATCTGGCAGACGTCCATGAAGATGCTGTCCAGATCCGGCCGCTCCTCCCTGTCGACGATGACACACACGAAGGCAGCGTTCATGGCCTTTGCGACGTCCGGATCGTTGAAGGACTCCTCTTCCATGACGTGGCACCAGTGGCATGATGAATAGCCTATTGAAAGAAAGACGGGCTTGTCCTCTGTCCTCGCTTTCTCGAACGCCTCCTCACCCCACGGGTACCAATCGACAGGATTGTGTGCGTGCTGAAGCAGGTAGGGACTCTTCTCTCGGCCCAGGCGGTTGAGCGACTCCCTGTTGCTCACCGGTTTCTGGTGGAGCTCCTCTTCTGGCACTGAAGATCTTGTTTCCATAAGGACCTCCTTTAGGATAAGATAGTGCTGTGGTGCTGGGATGACAAGGGGTCGAAGGACCCCGTTATCCGGAACCTGTAAGTAATCTGTAAGTCTGTCCATGGGAACAGGCTTGTCATGAGAGGGGAGATGAGGGGAACAGGGGCGTTGCAGGTGTTGAATAATGAACACTGGATTTTTTTCGGGATTGACAAACCGCCGGTGAATATAAATACTATGACGATATGGAAGAAGTGCCCAAACTAACGAAGAACGCGAAGAGCATACCTGGCCTGACCGAGCAGGAGAAGCAGGTACTCTCGATGATAGACGGCATGACATCCATTTCTGAGATTGCGAGGATAACGGGCTTCGGGCTGTCCTCCGTCAAAAAGATCATAGAAAAGCTGGCAGGCAGCGGCGCGGTCGGGCGCCAAAACAGCAACTCCGCTCAGCACGTACCACAGGATCAATCTATGCGGGAGCTCGTCCTTAGCTACGAGAATGCGGATCCCTTTACCATGCTCGGTGTACCGGAGGACGCAGACCTGGGCCGTATAAAAGATGCGTACTTCGAAAAAACAAAGATGTTCCATCCGGACAGCCCTTACGCACGATCGGTGTCTCCGGAAGACAGACGTTTGCTGACTGACCTCTATAAGAAGATTCAGCAGGCATACGAGACGTTGAAGGCCAGTGCACCGCCCGGGGCCGGCCGGACCGACGCGCAGCCGACTAATCCCGGCATGCCCATGGTCGGTAAGGGTATAGCGAGCAAGCCTGCCGGGGCCGTTCCACGGCAGCCCGCGATGACCGGCCCGCCTGCGGCAAAGGGCAGGATAGACGATGGGATAATACAGAACGTGAAGAAAGCGGAGACCTATTACAAGATGGGCGAAGCGGCCCTCTTCAAGAGCGACTATTCCGGCGCATTTCTCAACTTCAAGCTCGCCAGCTCGTATAATCCCTACAAGAAAGAGTATGTCAGCAAGATGAACGATGCCGAAGAGCACATGAAGAGGGACCGGTACGAGGATTTGCTGAAGAAGGCGGACATCAGCATCGAGATCAATAAGCCGGACGATGCCCTGGGCTTTCTCAGGGCTGCGCGGGAGCTTGGCGATGATCCGAAGTTTGTTGCCTATAAGATTGCGCTCGTCATGTACGACTTCAATCATTCCTTGAAGGAGGCGGCGAAGTACTGCCAAGAGGCGATCGTGCGCGATCCGAAGAACCCGGACTATCACCTCCTGCTGGCAAGGATATATAAGAAGGCCGGACTCCTGAAGAGCTCGATGGTCGAGTATGAGCAGCTCATGCTGCTCGGTGTGAAGACGGACGACATCAGGGCAGAAGTGAGGCTGGTGAAGGGCATGGTGAAATAGTATGGGCAAAACAATCGGCATAGACCTCGGCACCACGAATACCTGCGTTGCGGCTATGTTGAGCGGAAAGCCGTTCGTGATACCGTCGTCCACGGGCAACAGGCTCATACCGAGCTACCTCGCGGTCACCCCGGACGAGAAGCTGCTCGTCGGCGTCAGGGCGAAGCGGCAGTCCATTACCAACCCGAAGGGTACCGTGTTCGCTGCAAAGCGGCTCATCGGGAGGAGGTACGACTCCGAGGAAGTGAAGATCGCGAAAGAGAAGATGCCGTACGAGATCGTGTCCGGACCTCATGGCGATGTGCGGGTCGTGTGTGGCGGCAGGCAGTTCAGCGTGCCGGAGATAAGCGCCGCGATCCTGCTCGAAGCTAAGAGCATGGCGGAGAAGTTTCTCGAGGACGACATCGAGGGAGCGTGCATAACAGTACCGGCATATTTTAACGAAAGCCAGAGGCAGGCGACCATAGATGCAGCGACCATTGCGGGGCTGAAGGTCCTCAGGATCATCAACGAGCCGACGTCCTCTGCCATCGCGTACGCAAGCAAGAGGGGTAGGAAAAGCGAGCTCATAGCAGTGTACGACCTCGGGGGCGGGACATTCGACATATCGATCCTTGAGCTCGGGGAAGGGGTGTACGAGGTACTGTCGACGGCCGGCGACACCTACCTGGGCGGGCAGGACATCGACGGGGTCATTATGAACCATCTCGTCGAGGAGTTCTTGAGGACCAACGGCGTTGATCTGAGGCAGGACATGATGGCCATACAGAGGATGAGGGATGCTGTGGAGCAGGCAAAGATCGATCTGTCGGTGCAGTCCGAGGTGACCATATCGCTGCCATTCCTTACCGAGACGACGCATGGCGCCGTCCATTACACCCATGTCCTGACGCGCGGCAAGCTGGAAGAGCTGGCCTCCGCCATGATAGAGAGGACCATGGAGATATGCAGGAGCGCTATCGATAGGGCGCACATCGCGAAAGAGAACATCAGCGAGGTAATCCTGGTGGGAGGACAGACGAGATCACCGCTCGTCATACGCAGGGTCACGGAGTTTTTCGGCAAACAGCCGAACCGGAGCATCAATCCGGACGAGGTCGTTGCCGAGGGTGCCTCGATACACGCATACAATATCGTATCGCCGCTGCCGTCAAATATCCTTGTCGACATCACGGCACTGTCGCTCGGCATCCAGACCAAGGGAGGCTTCTTCACGGAGATTGTCCCCCGGAATACCGCGATTCCGGTTACCCGGAAGCGCAAGTTTACCACGACCTACGACAACCAGGAAGCCGTGAGGATCTCGGTTTACCAGGGTAACGAGAAGCTCACGAAGGACACGGAGCTTCTCGGGGAGTTCGTGCTGAGCGGGATACGGCTCGCAAAGAAGGGCATTCCGAACATAGAGGTGAGCTTCGATATGAATGGCGAGGGCATTCTCCAGGTGACCGCGAAGGACGCGGATCTCGGGTCGGAGCAGAGCGTGGTGCTCGAGGCAAAGAGCGGTCTGACCAATGACGAGATAGCGTCCATGCGAAGCAGGATGACCTCTCTGGAGCTAGAGTTGAAAGATCAATGAGTACAGGTGAGATAGAAAAATTATTGGAAGACGGACTCGAGCTGTACGGCCTGGGCAAAACGGAGGAGGCGATCGCCGTGTGGCGCAAGGTACTGGAGATCGAGCCAAACAACCAGAAGGCCGTCGACTACATAGAATCCGCCGGGTTCAGCAGACAGAGCGAGATTGCCGTGGACATGCATCCGAAGGACGCGGAGTTCATCAATATAAACTATATCAGGGACCTCCTGAAGGCCCGCAGGTTCGAGCTTGCGTACGAGTTCCTCGAGCACCTCGCACAGAAGGGCACCACGTTCAACAAACAGTTGGTAGCGTACCTCTTCATGGTGAAGGCCCAGCTCATCAGGGGCTACTACGAAGAGCTGGACGGCTTCAAGAAGGTCCCGAAGCTGAACATCAGCAGTCATGACATCGTCAAGTACAACCTGGGCAAGGCCGACGGCTATATCGTGTCGCGGGTAGACGGCTACTCGACAGCGGAGGAAGTCATTCAGATGTGCAGCGGCATCGACCGGTTCGATGCCATGAAGAGACTCAGCAAGCTCGCGAGGCTCGGGGTGATAGGGTTCTGATATGGCTACGGTGGGTATGGATCTCCTGAAAAAGATGAAGACCCTGCTCGCCTTCGTCGACAGCGGCATCGTCATCGCCGACTCGACATACCGAATCGTGTATGTCAACCCGTCGGCATTGAAGTTCATCGGGGGAACGGTAGAGGAGCTTGTCGGCAAACCGATAAAGGACATCTTCTCAGCGGACAACTGGAACCGGATCACCGAGTGCATCGAGAAGGTGAAACACGACGGCGAGCCTGTGCGAATCCATGTGGAGGAAAAAAAGAGGTTCCTGAAGCTCGGCGTGTCGGCCATCATGGTCGCGGAGAAGTACACGGGCGTTATTCTCAACATGCTCGATGTGACTGTAGAGGAGCACCTGCTCATACAGAGGTCCGAGCTAACCTCGATGTTGATAAACGAGCTCAAGGACCCCATCTATACCCTGTACGGGCTCCTGCACAACGGGAAGATTCTTAAGGATGGGGATGCGCAGGCCGATCGGGCGAAGGAGTCGAGCAGGCTCCTTATGAACGCGCTCGATACCCTGCTCGACATAAACCAGCTCACGGCAGGCGTCCTCAATCTGGAGCTCCAGGACCTCGATGTCGCCGCGATCATACGATCCTGTGTCAAGAGTATCGAACCCTTTGCCAGCAAACAGGGGCTCGCGATCTACAGCTCCTATCGGCACACGCGCTCCATCGCAAAGATCGACAGGGAGAAATTCACCAAGGGACTGATAAACCTGTTGAGCCTTGCCGTAAAGGAGGGGCGCGAGAAGGACGTCCTCTGCGTGGACGTGGCCAACTATGGGGAGGACGGCAAGGCGAACCTGATCCTGACCATCGCGAACACCGGGAGCGGCACCGCTGCGTCCGTCTTCGAGAACATAACGGACGAGCAGACTTTTACGCATCTGAAAGAAGAAGAGAAGTTGTACGTCGAGGTGCTCACGGCGAAGAGGCTCATCCAGGCCCACGCCGGCCGGCTGGACGTGATCAGCGAGCTGGGCATTGGGTCAAGCTATATCGTGTCGCTTCCGGTCGTGTAGGAGTGCCAGCGCCGTCTGCTCTTGCTGTTCCATGCGCTGCTGTATGGTGCGTATCCCCTCCCTCCGCTGGATCCCGCGCATGAAGATCGGCTCCCCGTAGATAACGACAGCCCGGGTGAAGGGCAGCGGGATGCAGAACTCGTCCCATGAGTGTAACTGGATGCAGTGCCTGAACCGTATCGTTACCGGAATAAGGGGCACGTCCATTTTCTGCGCGAACCACACCGGCCCGGGCTTGAGCTCGTGGCGCGGTCCGCGGGGTCCGTCACCGGTAATAGCTATCGTGTAGCCGCCCTTGATGAAGTCCAGCACGCCCAGCGCTGCCGCCTCGGCGCCACGCGAACTCGATCCCCTGACGCTGGCGAAGCCGTAGTGCCTGTTGACTGCCTCGGATAGGTCTCCGTCCTTGCTCTGGCTGACGATGAGTGCTACCTTTTTCCCCCTGTGGAGGTACGGCAGTATGAAGAATTCACCGTGCCAGAACACGGTGACCACTGCCGTTTTCGCCATGGTGGCGTCGAGCATGTCGCTACCCACGGAGGTGCACCGGACGGTGAGAGACAGGAGGTAGGTCATCAGCCAGATGACCCACCCCAGCGCGGCCATTACGAATCTATTGTATCGTATATGAGACAATGTTGTACCTCCCTTCTGTCCTCAGGATTGTGTTCAATGCCTTCTCGTCCGACCCCGATTTCTCCATTTGTCACAGTGCTCTGATACAGTATGTCACAGTACCATGTCACAGTAAAACGTCGTGCTTCGTCGGATCAGTGGAACTTTTGGCTACAATCCTGACAATGTTTTTCTCGACCAAATCTTCCGAATCACGCTGAGCAGTACGCCGGATACAGGAGGTGACGGATTGATATTCATTGACGGGAAGTGTGCCTTGAATGAACATGAAAGCTTTCCCTATCTTCCCTTCATCAACTCAAAACATCTACGAGTTCAGCAACAACTTTAAAATCATCACTGCCTACATTTTCTAAAACAATGTTATGAAATGCTTTATTATCCGGAGAAAGGATTATGCGTTTGTGTCGCCACTGATCGGTATCAACATTTTCTTTTTCACTCTTGTATCGCTTAACCGTGAACTTTTGATTTGTTTCAGGGTCGGCAACCAAACGAGATTCAACGATAACGACTAATCCATTTCGCGAACCACCACGATCAAAACGGAAGATACAAAAACTTCCGTCGGGAATAGTTGGTTCCATAGATTTCCCGACAACCTGAGCAATAAACATGTCTTTATTCAGACGCTTATTATCAACTTTCTTCCAGCCAAGGATTTCAACGTGTTCTTCCTTGCCAAAGTCCGTTGCAACCGCCCGTAATGAATATACAGGTAAAAACGCCGTATATTTAAAATTGTCTTTCATATCTGTGTCAGGGATCAAATCTTTAAGAAATGAATTGCTCTCTCTTTGTCGATCATCTTCTTCGTAGCTGACGGGTTGATTAAGGCGGTTATATACACGTTTCAGCAGGTAATCTTTTACAATATCGGCAAACGCTTTATCATCCATAATTTTATTAAAGATATCCTGATTCTGATCCATCCTACCTACAATCTTGTCAACAAACACATCTTCAAAGCCGAGTTTGAAATTATCGATGGTATTTACTTTAGCCTGCATACCAAGTTTCTTGTCTAAAACCATTTCTTCTTCAATCTGGTCAAAAAACAGCTTGTCGGCTTCTGTAAAATCTGTTCCAAAACGATCATTTAACACCTTTATTATCTCAGAAAGTCTTGCATACTCTTCCTTATCTTTTCTTGTCCCTGCCTCAGAAATCGGTTTTATTACCGCATCAGAATCCTTTTGTAGGGAAATTCCACCTTCGGCAATTTTCTGTAGGCGATAATACTCAAGAGTAACTTCATCTCCGATACGGTATCGCTCATTCCGATCAGGTCCGGGCAGTTTCTTCAGCAGCAACCGAGAATAAGTATAAAATTTCTCCAATCCAATGTCTTGAAAAGGTATGATTTGCGTAAGAAAGGCATACAATCTTACAAAAACACCGAGCGTATTGGTAAAATCTTCTCTATATTCTTCTTTTTCTATAGCTTTATATCTTTCCACCGTCACATCTACAAGAGCATTTAATTGTGCATGCTCCCGCGTCGTGTGCAGCGCTTTGATCCTAAAAAATACCGTGCAAAACATGTCGACATCAGATTGCTGGACAATCTGGAAAGAATCCAACTTGTGTTTGAGATCATACAGCTTATTGGGGTCTGTTGTATCAGTTAATTGTGTCTGCTCGTAGTAGGGCTGAAAAGCCGCTAAAATATCATACCGCTTATTCACAAAATCCAGAACAAAAGTATCATCTTTCCCCGGACATGTTCTGTTCAGGCGGCTCAAGGTCTGAACAGCCCTGACTCCATCAAGCCTCTTGTCTACATACATAGTGTGCAAAAGGGGCTCGTCATAGCCGGTCTGATATTTCTCTGCAACCAGGAGAATTTGATATTCGGATGTTGCAAATTTTCCCGGCAGCTCTTTTTCGCCAAACCCGTTCATGCCTACCTCAGTATATTCCGGAGGTACACCATCCAGCAAAACCTTTCCGGAAAAGGCAACAAGAGCTTTTATATCATTATAGTTTTTTTCTTTGAGATAGCGGTCAAACTCGTGTTTGTATCTCACGACATGCTCGCGTGAAGCCGTAACCACCATTGCTTTTGCTTTGCCGCCGATCTTCTTCATTGTCACCTGTCTGAAATGTTCAATCATCACCTCGGTTTTCTGAGCCAGATTATACGGGTGAAGCGTCATAAAGCGAGCAATTGCAACTGCTGCCTTTTTCTTGTTCATATTCGGATCATCTTCTATCTTCTTGGATAACTGGAAGAAGGTCTGGTAGGTCGTATAGTTCCGTAAAACATCAAGAATAAAGCCTTCCTCAATTGCCTGACGCATAGAATACAGGTGGAATGGCTGAGGGATGCCGGAAAAATCCTTTTGTCCAAAATATTCAAGTGTTTTTGCTTTTGGAGTCGCTGTAAACCCAAAGAAGCTTAAATTAGGTTGAGGCCCGCGTTTGAGCATTGATTCGCGGATCTCGTCTTCAACATCCTCTTCTCCATCAGTTTCGACACGTTCAGGTTTTGCATCTGTCACTGAAAGTACTGCCTGCATTTTCTTTGTTGTTTCTCCAGTCTGTGAGCTATGTGCTTCGTCCACAATAACAGCATATGTCCTCTTGGGTATATTTTTTATCTTATCTAAAACAAAAGGAAATTTTTGCAGGGTTGTTATGACAATATTTGTCCCGCCGATGAGCGCTTGAGCCAATTGCGCTGAATCCTTATCGATTTTTTCTACGACACCCGGCTTATGTTCAAACTGATAAATAGTATCCTGTAATTGTTTATCAAGCACAATCCTGTCTGTTATAATCATCACTGAATCGAAAATGCGTTTATCTGCCTCGTCGTGGAGATCTGCAAGGTGATAAGCCAGCCACGCAATCGAGTTGCTTTTGCCGCTGCCGGCACTGTGCTGTATCAGATAATTTTTCCTCGTTTTGTTTTTGCGTGCATCATCGACGAGCTTTCTTACAACATCCAACTGGTGAAAGCGGGGAAAGAGCATAGTTTCTATCTTTATTGTCTTACCTTCGAAGGTTTTCTCTTTCACCTCAAGATGAAGAAATCTTGCCAATATCTCCATCCAGCTATCTTTTATCAAAATCTTTTCCCATAAATATGCTGTCTTATGGCCATTAGGATTCGGCGGATTTCCGGCACCTTTATTAAAGCCAAGATTGAAAGGCAAATATTTTGTCTGACTCCCCTGCAGACGGGTAGTCATGTAGACTTCGTCTGTATCAACTGCAAAATGCACAAGTGCACGTTTCTTAAATCGGAATAAAGGTTCCTGCTCATCGCGGTCATATTTATATTGCCGTTTGGCGTCATCCACATCCTGACCGGTAAATGGATTCTTCAGTTCAATTGTGGCCACCGGCAACCCATTTACCGATAAAAACATATCAATAGAGCTTTCATCTTTTGTGCTGTAGTGGACCTGCCGATAAACAGTTAAGATATTCTTATCGTACAACCTCTGGGTTTCCGGGTTTAGTTTGCTGACCGGTTTAAAATAGGCGAGCTTAATATGCTTTCCATAATCGGTTATTCCATGCCGTAAACAATCCAGCATACCCCGGTTATCCAATTCCTGATTCAGACGATATAAAAACTTCTTTTCTGCTTCAGCCCCGTGAATAGCAACCAAACTATCCCACGTGTCCTTCTGAGTGTCTTTAATGAATTTAAATAAGACTGTTTTATCAAGTGCAAGAATCCGGTCAAAATCCGCCGGATCCCCTTTAACATAACCACCATGCTCAATAAGACTCTGTTCAATAGCATCTTCAAAAGCTTTTTCATTGATTATACTGCTCACTTCGCATACTCCTTACGTCAATCTTACCTGTCACAACCTCCGAGATTAATGCTGTTCGATATTCTTTTAATAGATCAATAACTTTTTGTTCTTTCATTACTCGTGCGCTAATCTGTGCAGTTTTGTCATCAAGGAAATCAACTATCCGATATTGTTCGCTTCTATCAGGTATCACAAAAATTACGTCACGTAATTTCTCACCATAAATCACATTTATCGTAGTAGCATCACTGATATACTTGACGCTTTCATAAAATGATTGGGCATCTTGAATGAAATATTGAGTGAACCTATTTAGAATGATATTTTGATTTAATTGTATTCTTATCAAACAAGGATGTAAAACACCTCTATCTTTATTTTTGGGGAAAATTGCACACCTTCCGATCGTTCCTCTTGTAGTTAAAAGAATGTCATCTGGAAAAATCTCAAACTCCCTCAGTTCATCAAATTTATCATTGCTTATGTATAAGTCATTTGAATCAAAGTCATTATCAATAACTGAACGTTGATTATAAATCTTTACATCTGAACCTTGCATATCGGACTGTTTCAATTGACTTCCAAAAGGCCCCGTTTTTAATGAGCCTTTATTACTGATTAAAACATATTTTAACTTCCTTATCTGCCAATGTTTCGGTATTTTGCCCAACCATTCAATACCTGTATCTTTCATCTCAACATGCAGGTCGAGGCCTTTGGTGACAGCTTGATTAATAATAGCAGTACGCTCCTCCTTGAGGAGTTCAATCATCGGTTCTTTCTTGGCAATCAAATCATCAATTTGCTCGGTCTTGCGATCGAGATAAGTAGCGATGTTTTCTTGCTCTTCGCTATCAGGATTTGGGACAAGCACATTATTTACTTGTTCAACAGATACTGCATTATATGTAGACCCGGTTGCCATTCGATTTAATTCGTCTGCTAAACATAGTGTTTTATAATACAAATATTTTTTATGTGAATGTTTTGGCCTTATAGAGCAAAGGCCTCGTCCAATTCCATATGTCTGGTCAGCAATATTTACGGCACCAACGGGCGCTCTTACAGATAAAAGAACATCATCCTTTTCTGAAAATTTATTCGGATGTTCACACCAAACGCTTGGTACGGGATTCATACAAGAAAAATCAGCATTACCCTGAAGAAAAGGTATTCCTTCCTGATCTTGATTGCAGTCTTCAGATTCAGGTGATTGTCCCATAATAACATTGTCAAGATATTTTAATGTCCTCTTCGGGGATGGTTGAAATCCCTCGCCTTTAGGCGAAGAGAAGAATGTGCTAATGTGGTTGCATGCGACAATATCGTACAGGGACGCACACGAAATACGATATCAAGGTACATCT